>CAYZLB010000039.1:0-22050 GCA_964479235.1 uncultured Desulfohalobiaceae bacterium
CCCCTGTCCCCGCCCTAACCAGGGCGGGGAACCGTAACCGACTGCTCATACTGAAATTCTGAGGATGATGGCTTGATTCCGGATTCTTCTGACATCTTTTCCCGCTTTGGGGCAAAAAAATATTTCAGATTTGCCGGAGGCAAAGCTGAACAGAAACAAAGCAAAAGCCGGAGAGAACTCCGGCTTTTATGTATCAAATCACAATCAATTCGATCCCAGGTTTTAGATCAACCCATTGGCCTTCAGCCAATCCCGGGCGGTCTTTTCCTCGTCTTTGTTCTCCAAGTCCACCTGGGCATTGAGTTTCTGCATTTCCTCTGTGGTCAGCTTCTCGGACAGAGGCTGGAAGATCTCTTTGAGCTCCGGATACTTTTCCAAGACATCCTTACGGACCACAGGACACGGATTGTAGGTCGGAAAATAGTTCTTGTCATCCTCCAGGATAACAAAACCAAAAGCGGAAATCCGTCCGTCAGTGGCAAAACCCATGGACACATCCACGTTTTCATCCCGTAGGGCCTGATAGACCAGCCCGGAATCCATTTTGCGCACCTTGCCGTAGGGCACCCGGAAATTGTAGAGCTTCATCAAAGGCTTGAACCCGTCCGGCCGTTCCCAGAATTCGGCGTTGACCCCAATGGTCAACTCATCCGGATTTTCATTCATATACTGGGCCAGATCACTGATGGACGAAATGCCCAGCTCCTTGGCCTGGTCCTTGCGCATGAGCAACGTATATGTGTTGTTGAACTGCAATGGCTCCAGCCAGACCAGGCCGTTCTTCGCGTCCGCTTTCTTTACATACTCATACACTTTTTCCGCATCGCTCATGATATCTTTGTCGTCTTGCTTCAAAAAGACAGTATACCCGGTTCCGGTGTACTCGAAATACATATCCATCTGCCCGTGTTCCAGGGACTGACGACAGACTGATGAACCGACCCCGGTTTTCATTTCCACATCAAATCCTTTGTCCTCCAACAGGACCTTGGCTAAGTTGGCCAGAATATACTGCTCAGTAAAGTTCTTGCCTCCAACAGTGATCTCCTTCTCCGCCTGTGCCGTCCCAGGGATGATCAGAGAGAAGCCCAAAAGAACCGCTACACCTGTGAACATGAACTTATACAAAGACATCACTAAACCTCCTTCTTTGGGTTATTGACACCACCGCCAAAAGTCAGGCGATGGTTAACTACGCTGTGTTATAGAATTATAGTTCTTTGTTATTTGTGGTTATACAACATAGAGTAATCTACAATGCCTGCTCCAGCCTGAGTCCCCTGGGAATGAGCAACAAACCGAGAAATTCGCACAGATAGTCGGCCAGCAGGGCCAACAGGATGGTCGGAATCGCTCCGGCCAGGAGCTTGTCCGTACGCATCAGATCAATCCCCATAAAAATCTGCTCTCCCAGGCCCCCTGCTCCGATCAAAAATGCCAGGGCTGCAGTTCCGATGCAGATGACCAAGGAGACACGAAACCCGGTGAGCATGACCTGCATGGCGTTGGGCAATTCCACATGCCACAAAATCTGACAATTGTTCATACCCATGCCTTTGGCCGCATCCAAAAGCCAGTTGGGAACGGCATTGATCCCGGCCAGCGTGTTTCTCGCAATGGGCAGGACCGAGTAGACGAATAAGGCAAAAACCGCAGGCTCAAACCCTATACCCATAAAACTCATGACAATGGCCAGGACAGCCAGAGAGGGAATGGTTTGGCCCAGCCCAACGATATACATGACCACACCGGCGTACTTCTTCATCCGGGCCCGGGTAAAGACAATCCCTATTCCCACGCCAAGGGCGGTTGCCAAAACCATGGCCACCGCCACCATAACTATATGCTGGCGGGCCAGGGCCAATACATAGGCAAACTCGTAGGGATCGGCCATATACTCCAGCATACCGGTCCGATCCAGAAGTACCCCGGCAGCCAGCAGGAACAAAACCATTATCAGCCGGTATATTCGAATCAGAATATTACCCATGTCGCAACCTCCTGCCCACCTTGAGACCTTTGGGAGTGACCAGACTCTCCAATCCGGCCATAAAACCATCCACAAATATGGCCAGAACAGAGACCAGCACAGCACCGGTCAAAATCATCGGTTCATAGGAGCGTCCGATACCTTGCTGGATGAGCACACCCAGCCCACCGGCCCCGATATAGGCGGCAATGGCCGCGATCCCGATGCTCATGACCGCAGCCGTTCGCAGTCCGGCAATGATCACCGGAACGGCCAGAGGGATCTCGATCTCCTTGAGTCTCTGCCAGCTGGTCATGCCCAACCCCCGCCCTGCGTCCACGAGCTCTGGAGGCACATTTTTGATGGCCACATAGGTATTACGGATGATCGGCAGCTGGCTGTAGAGAATAAGGGCAATAATAGCCGGGACTTTGCCTAAACCGTACCCAAAGGGGGCCAAGATGGGAATCATGATCCCGAACAGGGCAATGGACGGGGTGGTCATAAAGATATTGGCCGTGTTGAGCACCTTGCTGGCCAGACTCTTGTTTCGGGTGATAGCAACGCCTATGGGCACCCCGATGACAATAGCCAAAGAGCAGGCCATGCCGACAATGAAAATATGCTCCAGGGTCAACTCAATACACTTGGCAGTATTGTTGACAATATAGTCCCAAACCATCATGACAGCACCGCCTCAGCTCGGGTTAGTCCCGGTTGAATCCTGGTCTTCTCCAGAGTACATGGCCAAAATCCTCTTCTGGATATGATCGTAGGCAATTGTTCCGGCAAAGTTCCCATCCTCGTCCATGACGGCCAAAACCCGCATGTCGTGCATGAGCATGAAGGACATGACGTCTTTTAAAGCCATATCAGCATCCACCCGCACTGGATAGGGCACAGCCAGATCCTGAACCGGGGCATGCTCTTCCCGCAGGTGCCTTTTATGCACATAGCCGATGGCCTTGCCTTTTTTCAGGACCACCAGATGTCGAAAATCGTTCCCCTCCAAAAGGCTCAGGGCTTCCTGGGCCGTGGTCTTTCCCTGGACCACGTTCTGTGGATTGCGGTCCATGACCTCCTCTACATGGATCAGGCCCAAGACCTTCAGGGCCCGGTCCGCTCCCACGAAATCGGCAATATACTGATTTTTGGGTTGGGCCAGAATGGTTTCCGGATAATCGTACTGCTCCAATCGGCCTTCGGAAAAGATGGCTATTTTGTCCCCCATCTTGATCGCTTCATGGATATCGTGGGTGACAAAGGCGATGGTCTTTTTCAACTTGCGTTGCAGGCGGAGAAACTCGTTCTGGATCTCTTCCCGGTTGATGGGGTCGATGGCCCCAAAGGGCTCGTCCATGAGTAAGATATCCGGATTGGCGGCCAGGCATCTGGCCACACCGATCCGCTGCTGCTGCCCTCCGGAGAGTTCGGCCGGGTATCGATCCCGAAAGGCGGACGGCTCGAGTTGGACCATACTCAAGAGCTCGTCCACCCGCTTTTGGATATCCTGTTTTTTCCAGCCCAAAAGCTTGGGTACTGTGGCGATGTTGTCGGCAATAGTCTTGTTCGGAAACAGGCCGATCTGCTGAATGGCGTACCCCATGGTCTGCCTGAGTTTAACCTGATCCACATTCATGATGTCTTTTCCATCAACTATGATCTTACCCCTGGTGATGGCCAACAGCCGGTTGGTCATCCGCAAAAGGGTGGTTTTTCCGCACCCGGAGGGACCAAGAAAGATGACCAGATTCCCTTGCGCTATTTCAAAGGATACATCACGCAAGGCAGTGACTGCATCAGGCCCGGAACCAAATATCTTGGTCACATTCTCATAGGTAATCATCTGCGATGGACCTCCTTGAACCACTTCAGGCAATGGAATCTGGCTATTATTTAGCAATACTTTAGGCCGATGTCATGTCTCCGTCAAGATCAATACATGATGTGCACCTTAGGTTTACCAGAATCGCTGAACAATACATATTTTCAATCTGATAAGGATATCGGGGTCACGATACCTCTGTGGTTCCCCAAAAACCGAGCATTCGCTTCTCCCCGCCCGGCCGCAGCCCGAACTCTTGTCCAGCGGCAAGCAGAATATTGACCACATCCAGGGCATACCCCCGGGAACAGGTGAATACAAAGCCTTCCTGTCTCTGGTTGCTGGACAGGACCACCACCTGACAGGGCACGTGGGCCAAAGGCCCTTGGACAAGACAGGGAAGTCCGCGCCAAGGATCAGCCAGGTCCAAATTGGTCACCTTTTCCGAGATAGACAAAGAACTGGGCCCAACCAAGGCCAGGCAGCAGGTATTTTCCCGGATATCAGTGTATGCCCTGTCCTCGGGCATATCCTGTTCTGTTGGTCCCAGATGCCAGATCGCGGCCTGGGTTCGGTTCATACGGTTAATGAGCACTCCTTCTCCCAGGGTTGTTTTGCCGGGAGTTTCCGGGATATCCAATCCACATGGGCTGTATTGACCAACATCTTTGTCTTGCAGGTCCCACCTGGGCAGATGGGAGAGATCAATGAGCCATGGTCCTTCGTGTTCATCTGCGTACTCCGTAACCACGGTCCAACCTGCACGCTCTTCGCTGTGCACCGGTGAAGCGTCGAAACGTACCGGAGAAGTTCTGTATACTTGAGACATAATCAAATTCCTTTATAAACCGCAAAATACTCTGACATGGAAGCCGAAGATATCTTACGCTTAAAGTTTCATCCTCTCTCCCGTGGGATCATAGAAGGGCATTTTGGTCACTGCCCCATACTGCAGTTCACCCTGACACTCGTTTTCATACACGGCCAGCCTGTTTCCTTCACGGGCATAGGGACCTTCCACCAAGGCCATGCCCACGACTGCGCCCAGGGTCCGGCTCTGGCGAATGGTCCCGATGTAGCCGATGACCCGATCGTCCACGATCACACAGCCATCGCCGGGGATATGGTCGTTCTTCTCCATCTGGATACCCACCAGTTTCAGCCGGTTCTGATCTTTTTCCGCTTGCTTGAGTGCATCTGCCCCCACTGGCGTGATCTCCTTGTCCCTGGACCACAGAAGTCCCAGGCCCAGATCCAGAAGATTGGTCCGCTGCTCCGACTCCTGGCCCAGGATGACGTGTCCCTTTTCCATGCGCAGGACGTTCTGGACTTCCACCCCGTAGGGTTTGATCCCCATCTCCCGTCCAGCTTGAGCAAGCATTTCCCATACCGCAGGCATAAACGAAGCGGCCACATGCAGCTCATAGGACAACTCACCCACAAATCCCAGGCGCATAGCCCGGACCGGGACGCCGCCGGTCACGGTAAAATCCCGCCAATGGGCAAAGGGAAATGCCTGGTTGGAGACGTCGGCCTCGGAGACCTTCTCCAATGCTTCTCTGGCCTTGGGACCGGCCAAGTTGATCACTCCGATACCGTCGGTCAGATTGACCAGATGGAATTCCCAATCCTCGTACCTGGTATGGTAGCGTATCCACTCTATAGTGGCTCCGGCCCGGCCGGTGGACGTGGTGAACATATAGTCGTTCTCCCCCACCTGCCAGATGACCCCGTCGTCGATCACACATCCATCGTGGTTGCACATGGCCGAATACTTGATCCGCCCGGGCAAGATCCTGGACATGTCCCCTACGTAAACCCGCTGCAGGGCCTTGTGTGCATCCGGGCCATGGATGCGGAAATTGCCCAGAGTGGAGGCATCCAGCATTCCGACATTGGTCCGCACGTTTTCCACCTCCGGGCCCACATCCAGATCCGGAGAAAAATACCTGGCCCGCATCCAGACCCCGGCCCGGCGGAAGACGCCCCCTTCCCGGACCTGGATGTCGTGAATGGGCGTTCGTTTGGTCATTTCATGGGTGGTTCCGGCATAGGTGGCCATCAGCACCGGAACTAAGGGAGGACGAACTGTAGTCGGCCGAAGCTGGGCAAAAGGTTCGGCTTTGAGCTTGGCCACCAGGAAAGGCAGGTTGTGACCGGGAATACCTCCCTGGCCAGGACCCGTTCCAGCTGACGAAAATCGCTTGATGAGTTCCGGGACATCAAAGCCCTGGGCCAGGGCCTGCTTGATATTCTTCACGCTCACATCTTCGTCAAAGCAGATGAAGCTCTTGCGCCCGGAAACCGGGGCTGTGACCACCTTTGAACCTGCCTGGGCTCCGGGTAGGCTGTGCATGGCCTGTTCGGCGGCACGTAACTCCTGATTGCATTCGACGCCGCAGGCAGCGGCGGCATGCAGCCCAGCCAGACGGCCAGAGGCCTCAATGCTTCCGGAATTGTTCAGCCCCCATATTCGGCCGGCTGGGAACATCCCCGTCGGGTAATCCACCGGCAAGAAGTAGCCGGTATGCTGATCAAATTCGAACCTGGACCGGACCAGACCCAAAGGCTCGGTCACCGGGGTCAGACCTGCGGAGGCCACCAGGAGATCACAAAAAAACTCCCGGGTTACGGTGCCGTCAATGCTGCTTATGCGCACCCTGTTTACTGTCGGCCGCCCAAGGGCTTCCTGGGCCACCCAGCCGGGATAGAAGGTGATCTTCCGATCTTGTAATGCTTGGACCAGATTCGCATCCTGACCTTCATCTCTGCAATCGGCCACAGCCTGAACATCAAGCCCCAGATCAAAGAGATCCACAGCCGCTTCCAGACCAAGATCGTGGCCTACAGAGAATACGGCCTGCTCTCCAGGCAGCAGGCCGTAGGTGCGGGCCAGACGGTGAGCACAGCCTATCTGCATGACTCCCGGCCGTTCGTTGTTCTCAAAAAGAAGGGGCCGCTCCCGGCAACCAGTGGCCACAACCACACTTTTGGCCCTGATCTCGATATAGCGCTGCTCAAAACAATCCCCTGGGCCGCCCTCTTGAAAGGCAGTGATCAGGTTGTCGGCATAGGCCCCAACCATTGAGGTCTGGAGAAAAACCCGGATATTGTCCTTCTCCTGAACCTTGGCGGCCAGATCTTTGCTCCGCTGGTACAAAGGCTGGTCCTGAGCAGAAACCGCTGCCCGGTAGTCAAAAAAACCTCCCAGCCATGGCCGTGCTTCCAGGATGATGACCCGAAGTCCTTGGTCCGCAGCCTCCAAGGCTGCACACATCCCGGCCGGTCCTCCGCCGATGACGCAGACATCGGTTCCGGGATAGAGCTCATCATAGGTTGCAGTCAGCTCCAGCTCCGGGTCCAGTCGGCCCAAACCTGCCGCCCGTCGGACAACCTTCATGGCCAAAGGCCAGACCTTGGCCGGCTTGTGCATGCATTTATAGTAGAAGCCGGCCGGCATACACCAGTCGAGACGGTCCATGACACCCAGGAAATCATGTGTCGCCGACCCTTTGACGTTTTGCTCCCGAATAGTATTTCTTTCTTTGAGCAGGGTCGTCTCAGTGCGTACATTGGGGATCCCATCCACTTCCATCATGGTGTTGCTGCATTCCCCGTCCAAACTGTACAGTCCTCTGGGCCGGTGATACTTCAGGCTGCGGGCGAATATGCGCACTTTGTTGGCAAACAGGGCAGTGGCCAGGCTGTCCCCATCCAAGCCGAACCAGGTCTCATTTTTGTAGTGAAACGGGATCGGACTTTGGGGATTGACCCGCAGCGTAGGCAAATTGGTCAATCGTTTCATTTTTGCGCCTCCGGATTTTCCACCTCTACATTGGTCACCGTGTCCCGGAATATGGTGAACCAGGTTCCACATCCGTCCCGGTGATACCACCATTCCTTCTGCATCCCGGTCGTGCAGGAGTTCATGTGCACGTGATCGACCCACTGCCTCGGGCTGAGCTCTTGCCCCCAGGGGTAGGGACCTTTGTCCTCTCCGCCGTAGCGAAACTCATATCCATTTCGTCTGCCGCAAATCGGGCAGGTGATCATGAAAGCCATTGTAAACCTCTGGATTTTTGTATGGAAAACTGTTACATGAAAGCCTCCTCTTCCCAGTCCAGACGGGAATCCAGAACAGATCGACGAATTTTCCCCTAGATTGCCCGGCCAGCCTGATCTTGGTATGATCAAAACTCCGGGCCGGGCAATGACGGAGTAGAACATCCGTCAACCCCCCCTCAAGGGGAGACGAAGAAGAGGGAATGACAGCTTAAGGTTGATTTTTTATTAGTAACGACACCTCGACAGTCAAAAGTTGTTACCTGGGTATTTGTTTTTATTAATAATAATCGAGGAACACGCCGGGATTTGCAACTTTCGTCCTATCTTGTTGATTTTATTCTTATAACCGTGAACCAGGAACTTTGAACCAGCAAGCGACGCGTTGTCCTCTTCTTTTGCGCGCTTTGGCGCAAAAACTGATGTCAGTCCCGTTTTTAGCGGGACTGACATCAGTTGTCCGGCGTATAGTTGACCACAGCCGCTGTCTCGCCCATGAGTTTGTGCTGCTCATACCGCCGGAAGGTAAAAGGCTTCAGCCGATTTGGGCACTCATCTGTGGCCAAATACTTGGCCATATACCGGCCTGTAGCAGTGGAAGACTTGAAGCCGAAATATCCCCACCCACAGTCCATGAAAAACCCGTCCACAGGATCGTTGCCGTCGATGATAGGCGCCATATCCGGGGTCATATCCGCCAATCCGCCCCAGGCCCGCATAAACTTCACTCCTCGCAAACAAGGCAGAAACTGGGTCAAAGCTTCGGCCTGATGCTTGATGTATCTGGCTGTGACCTGGGTAGTGTAGTTGGGCCAGGGGTCCATATGCGCCCCAGTGGCAATCTCCCCTTTCAAGGTCTGATTACAATACACATGGTAGGCTCCTGATGAGACCACGTGATCCAGCAAAGGTTTTAAGGGCTGGGTGACCATAGCCTGGATGGTCAGTACACTGATGGGCAGCTTCAGGCCCAGCATGCGCGATATAAGGCCGGCAGAATAGCCGCCGGCCGAGACCATGACCCTGGGGGTGGTGATATGTCCCTGGGATGTATCCACCCCGGTCACCCTGCCCTGGCTGGTGGAAATCCCTTGTGCTTCGGTCTGCTGCAGGATGTCCACTCCAAGCTTGGAAGCTCCCTTGGCCAGGCCCCAGACCACGGCATCGTGCCGGACGATACCCCCGGGCGGATGATACATGGACCCATGGATCGGATGGGTTATATCCTGGGACAAGTTCAATGCGGGAACCAACTCCTTGGTCTGCTTGGCATCCAGGACATGGCTCTCCACCCCCAGAAATTGAGCTGTGGTCACATTCATCCGGGCCGCCTTCATGGCCGCCTCGCTGTGCATCAGGTTGACATTCCCGCAGTTATTAAACATCAAATTGAAGTCCAGTTCCTTGGTCAACTGAGGCCACAAATCCAGGGCGTCTTTGTACAGGGGCACATTCTCCTGTGTCCGCTGATTGGCCCGAACAATGGCTGTGTTCCGGCCGGCCCCGCCAAACCCGATAAAGCGCTTTTCAACCACAGCCACATTGCTCATGCCGTGTTCCTTGGCCAGATAATAGGCTGTGGCCAGGTTGTGCAGGCCGCCGCCGATAAGCACGGCATCATAGTGTTTTTTTTGTTCCGGCTGTGGACCCCAAAGGGGCTTTTTGGTGCCAAACATAGGATCTCTCCGGGTCAAAGTTTGGTGAAGAAATTACAAGAGAATCGAATATTTTTCCCGGATCTTGGCATCCACATCATCCGGGATGTAGCTCTTTTCCGGTTTTTCCAGAATCGATGCGACCATTTTTCTGGCCCGCAGCCAGGCATCCAGCTCGCCGGCCCGGCTCCAGGTCGCCCGGTCACTGCGGTCTGTAATCCCATTGCCCATGTAATATTCGTCGTACATATGCTCAAAGGTATGATCCGCCGTGATGAACTCACCGCCAATGCCCACTTCTTTGATCACTTCCTGCGCCAAGTGCTCAGGATCGACAGTGATGCCCTGCAAAACGCGCCGGGTCATCCCAATGATCTCGTCGTCCAGAACGAACTGCTCATAGGCCACCCCAAGCATGGATTCCAGCATCCCGGCAGCATGGTGCACATAGTTGGACCCACCCATTGCTGCCAGCAGGGTGGTCATCCCCTTTTCCCATCCGGCCTGCGCATCGGGGACTTTGGAATCTGAAAGTCCAGAGGAGTTGTAATTGGGAACCTGGATATGATGGGCCAATTGGTGGATGGCCGCATTCATCATCCCGCACTCTACAGCCCCGCCGCAGTAGTTCATACTCCGTAAGTCCGCCCGGCCCGGAATACCTCCATACAGAAGCGGCGTCCCAGGGCTCACCAACTGGCACAAGGTGATCCCGGCCATTTGTTCGGCATGACACTGGGCCAGAGTTCCGGCCATGGTCAGCGGTGACGTGGAACCAGCCATGGGAGCCCCGGACAAGGCCACCGGGATCTTGTTTCTGACACACTCCAGCATGATCTTCACCGGCAGGGTGCTCAACTTCAAAGGGCTGATGATGAAGGAGGTAATAATCGAGAAAAAGGGCTTTTTCTGCACTTCGTGTACGTCACCGGCCAGCTGAGCGGCCAGATCCAGGATCTTGTGCAGCTCCTGTTCGTTGTTCACCCCGGCCATGACGTGCTTGCAGGTAGACTTAAAGCAGGTGTAGAACACGTTGACATCGTAGGCACTGTCCGGGATATCTGTCGGAATACACGGACGAAGAAAAAAGCTGATATTGTCCAGAGCATCTACCAGCCGCCCCAAGTTGTACAGATCATGCAGTGTCGTCGACCTGGCCTTTCCACTTTCCAGGTCCAAAATCCGGACCGCAGCCCCGCCTGTACCCAAATGCACTGCGTGTTCCGAAAGATTTAGATCGTAGTCCCCATTCCGGCTGTACAGAACGACCTGACTGGGGGCCTTTGCCACGCTTTCTTCCACCATCTTTCTGGGCAGAAAGATGGTCCGATTTTTCTCGTCGACGTGTGCTCCGGCCTGGACCAAAACGTCTTTAGCCTCCTCCAGCCCGGATTCATAACCAATGCCCACATTTTCAAGCAGACGCAGGCCCGCCTCATGTATGGTTTTGACCTGCTCTGAGTCCAAAGGCAGATAACAGCCGCCGACAACACTCGATATGCCCATAAGCGCTCCTGGAATAGATCTGTTTACAATTTTCCTTTATTCTATACCAAATGAAAATTTATTTGTCAAAGTGAAAATATTATTTCATTTACTTCGTTTGCATAGCCTGTGCACTGATTTCTTGGTTCAAAAACCCTGTAAAAAACCAGAGCTGACGTACTGCGGGAACCGTCCGAAATACTATTTGGTTTGCGAGGTGAAATTTTTTCCCATAAAATTTCACCTCGCAATGACAGGACAAAAAAAAGCCCGGAGAAGAGAATCTGAGCATCTCATCCCCGGGCTTTTTGAAAACAAAGGGATACTACGCCGTGTGCCGGCGAAAACCGTTTTTTTGTAAAAACGTTTTCACATCATATGTGCCGGATCACCATTGATTCTGAGCCAACTCTACACCCAGATCCAAGGCTTTCTTGTTCAACTCAAAAAATTGAGACGGAACTCGGCTCGAAATCACCTTCAGCAGGGAATCCAGGCCGACCACCTGGGTCAAGGCCTGCAGGGCCCCCAGCATACAGATGTTTAAGACAATGGTCTTGCCGATCTGCTCCTGCACTGAACGGTACAGGGGCAGGCTTCTCTGCCTGGCATCGGCTTTGCGCTTGGTCCGAACCAAGGCGCTGTCCGTGAGCAGAAGGCCTCCGGGACGAATGATGCCAAAGGACTGATCATAGGCTTCCTGGGTCAGACAGACCAGGATGTTCGGCTGCGTGACCTTGGGGAAGTTGATCTCTGTGTCGTCGATGATAATATCCGAGCGGGTCACCCCTCCCCTGGCCGCAGCACCGTACGACTGGGCCTGCACTGCGTTTAATCCTTCGTAAATAACCGCGGCCTCGGCCAGGATGATGGCTGCCGTGATCAGTCCCTGTCCTCCGGAGCCGGAAAAAACAAGTCGACATCGTTCCATCGGTCTATCCTTTGTGCGCAGCTTGTATCAGGCGCTCGTATTCTGAGCAGTACTCCGGTGTATCCTTGTGCACAAACACACCCCGCCCAATACGTTCCGGGTTCTCTTCCAAAGCCTTGGATCCGATTTGGGCAGTGTTGTCCCTTAAGTGTTCCAGCATATCCACCGCACCGCCCAGTTTATTTCGACGTCCGAAATGGGTGGGGCAGGGGGAAAGGATCTCAACCGCGGAAAATCCCTTGTGGTTGATGGCCTGTTTGAGATATTTGGTGATCTCTTGAAAATGATAGCTGGTGGTCCGGGCTACATAACTCGCGCCTGAGGCTATAGCCATGTGTACGACATCAAAGGTCTGATCTATAGTTTCAAGCGGTGCTGTGGTCGCCTTCAGGCCGGTTCCGGTCAGGGGTGAAAATTGCCCTCCGGTCATGCCGTAGATACGGTTGTTCATGATCACGGCAGTGATGTCCATATTTCGACGGCAGGCGTGGATGAAATGATTGCCGCCAATGGCCAGGGCATCTCCGTCACCCATAGGAACAATAACGTTCAAATTCGGCTGGCTCATCTTCACTCCGGCGGCAAAGGCCAGGGCCCGGCCATGCAATGTATGCAGGGAGTGAAAATCAACGTATCCGGAAATGCGTGACGAACACCCGATACCGGAGACCATGACAAGTTCATTCTTGGCCAGCCCCAGCTCTTCCACCGCCCGGAGCATATTGTTTAAGACTATGCCGTGTCCGCATCCCGGACACCATAAGTGGGGGAAAAAGCGTTCCCGGATATAATTTCGAAAGGACATAAGCTATACTCCCCTTCCCTGGATCAACCGGAGCATATTCTTGATGTCTGTGGGGGTGATGAATTCCCCGTCAACCCGGTTGGCCAGAAAGACCCGCTCCGGCCGGTCCACGGCCTTTTTCACCTCCTGAACCACCTGGCCCATATTCATCTCTACAACCACAATAGAGACGGCTTGAGCGCACTTTTCCCGAACCAGTTGGGCCGGAAAGGGCCATAAGGTCTGCAATTCCAGAAGACCCAGCTTCTCCCCGCGATTGCGCCGGTTTTTGACAATATGCAGGGCCGATCTGGCTGTGGATCCATAAGAAACCAGGATGCAGGTGGCATCTTCCAAAAAGTATTCCTTGGAGTGGGTGATCTGGTGCACACTGTTTTCAATCTTGTCCACGAGATGGTGGATTAATCCGTGGATGATCTTGGGATCACTGGTGGGAAACCCCCACATGTCGTGGTACAGACCGGTGACGTTGTATCGGTGTCTGCCGCCAAAATCGGACATGGGCAGCCGTCCGTCTTCTCTGGGCAGATACGGATGGTAGTCCACCCCCTCGGGCAAAGACGTCCGCAAGCGTTGAACTACCTGCACTTCGCCTGATTTGGGCAACTCAACCTTCTCCCGCATATGTCCGGACATCTCGTCAAATAAGAGAATGACCGGAGTCCGGTAGGTCTCGGCCAAGTTGAATCCTTCCACCGTCATCCGGAACAGATCCTGGTGGGTGGAAGCGGTCAAGGCGATAATGGCATGATCACCGTGCGTCCCCCACTTGGCTTGATAAATATCGCCCTGACTGCCGTGGGTGGGCAGACCGGTCGAGGGACCTCCGCGCTGGACATCGACGATGACACAGGGGATTTCGGCCATAACTGCAAATCCCATGGCTTCCTGCATCAGGGAAAACCCGGGTCCGCTGGTGGCGGTCATGACCTTGTGCCCAGTCAAAGATGCCCCGATAATAGCACAAATGGAAGAAATTTCGTCTTCCATCTGTAAAAATTTGCCTCCCAGGGCCGGCAATCGGGAAGACATATACTCGGCAATCTCGGAAGACGGGGTAATGGGATAACCGGCGAAAAAGTCCAGCCCGGCATACAGGGCCGCCTCGACACAGACCTCATTGCCTTGAATAAAGCGAATATTCGTATCGGTCATGCTGCTTCCTGCTCTTCGGTTTGAACCTCAATGGCCAGGTCCGGACATCTGCGCTCGCACAAATGACATCCGATACAATCCTCGGGCCGAACGGCAACCACTTTTTCCTCTTCATCCAGTTCCAGGACCTGCTTGGGGCAAAAATGAACGCATATGCCGCACCCCTTGCACCATTCCCGGTTGATGAAGTGTCCCGGTACTTTCTTTTTGGCCATATTAGCACCTGGCTGTTTGGTCACATATCAGTGCCGCTTTCAGCGGGACTGATATGCGAACGTATTTTTTTAAATTGCGGCTGCATACGCGCCTGGGGCTTCAAACTTCCAGAGCCCCGGCCCGATAGGCGTTTAAGTAATTCATGCAAAACTGATCATTGCCGGCAAGGGCATCCGATGCCGCGATAGTGGCCATCATCTGTTTGTCCAAGGGATTGACGATTGCCCCGTCCAACCCATGGGCAATGGCCATGGACATAAAGGTTCTGTTCAACAGGCCCCGTTTTGGCAAGCCGTATGAGATATTGGACAAACCGCAAATGGTGTGCACGCCGGGGATCTGGGTCATGATCATGTTGATTGCTTTTACAAACTCCCGCCCGTAACTATCGTTGGTGGATACCGGCTGGACCAGTGGATCGACATAGATATTTTCTTCCTTGACCTTGTTCTGGACCAGTTTGTTTACCAGGTCTTGGGCAATGGCAAACCGGTCCTCGGCTGTTTCCGGCATCCCGGAATCGCTCATGCACAGGGCAACAATCTGACACTCATGGGCAGAGACAATGGGCAGCAAGGCCTCAAACCGTTCCTTTTCCAGAGAAATGGAATTGATCATCGCCGTTCCCTTGTGCACGGCCAGGGCTTTCTCTATGGCCTGGGGATCCGGACTGTCGATGCAGCACGGGCCGTCTACAACCTCCTGCACATTCTGCACCAGCCAATTGACATACTCACTCTCCTGACCCACAAACGTTCCGGCATTGACATCTATATAGTGAGCTCCAGCTTCGTGCTGATCCTTGGCCACCTGTTGAATGGTTTGGACATCCCTGGATTTGATTGCCTCACTGATAGCCTTGCGACTGGAATTAATCAATTCGCCAACAATGATCATGCTGCCTCCTTGGTAGCAATAGCAGTTCTCACCCCTTTGGTTCAGGGTATTTCTGGTTCCCCGCCAATCGAGGACGGTGCAAACGATAATAATGACTCTGGTTCCGGAAAGAGCATATTTTGGACAAAGGCCTCCATAAACGCTGCATCCTGGGCCAGACCGATATGTTCGACTCCAGCCATGTCCTGTTCGAGTTTTTCCCTGGCGGCAGTGGAGAGCAGGAGGCGGACACAGCCGAACTGACTTGTATTTCCGGCAAACAGGACCTTTTCCCCGGTATCCGGCGGGAGCATGCCCACGCCTTCCAGGCTGGCCGGGCGCAGGACATTGCCGAATCCTCCCCCAACAACGATCCGCTGCAGATCCCGGGGATCCAAGCCGGCTTTGTGCAGCAAAAAATCGATTCCGGTCCGGACGGCCCCCTTGGCCAGCTGGAGTTGGCGGATATCGCCCTGGGTCAGCCACACTGAATCCGTCAATTGCAGGGCGGCCTTTCCGTCGAGTTTTTGTACCCTGGAGACCACAGCCGGCGGCAGGTCGAAAAGCTCTTCTCTGGTCATTAGCCGTCCACTGGGGTCAAGCACACCAATCTCTAATAGAGTATGCACCAAATCTAAAAGCCCACTGCCGCAGATTCCATGGGCTTCTTGATTTTTGGGCCCGATGATCTGCAATTGCAGATCATTTCCATCATAAGAAACGGCCTGGATTGCCCCGGGAGCAGCCCGCATGCCGCTGCGCAGGCCAGATCCCTCAAAAGCCGGCCCGGCGGCCGTGGAGGTCAACACACGTACCTTTCCTGTACTCACCCCCATTTCCCCGTTCGTGCCCACATCCAAAAAAAGCATTGTATCCGCAGATTCAAAAAAACCTTGAATGGCCACCAATCCGGCACTGATATCCGAACCCACAAAGGCGTGGGCTATCGGGGGGACGTAGACTCTGGCCTGAGGATGGATATCCAGGCCGAACCTGGCGGCCGGATAGTTGCATCCACCGGCCAAACCAACAGTAAACGGCATCCGGCCCAGCGGGCTGGGGTCCTCCCTGGCGCATATCTGGAGCATGGTCGTATTTCCGCCGATCACAGCATCCAGAATATGTTCCGGCCGGGCCCCGGCCTGAGTGCAGATTTCCCGGATGAGTTCCTGTATTCCGCTTTGAACACTTGATGCCAACAGATCCAGTCCTTCCGGGTCAGAGGCCCGTTGGATCCGGGTCAAAACATCGTGTCCGTAATCAATTTGCGGATTGAGCCGGCCGGCCGAGGCCAGTTCCCGGCCGGTGGACAGGCAAACCAAAGACGCGGCCAATGTGGTCGTTCCTAAATCCAGGGCCAAGCCTTTGGGACTCACCTCAAAAGTCCAATCCTGAAGGGGGTATTCTTGGGAGGGCGTCCATGTATGGCTGAACCAGAACCGGCCGTCTGCCTCCCTAACCTGTACAGCGGGCTGGATGTTTCCCTCGGCCTGGTACCTATTGATCAGAATTGTTTCGTCCACCGGTGCCTGTTGGGCATCGAGTCTGTATGTGGGCGGAAGAAAGACCTGGATGTCGTCTTTGGGAATCGCCTGACAGGCCAGACGAATACCGGCTTGGGCTTCTTTCATAGAAATATTGGCATGCGGCGTTTCCGGCACAGCCTCAGCCGGCTCGACCCGTATCTTACATTGCCCGCAAACCCCCTGGCCGTCACATGGGCTGTCGACATAAATACCCTGCTCCTGCAGAGCTTGACGGATGGTCAGCCCCATTGCACTCCGGACAGTCCGGCCCAGGGGATGTATACGCATGGTTACTGTTTTCTGTGTGCTCATAATGATCGATCTCGTCCTACCGCATCCCCGGGCAAGATTCAAGGCAGCTACTTATGACAGGAATTCCTTGGCCTTATCTACAGCACTCGCTGCGTTGGGGGCATAGCCGTCCGCCCCGATTTTTTCAGCATATTCGGCAGTCACTGGTGCCCCCCCAACCATAACCTTGACCTGATCCCGGAGTCCGGCCTCGTGAAGAGATTTGATCGTATCTTCCATCTTGGGCATGGTGGTGGTCAATAGTGCAGAAAGGCCCAAAATATTGGGCTTCTTTTCTTTAACTGCATCCACGATGGCCTGTGCCTTTTGGTCAATGCCCAGGTTGATGACCTCAAACCCTGCCCCTTCAAACATCATGGCTACCAGATTCTTGCCTATGTCATGCATATCGCCTTCTACGGTGGCGATGAGAAACGTCCCTTGGCTTTGCACATCGGATTGAGCCAGAATAGGCCGCAGGATCTCCATTGCCTTGTGCATGGTCTTGGCGCTACGCAGCACTTCGGGGATAAACATGTCCCCTTCTTTAAACCGTTTCCCGATCACATCCATGCCGGCCAGCAGTCCCTTCTGCAACACGTGTTCAGCAGCATAGCCTTGATCCAAGGCCTTTTGGGTCAGATCAGAGATCGTTTTCATATCCCCCTTGATCAAAACATCAGCCATTTCTTGTAATATTTCAGCCATTCCTGCTTCTCCTTGCGATCTATCGTTTTTCTCAAATCCCCCAGCTACCTCTTGGCTTCATCTTTTTTTAGAAAATGAAATATTTTTTGTCAATGATGTTATTTGCTTCATTTTGGACCAGAGACAGGAGTGTACTCGACCAATAGTCCGAATTTCCTCCATTCCCCCGCAGCCGGTAACGAACCCAATATTGACCTGAGAAACCGAACATGACAAGAATTGTTTCGTCTATTCCTCAAGCAACACAAGGACAATCTGCATGGAACACGCATATTCGGCTCAGGAGCAACTCCTGAAAAGGCTCAAGGACATCCATCCCCAGCTGACAGGGAAGGGTAAAATTCTGAATACCTATGTCCAGGAACAGCCCAAAAAAGTGGTCTTTATGACCATTAAAGACCTGGCCCAGGCCACAGGTGTCAGTCAAGCCACAGTGGTCCGCTTTGTCCGCACCCTGGGATTTTCGGGTTACAACGATTTCCAGCATGAGCTCAGAGATGTCGTGGATACAGACTCGCCAATGCTGGAGAGGATCCATCTCTCACCTCCACAGACGGATACAGGCAGCCGGCTGCACACTGTTGTCGCCGAAGGAATACATAACCTGCAGCATTTCTACAAACATACCGATTTGTCTGTCCTGGAATCCATTGTTGATTACATTGAAAAAAGCCAGGACATTTTTGTTATCGGTTCCAGGCTTTCCTATATGCCGGCCTATTTTTTGGGCTGGGTCCTGACCAAGATCCGCCGCGGTGTGCATATTCTCAAGGGCAGCGACTCCACGAGCCTGGATTGGCTGGCCAACGCCCAGGAAGGCAGCCTGGTCATCATCTTTTCCACCACCCGCTATCCCAATGAGCTTATCCGGCTCGGACGGACAGTCAAACGTCTGAACCAGACCTTGATCGTTGTGGCCGACAGTTCCCTGTGTCCCCTTCTGTCATTTGCCGACCTTTCCCTGGTCACCCCATCCAAAAATATCCCGCTGTTCGGGGACCTGACTATCTTCAATACCCTGATCCGGTTCATAACCCTGGAGCTTGCCAACCGTTCCGGTGCAGACTTCACCAAGTATCAACAATGCCTGGAACAAATCTATTTGGAAAACGATATCTTCTTTAATCTGCGCAACAGTTCATCTCAGTCCGGTTTATAAAAAGGTTGCCTGTTCAGCCAATCACCCGCATACCATCAGCTCAGGGACAATCTTATGGGAAACATTCTTCTTCGCAATGTCCGCCTGGCGGGCAAGAGAGTGGACGTGGCCATCCAGGGCCAACACTTTGAGCAAATAGGCCCGGATTTGTCATTTCAAGCAGAAACAGTCATTGATGGGCAGGGAAAAGCCATTATCCCCCCATTTTTTAACGCCCACACCCATGCCGCTATGACCCTGCTGAGGGGATATGCCGACGACATGGAACTGCACACCTGGCTCACCCGCCATATCTGGCCTCTGGAGGCCAAGATCCAGCCCGAGGATGTTTATACCGGAACCAAACTGGCCTGCCTGGAGATGATCAAATCCGGAACCGTTTTTTTTAACGACATGTACTGGCATCTCCCGGATACAGCCAGAGCCGTGCAGGAAATGGGTCTTCGGGCCGCCCTTTCCTCCGTATTCATCGATTTCAACGACCCAAAAACAGCCCAAAAACGTTGGCAGGAATGTCAGGAACTCTTTGCCGTAAGCCGTCAATTTTCCTCCAGGATCACTTTTGCCCTTGGCCCCCACGCCATATACTCCGTAAGTGAAAATTCCCTGTGCCAGGCCCGTGATTTGGCCCAAAAACACAACCTGCTCATCCATTTGCATCTCAGTGAAACAGCCAAAGAAGTGGAAGACTGCCAACACAAGCATGGCTGCCGTCCGGTCCGGTACCTGAAAAAACTGGGGCTTCTCGGACCAAACCTCATTGCCTGCCATGCCATCTGGCTCTCCCAGGACGAGATGGATCTTTTGGCCAAACACCAGGTCACAGTGGTCCATAACCCGGTGTCCAACCTGAAATTGGGATCAGGAACCTTCGCCTATCGCGCTTTGCAGGAACGGGGCGTGCGGGTGATACTGGGAACAGATGGATGTTCCTCCAACAATAACCTGGACATGCTTGAGACTATGAAATTCGCGTCTCTTGTAGCCAAGGGATCGACCCAGGATCCAACCATCTTCCCCGCCTCCCAGGCCTTTGCCGCCGCCACCCGCCAGGGTGCCTTGGCCTTTGGGCTGAACTCGGGGCAAATCGCCGAGGGCATGCTTGCCGATTGTGTGCTCATCGACCAAGATATCCCGCAGCTGACCCCGGATCACAACCTGATTTCCAACCTGGTCTACTCCGCCGGCTCCGAATGTGTCCACACCGTGATCTGCGATGGAAAGATTCTGATGCAGGAAAGGCATGTCCAGGATGAAGAGGGGATCATGGAACAGGCCAGGGAGTCTGCCCGCCGCCTGGTCCAAGCCTGAAAAACAAAAAAGGGTGAGCAGATATCTGCTCGCCCTTTGATTGGTTCCTGTTCTGCCAGGAAGATGTCAGTCAGTACAAACACTTTATGAGATAGAATCCCTATCATATACTGAGAAGCTTAGGCACAGCACATGGCTCGCTGAAATGGATGGAAAAGTGTGAAAGAGAAATTGAAGAAGACTTCCAGGAAGGAGACAGAGGGAGGGATCTCCTGGAGCGCATAAAAGCTGACTATCCTGCTGGAAAACGTCTGAGATGGAGTTAAAATCGTATATCCATCCAGATTTCTGGAAAAGGTATACGAGGCTCCCTGCACACATTCAGAAACTGGAAACAAACCTTGCCCATCTTTTCAGCAGGCATCCACGGAGGGACCGGACCATCTTTCCTGGTCTGACTCCGGGAGCTCGACCGCCTTTTGACACCTCTTGGCCACTTTTTGAAAATGGTATCCGTAGATAGCCAGCTCCAAAGCAGTGGGCAGGGCCTTGATCCTGGTCAGGGCGGTTTTGATCATCAACGGCCAATACCAAATGCAGGCCGTGGAAAAAATCCCGATCCGCCAAGTACTGGCAATAGCCGCTTTTATTTCCCGCAAGCTGTATCTCCCTTTGGCCGTTGGCTGGTAATTCTTTAGAAAGGTGTTGATTCGAGAGTAATACATGCGCGGCGAATAAATGGTCTTGACCACCCGTTTGTAGCCTGCAAGGAGATTATTCATACCCATCCTGGGCACAAAATTTATGCTCCCATCGGTGTTGTTCCCTGAGGTCTCGGAGAGCAAGCGGCCCTCAGCCCGCAGACGATGCCAGAGCCTGGTCTGGGGAATTGCCCCCAATATACCGACCATGGCTGTTACAACGCCAATCTGCTGGATAAAACGTATCTGGGCCTCAAAAATGGACTCGGTATCGCTGTCAAAACCCACGATAAAACCGCCCATAACCTGCATCCCGTGCTGCTGGATAATCTGCACCGCCTCCGCCAGGTCTATCTTTGTGTTCTGCGTCTTGCCACATTCCTGAAGACTTTCCATGCACGGCGTCTCCAGGCCCAAGAAGACCTTGTTGAAATTTGCCCAGCTCATGAGATTCATCAGTTCCTCATCCTGGGCCAGGTTCACACTGGCTTCCGTGAGCAGGGTAAAGGGATATTTGTGTTCCTTTTGCCACTCGATAATTGCCGGCAGCATTTCTTTCGCCCTGCGCTTGTTGCCGATAAAATTATCGTCCACAATGAACGCGCTGGCCCGCCACCCGTTGTCATACAGGGCTTGCAGCTCTTGAACCATTTGTTCCGGGCTCTTGGTTCTGGGCTTGCGCCCATTGAGCAAAAAGATGTCACAAAATTCACAGTCAAAGGGACAGCCGCGGGAATACTGAATTGGCATGGTTGCGTATTTGTTCACATCGATCAAGGACCACATGGGCAACGGGACTCGAGTCAAATCAGGCCGTTCTTCGCTTGTATACATATGCTCGGCCCGGCCCTGCTGCATATCCCGAACAAAGCGAGGGAGTGTAATTTCTGCTTCATCCAGCACAAAGTGATCAACCTGAGGATAGTTTTCCGGCTGGGCCAGAAAGGCCGGACCTCCGGCGACCACGGTTTTTCCTCTGGCCTTGGCCTCCTGAAGCAGCTCGTCAATACCTTCCTTTTGAATCAGCATCGCACTGATAAAAACCAAATCAGCCCATTCCCAGTCGACCTCCGGAACACTCTCCTCAGTGTTGCAATCTACCAGCCGTTTGCCCCACTTTTGCGGCAAAAGGGAAGCCACCGTAAGCAAGCCTAAGGGAGGAAAAGCCGCCTTTTTGGATATAAATTTCAAAACGTGCTGAAACCCCCAAAAGGACTCCGGATACCGGGGATAAAGCATGAGGACGTTCATTTGTTTCCCTTCCTTGTGTGTTTGCCTGTTGTACAAACTGGCAATGGAAGCAGAGTTCTTTCTCTGCTCCGCATGTCTTTGCTCGTTTAAAGATTCACCTTTCGTTTACCAAAATACCGTCCCATATATAAGGAAAAATATCATCATGACGACCCGCCCCTGTCCCCGCCCTAACCAGGGCGGG
>CAYZLB010000040.1:0-21973 GCA_964479235.1 uncultured Desulfohalobiaceae bacterium
GCTGCCAGGACATTTTCTTTCAAAAGGCTCCCCATTTGGGGAGCCTTTTTTTTGCATCCTTGTCATTTCTGAGATATGATCGGTTACTGATAGGGTACAGGTTCACAGTTGCAACTATACATATCTCTGCGGAACAGATTTTAGGTTCGAGATTTTAGATTTATGGTTTGCGACTTTAGGAAAATAAGAGTGAACAGGAGGAAAACGCTATGATTTCACGGAAAATAAAGGATTTCGTGTTTGAGTGTATTCAAGGTGATATTTCGAACCAGAACGATATTGATGCAGTGGTCAATGCAGCAAATGCCCAGCTTCGAATGGGTGGCGGAGTAGCTAGGGCTTTGCATAGAGGAGCAGGTCCTGGCTTGGAAAAAGAATGCCGCCCGCTGGCGCCGATCCGGCCTGGCCAGGCAGTCATCACTGGAGCACATAATTTACCAAACAAACATGTGATCCACTGTCTTGGTCCGGTATATGGTCGGGATGAACCGTCAGATAAACTTTTGGCGGATTGTTATGCTCGGGCCTTGGAGCTTGCGGACCAAAATTCGCTTCGATCTGTTGCCTTTCCGGCTATTTCTTCCGGTGCGTTCGGGTATCCCCTCAAAGAAGCAGCTCATATAGCCGTTAAGACATGCATAGACTCTATTCCTGCACTCTCATCCGTTCGCATGGTCCGGTTTGTCCTTTTTCGTCAAAACGATGTAGATGTTTATGAAGAGATACTCCAGAACCTGGGATCCAATGTGTAATACGACAGCAATATGAGGTTTAAGTTGCCGTATGAAAACGGTCTCTGAATTTAATTGTGCTGATACTGACAATATATCCCGGATTTTTTTTGACAAGAGTGATTATGATCTCTTGCGCTTGGTAAATACTGTCTACAGTCAGGGAACAGCATCAGACTACAAAGAGCTTTTGGCTCCGTACCTCCATCCACATGGAATCAAGGAAATGGCTGCGCCCAGGGCCTTGCGCATCGCTTATTCCGTTATCCAGCTTTTGGGCTCCCTGGAAAAAGGGAAAGCGCGGGATCGAATCCGGGCCCTATGTTCGCTGAGGGATGAAGCTTTATATACATCCCATGGGCCGTTGCGCATTAATTCTGCTCGGGTTTTAATAGAAATAATGAAGAACTTGGTGCGCAGCCATGGGGACTGTCGACGTCAGTTGGAATTGGCTCGGGATTTTGCTGCGGTTGCTCAGGGAAAACCTCGGCAGGTCAGGGCGGAGTTGAAAAAATATCATCTTTTGGAAATGCCTGAAGACTGGAATCAGGTAGCCTTTGATGAACATGTTCATGACGTCAATACCACCGGTCGCAAATCACCGACGCATTTGATCATGGATGCCTGGATCAAAGGGATTCGAAGCTTGACCGTGATCCATTATAACTATGTTTCCCGGGACGCTGCGGCAGAACTTCTGGAAGCTGCGGCAATAATGGACATTCAAGTCAAGATCGGGATTGAATTCAGCGCAAAATTCAGGGGGAAGCAGGTCCGTCTGGTCTGGGTGCCAAGGGGATTACGCGATTTTGCCGGATTTGTCGAATTCTTGGAGAGCCCGCGAATTCGGAATTTCTTGCTCCAGGGCAAGGAAGTTCTTGATAAGAACACACAATATGTTTTGGAAATTGTGGATTCCTTTAATCGGCGTCATCTCCCGGCCTTGAAGAAACGTTTGGGTATTGAACTGCCTGCAGTGGATAAAAAGAAATTTATGGCCTCAGTGCGTCAAGGGCAGGCCTCTGTCCTCCATCTGGCCAAGTATATCCATGAAACCATAAGTCATGCATTGGAAAACCAAAAAAATGACATTGCATATTCCGGATCGGAACAATTGGATCTTCAGAATAATGGGTTTGTGGCTGGTTTGGATATATACGATATTGTCGATGACTACTTAAGTGTAGAAAAGAACCCGGATATTCCAGATATTTTTAACGGTGAGGATGTGCCAGAACTCTTAAGCTTAAGTCCGGCCATGCTGGCATTCAGGCTGCACGGTTTGCATTCAAATTCCAATATTATTTTAAACCTGTGCGATTTGCAGGTCCAGGATGTGGTGGAGCTGCTCTATGATTGTCAGGGGCTTATTTCCCATCTGGAAATATTAAATCTTAAAAACCAGGTTCTTGGCCGGGAATACGATCAGGAACGGATAATCAAGCTGCAACGGGCCTTAAATGCCGGGAATGTTATCAAGCTGAAGAAATATCTTGCCCAGTTTGTTCAGGAAACAGAAAACAATGGGGATCAGGAGGGAGACAGAAAGCAGAGATTGCTGGAAATATTATGTGATATATCTACATTTCAGTCCTATTACCAGCACAGACCGCTGAATGGATGTATCGGCACGGATTCTATCAGTCAATCCGGACGGGTCTATGGCATGGGATTTGTCCTGGCTGAGTCCCTGCCGAAAAGGACTCGAAAAGAACTGCTGCATCGGAGCAAAAAAAAGTGGCAAGCCCATACAAGCGTAGCCGTCGGGGTGCGATCCTACATTCAGGATTCCTACCTGCCCAAGAACGAGTCTCTGCCCGATGGTTTTTTCTCCTCTCTCGTCCGCAGGATTCCTGCTGTGGATCGTCTGATTCGGCAACGCAAGCGGGAGTGGGTTGTTGAGGATTATTTTTTGCTCAATTCAAAGCGAAGTAATATTTTTACCTTGGGCGGAGTTCGAGGCAACGATACAACCCATGCAACATCCTCCGCAAATGTGAGGTCTGTGTGGAATTATTTGAATACCAAGTTCAGGATTTCAATTAAAATTGTTTTTGGGTTTTTGCCTGCGTTCCTCACGTTTTTCTGTAGTCAGGATTGGTGGTTGCTCACGTATTTCGGGGCCTTGATCTGGTTTGCAATTACCGGTGTCCGAAATATCATCCAATCTGTTCTGGGGTGCGGGGGGATCAATCGGCCTTCCCTGATTAAGTGGAACAACTACGTCAGCTGGGATCGTCTGGCCGATTCGCTCATGTTTACTGGGTTTTCTGTTCCACTTCTTGATTATGTGGTCAAGACCGTGGCCTTGGATCAAGGACTCGGCGCGACTGTGGGTACTCATCCTGTTTTTGTCTATGCCGTTATCTCTCTGGTCAATGGGCTCTATCTGTCCACGCACAATTTCTTTCGCGGATTACCCCGAGAAGCAGTGATCGGAAACTTCTTTCGCAGCGTCCTGTCTATCCCCCTGGCTTTGGCCTTAAACTGGCTGGCAGGCGGCGCTCTGGGCATCATGGGGGTAGTCGGGATACAAGCCGTCCTGCAGCAATGGGCAGCAATCATTTCCAAGCTGGCATCAGACAGTGTGGCGGGAATTATCGAGGGCCTGGCTGACCGGGCGGCGTATATCCGGCGCAGGGTTGTGGACTATACAAGTAAATTTCAGCACTTGTTTAATACCTATGATCAGTTGGAGCGGATGTTTCCTATGGACGATGTCCTGTTTATGCTCGAATCGACTAAGGAACTGATGCAGAGTATTGAATACGAAAAGCGGGAAGTGGTGAATGTTGTGATCGTCAATGCCCTGGATCTCTTATATTTTTGGATGTATCAACCAAGGGCAAGAGGGGTGCTTCAGAAGTTTTTTAAGCAGATGTCCAGAGAAGAGCGAAAGGTTATCTTACTTTCCCAGCGTGTCTTGTTTCGGGAAAAGGAGATAAGCAGACTGTTCTTGGATGGTTTGGTTGGCGAAGATTTTTCCCGCCCTCTGTCCTTTTACCTGGAACATTGGCGCAACTATTTAGAAGACTTGGAACATGTAGCCAACAGATGCCCTCTATCTGCCAATGAAGAAAGCAGCTACAGCATGCTTGACCAACTCTACCGTCCTGGCCGGGACTGCTTGTCCCGGCCATTGCCTCTTCTGGACGGATGAAGAGAATAGAGCGGGGGTATGAGGGTCATGAGATTATGCCTGTACTGGCCTGGACCAGAAAGGCATAGATGTTTTGGGGTACAACCCCAAGATAGAGTACACCAATGGCCAGGATTATGGCTATAGCTGCCCCGAGGGGGTTGAGTGTGATTTTGGCCGGTCCTGATTCCTGATCAAGGGTATAGGCGTGTCGGACAAGGTTGAGGTAGTAGAAGATGGCCAGGGCGGTATTAACTACGGCAACAATCACCAGCCAATAGAGACCGGCATCCCATGCAGAGTTGAGGAGAAAAAGCTTACCAATGAAACCGGCTGTCGGGGGGAGACCAACCAGGGCAAAGGAGGAGATGGCCAAAACAAAGGCCAGAACCGGGGACCTGGCGTAGAGTCCCTTGAGGTCGTTGAGGGTCACGTTTTCCCCTTCATGGGACAATCTGGTTATGACCCAGAAGATTGTCAGGTTCATGGTCATGTACACCAAGGCATAATACGAGGCAGCAGCAAGACCGTGGGCTCCTCCGGCTACCAGGCCCATGACCACAAAACCAGCGTGGGCCACACTGGAATATCCCAAAAGCCGTTTGAGATCAGTCTGAATCAATGCGGTGAGATTCCCTAAGGTCATGGATGCAGCAGCAAAGATAGCCAAAATAGTTATAACTTCCACTCCAGGAGAAAAGGCCATGAGCCGGACCATGACCACAATCGCACCCAATTTGGGCAGGGTGGCGGCAAAGGCGGCGGTCTCGTTGCTGGCTCCTTGGTAGACATCCGGAGCCCAGAAGTGAAATGGAAATAAAGCCAGTTTGTACAAAAAGGACAGCAAGAAGATGGTCAGCCCGATCAGGGCCATGGGCTGATGGGCAGATGACCACTCCAGGGTTAACAATTCTGTGACATAGGTGGTGTGCTGCCCGGCCAAGATATAAGAGATACCATACAGTCCAATGGCCGAGGCAACTGCTCCGAAGAGGACATATTTTACGGCCGCCTCCACAGCCCGTTGGTCGTTGTTTCGAAAAGGCAGCAGGATGTACAAACTAAAGGAGGCAAGTTCCATGGAGATGTAAATGGTAAACAGTTCCACAGTGCTGGACAACAAGAGCAAGCCAAAGGCACTCATGGACATGAAAAAGAAGTAGTCTGCCTTATTGGCTTTGCCCAAATTCGGTACCCGCAACGCATTGCCTGTGCATACTGCCAGCCCAAGAAATATTACGGCTTTAAAAAATTGGGACAAGCCGTCGATTCGGTATGACTCATAGAACATATACTCGCCGTTACCGGACGTCAGGCAGACCAGAACCACCCCGAATAAGGCAGCCAGTGGTACCCATCCTGTTGCCTCTTTGAGCCAGTCGGTAATGCTTTGGAGAAACAATACCGCCAACACAGCGACCAAGTACAGTTCAGGGACTATGAGCTGAGGATTGAAGTTCAGCAAGGCGCGTCTCCTTATTCTCCTGCCGGACTGATTGAAACCGGTATTGCTGTTGTAACTTTACCTATCTGTTGCCAGGCAGCAGCGTCAAAATTAGAATCAAAAGTGAATTCCGGCACCAGCTGGGCCAAAACCTCGTTGCTCATTGAATCATCAGTACCCGGGATTGCTTCAATTCCGGAAGCAGTTTCAATTTGAATCTGGTTATTGGCCTCAAAGTTGCGCAGCAAGTTGTCGATTGAGGGTTCGAGGAAACTCAGTGCCCGGCCCGGTGCAACCCCCAGATAGATGACCAAAAGCCCCAAAGGGACAAGATAGACCCATTCCCGGAAGTTCATATCCCGCCATCCAAAGACCTTGCTTGGGGCACCCCACCCGACATTGAGCAGCAATCGCAGCAAATAGGCCAGGCCCAGCAGGAGGCCGACGACAAAAAGGACCCCCAGCCAGGTGTTGGTCTGAAAGACCCCCAAAAGGACCAAAAGTTTGCTGAAAAAGCCGTTGGTCCCGGGAAATCCAAAGGCAGCCATGGAAAAAAGGAGTAAAAATCCGGTGAATGCCGGCAGTTGTTTGCTCACTCCCAAATTGTCGGCCAGTTCCCGGCTGTGGCTACGTTCGTAAATCAGTCCGACCAACAAAAACAGGGCCCCAGTGATGATACCGTGATTGAGCATGTGCATGATTGCCCCTTCTACGCCCCGGAAGGCAAAGACAAAAATGCCCAAGGTGACAAATCCCATATGGGCCACTGAGGAATAGGCGATGAGTTTTTTCATGTCTGATTGGCCCAGGGCCAATAATGATCCGACAATAATGGACAGAGCACCCATACCGATCATCAGGGGGGCGAAGAATTGGCTGGCAGCCGGGGTGATGGGCAGGCAAAAACGCAGAAATCCATAGGTGCCCATTTTCAGCAAAATGGAGGCCAGGAGAACACTTCCGGCGGTCGGTGCCTCTACGTGGGCAGCAGGCAGCCAGGTATGGAAAGGATACATCGGAACTTTGATGGCAAAGGCCAGGGCCATGGCCAGAAATGTCCAGAATTGAAAATGAAAGCTGTACCTGTGCTCCATAAGTTCAGGTATGGAAAAAGTGCCGGTATTGATAAACAAAGCAACAATAGCGGCCAGAAAAAGGGTGCTTCCGGCCAGTGTATAGATGAAGAATTTGAGGGAAGCATACCGCCTTCTCGGACCGCCCCAAACGGCGATCAAGAGATACATGGGAACCAGCATGGCTTCCCAGAAGATGTAAAATAGTACAAAATCCAGGGCGGTAAAGACTCCAATACAGGCTGTGGTCATCAGCAGGAGACAAAAATGGAATTCTTTGACCCGCTGGCCGATATATCGCCAGGAGCACAAGACACAAATGGGCAACAGAAATACCGAAAGCAGGACCATAAGCACACTGATTCCATCGATGCCCAGATAATAGGATATATTCCAGGTACTGATCCATTCCATTTTTTCCACCATCTGGAATTGGGCAGTGCTGGTATTAAAATTCAGCACAAGGGGCATAGCCAGGATACATTCCAACATGCTGACAATGAGAGTAAATATCCTGACTTTTGTGTCCCCCCGTAGAAAGAAAAGGACCACAGCGGCCAGAAGGGGGAAGAATATCAGGGTGCTGAGCAGTGGAAAACCTGTATTGAGCATGGTCGGCTACTCCGGCAAACGTTGAAAACTGGAAACGATCTTGTACCTGTATGTCCGGCAGTGGACTTAGAAGAACCAGATAGCGCCAAATATGATCATGGCCACAAAAACAGCCATAGCCAAGTACTCTTGGATACGTCCGGTTTGAATTTTGGATAATCCGCCGCCGGCGGAGTTCTGGACATGATAGGCAGACCCGTCCAGAATACCGTCAATTCCTTCCCGGTCGACGATCACGGAGATCTTGGAGCAGGCAAAGATTGTCGCGGGCAGAATCCGATGCATGAGTGTATCCACACCTACCTCAATCAGGTCGGCAACTCCCCTAGCGACGCGCATGACCCCGCGAACAAAAAACCAGTTGTAAAATGCATTGATGTACCATCTGTTCCATAAAAAAGCGTGCAGCATGCGCATTGCATTCGAGCTGTCGTACACAGCCTGGGGATTCCACCTTTGCCTATAGTAGAAGAGGTAGGCCGGAACAGCACCAAGGAGGATGCTGCCTATGGATAGTGAGACCATAACACCTTTGGAAAGCAGCGGCTCCAGATGAACAGTGGTCAGAGAGAGATTGTGTACCAGTTCTGTTTCAAACAAATGATGCAGGACGTGTTCAGCCTTGAGTCCAAAAAGGCCGAATAGGACAATTCCTACAGCCAGTGCACCGCAGGCAATGGTCTGGGATAGATATCCTTCATGTACATGGTGGTGGGAAGTGTGCAGTTGGTTTTGGATATGTTCACTTGTTTGACCGTGGAACATCATGCCGAAGTAGCGCATGGAATAAAAAGCGGTGAAAACAACAGATACCAGCCCGATGGCAAACAGGAGGTAATGTTCGGAGTTCAGGGCGGATGTGAGCACGGCTTCCTTACTCCAAAATCCGGGGAATGGAGGCAACCCAATCAGAGAGAGGGTGGCCAGGCCCATGAACAGCCAGGTATAGGGTAATAATTTACGCAAAGCGCCCATTTCATGGATATAGATGGAGTGAGCGGCATGGATCACTGTTCCGGCGCACAGGAAGAGACAGGCCTTGAACATGGCATGACTCATGAGATGAAAGATGCCGGCTGTATAGCCGCTGACCAGAACGCCTTGATTAAATCCGCTTACACCCAAGGCCAACATCATGTACCCGATTTGACTGACAGTGGAGTAGGCCAGGACTTTTTTGAGTTCCAGAGCTACCAGGCCTTGGCTGGCGGCCAGAAAGGCGGTGATGGCTCCGATCCAGGCCACGATATGAAAGAAATACATGGCCTCTTCCACTCCGGCCGTCCAATAGGCATAATAAAAAATGGGGATGAACCTGGCAATGAGAAATACGCCGCTTTTGACCATGGTTGCCGCATGAATCAATGCCGACACCGGACCTGGACCGGACATGGCTTCCGGAAGCCATTCATGGAGTGGGAATTGAGCTGATTTGCCCACTGGTCCGGCGATGAGCAGGATGCTGACCAGGATGACCATCCAGGGCGTGGCAGCCAGGGCGGGCATCCACTGGGGGGCAGTATGATAGAGTTCGAGGATATTGAAGGTGCCGGAGTAGTAATACATGATCAGCATGCCGCCAAGTAGCGGCATGTCTCCAATGCTGGTAACAATAAATGCTTTGACTCCGCAGACAGAGGGGAGATCAAAGGGGTAAGGATCTGGGCCTCCAATCCAGTATTCTTTTTCATCCCGGTAATAAAAACCGATCAGACCGTAACTGCACAACCCCACCAGTTTCCAGCCGATAAAGATGACGATCATGTTGTTGGCCAAAACCAGCAAAAGCATGCTGCCGATGAATGTATTCATCAGCATCCAGAAGCGCATGATGTCTGGATTTCCTTTCATATAGCCCAGGCAGTAGACCATGATCAAAAAGCTGATCACTGCCACGACATTGGCAACAATGATACTCAATGGATCCAGTAGAACGCCGAAACCGACTTGAATAGGGGTGGACAGCCACACAAAGGTGGACTCCAAAGGAAGTACACCAGAAGTCGAGAGCAAGGGGAGTATGGACGTTGCGCACACTGCAGCCAGAAAAGAGAAGAAGACCGCTCCAAAGTTCATCACCGGCGTGCTTATGCGGGCCAGGATCGGAGTGATAAACACTCCGATGAAAGGGAAAATAAGGCAAAGCCACGCAAGCTGGGTGTCCATATGTGTTCCACCTCAAAGTTTGGGGTTCTGGTCTGCGTCCGGAAAAAAACGTTGGGTCATACGTACCAAAGAAAAGCGTTACATTCCGGCCAAGGCACCGCTGATCACCGGCTCAAAGAGTTCCATGATCAAGGAAGGGTAAATACCCAAAAAAGCAGCTATCAAAACTATGCCCATAAGAGGGGCCATCATGGTCCAGGGTGGATCTTTGATATGCTCGTTTTGGGCCAGATCGTCGGGCAGTGGGCCGAAAAAAATGGTCCGGATAAAGTGCACCGCATAGGTAATGGTCAATAAGATGGCCATCAATCCGATGATGCCGATGACCAGGCCGAAGAGATCTCCACGGCCGAAGATGCCTGCAAACATGATGACTTCCGCTGCAAAACTGCTAAATGGAGGAATTCCGGCCAGCATCAAGCCCCCACTGATGAACAAGAGGGCGGTCAAGGGCATTTTTGTGGCCAATCCACTGAACAGACGTGTATCTCTGGTGTGTGTGGTGTAGACAACGATGCCGCAGGTGGAAAAAAAGACTGTTTTGCCCATGATGTGACTGAGGAAAAAAAACAGTCCACCTTCAATACTTGTGGCGGTCAAAGCCCCGATGCCAAGCATGGAATATGCGGTTTGACTGATCGTGGAGCAGGCCGGTATGCGTTTCATGTCTTTTTGAGCCAAGGTCAAAAGGGAACCGTATATCATGGTGGCCACTGCAAGGATCATGATTGGGGGGCCAAACCATTGAAAATCCCCCCACAGGGGCAAAACCAAGGTGCGGACGATGATATAGGCGGCAATATTGGCATATACAGCCAGGAGTCCAGCAATACACGTGGGGTGCTCGGCATGGACCCAAGGCATCCATACATGCAGGGGGACTATGGCCAGTTTGCCCCACATGCCGACCAGGACTAAAAGGATGGCCCAAAAGGCCATGGGCTGGCCGGCCATGCTGCTGATCTGATCGATCTGAAATGTACCGGTCTGAGAGTAGATAATGGCCACTCCGGCCAGGAAAAACAGGGCCGAAAAAACACCCCAGATAAAACACATGGTGGCCACCCAGACCCGCTCGTAGTATCCGAAGTAGGCCATAAGGAAGAAAAGAAAAAGGGTCAAGATCTCAAGGAAAAAGTACATGAGGACGAGGTCGCTGGCAAAGCTGACCCCCATGAACCCAACCGGAAAAAAGAGAAAAAGATAAAAAAAGCAAGTAAAATAACTGACTTCGCCTTTGGTTCCCAAGACCTCAGGATAGAGAATTTCGATCCGATGGGGGATATAGGAAATGGAATAGGTACACAAAGCCAGGCACAGAAGATTGCAAATCAAGGCAACGGCGATGCTGAGGCCATCGGCTAACAGGGTGAAGCTGATATCCGGGCTGGTCAGCAACTGGTAATGTTCCTGAAATGGGCTTCCCTGGTAAACAGTAATGAGTGCGCTGAGCAAAAGGGCTGTAGTGTAGCCAAGACCGAGGACCGCTACCCAACCGGCTTTTTTCCCCAGTTGGAAGCGGAAGAGAAAGATGAGCACAGCGATCAGGGTCGGGACCAGTATTGTTTGCAGGAGGAGAAAAGGCATCATGTTCTATCATCCCTAATGGAGAGAGGCCTGAGATATAATGGATACTCACCGTCTTCGCCGGTCGTTAGTCGTGCAAAGTGACCAGTTTTTCGGCGTCAACGCTTTGGAAACGTTTAAAAACGACCAAAAGGATGGCCAAGAGAAGCGTGGCTTCCGCTGCTGCTATGCCCATGACCAACAGGGCACCTACTTGGCCCAGTTCATTTGGTGCAGGAGTCAACTGCGTGGAGGCCATGATGCTCAGGCCTGCACCATTGAGCATCAATTCAATGCCCAAGACGATTCCGACCAGAGTCCTTCTGTAGACGATGCCGAAAATGCCAAGGCACAGCAAAAAAATGGCCACCAGGTGATACATGGTCATCACGCTCATTTTTTGTTCCTCCGTTCAAAGCCCAGGACGACTGCGCCGGCCATGGCTACGGTCAAAAGCAACGATATGATCTCAAAGGGCAGGATGTAGGATTCCATGAGAAAACTGCCCAGTTCACTGACTCCTGTTTCCTTTGGGACCAGGGCAGACGGCGGTGCTGTCCGCAGGGCTGCTGTGCCCAAAAAAATGGCTGGTGCAACGGCTCCCAGAACGGCGAAAGCGAGTTTTCGCCTGGGGCGTTGTCGGCTTTCTTCGCCACCGGACCAGGCATCGGTCAACATGATGGCGAAAAAGATGAGCACACTCACTGCCCCGACATAAATAAGAAGCTGCATCAGACCAATAAATGGTGCAGCCATGAGGAAAAACAGACCGGCTACGCCAAAAAGGGTTGCAATCAGGCCGACAAGGGCCCGGATCAAGCTTTTGGCCAGCACCGTGATCAGTCCGCCGATGCCGATGATCAGAAAGTGTCCGATAAGTACGGCCCAGGCCAGGTTTTCATACGTCAGGTTGTCCATTGCCTGCTCCTTATTGCTCTGTCTTTGCAGACTGCGATTGTAGTCTGGCCAAAAGGTCGAAGACAAAGTCCTGTCTGCCGGTTCCGGCGAGGTAGACGTCATTGGAAAACCCGAGGGCGTCGGTAGGGCAGTTTTGGACGCACAGCCCACACAGGCAGCAATAATTGAAGTCCAGGACAAAGGATTCCAATTCCGGTTTCTCCTTTTTGGCCTTGGGCTTTTCCCCGGACTCTGAACCTGCAGAATCTTTGCTCTCAGCCTCTTTTTTCTTGGGTTTGCTGGCTGTGAGCGAAATGCAGGCACCAGGGCAGGTCCGAACACATGTGTTGCAGGCAATGCACCTGGACTTTTGGGGATTGTCTGAACTGGGAACAAGTTCGATGTGCCCGCGATACCCCTCTAAAGAGGGAACAACCTGCCGGGGATAATGCACAGTGACTTCTGGGCTGGCAAAGTTGACAGCAGTCACCTTAAGCCCCACCAGAAGACTCCACAGACCCATCAGGGTATCTCGAAACTTTTGAACGATCATAAGGCAATCACCAGTAAGGTTACCAGAAGGTTGAGTACGGCCAGTGGAATCAGCCATTTCCAGCAGATATTCAAGAGCTGGTCAAAGCGGACCCGAGGATACGTCCACCTGATCCAAATGATTATCAGTAATAAGATGTATACCTTGGCGAGAAACCACCACCAGCCGGAAGCAACAGGACCTTGAAAGCCGCCCAGGAAAAGAATGGCGGTTACACAGCTGGCAATCACCATGTAGGCATATTCTGCCAGGAAGAACATGCCAAATCCCATGCCTGAATATTCCGTGTGGAATCCGGCGGTTAACTCACTTTCGGCTTCAGGCAGATCAAAGGGGTTGCGATTGGTCTCAGCCAATGCGCAAATAAAGAAAATGACAAAGGCCACTGGTTGATAGGTGACATACCATTGCCAGGGCCATGCCCCTTGCCTGGAAGCTATATCAAAGAGGTTGAAGGAGCCGGTTATAAAAATAATGGGCAAGACAGAGAGCAGCAGGGGGATCTCGTAAGCCACAGACTGGGAAATATCCCGGGCAGCGCCCAATAAAGCAAATTTGTTTTGTGAGGACCATCCAGCAATGCACAGGGCCAGGACATTGACTCCGGTGAAAGCCAAAATGAGAATGAGGCCTACATTGCTATTGATGATCTGCAGATGCGGGCCAAAGGGAATGACCAAGAAGCAGACCAAGGTCGGAGCAATGGAAATCATAGGGGCAAGCCAGTACAATATCCCATCCGCCCCTCTGGGGGTGAAGAGCTGTTTGCCCACGAGTTTCAAGGCATCGGCCACAGGCTGTAAAATGCCCTGCGGACCTACTTCATAGGGACCTGGACGGCGTTGAATGAAACCAGCCACCTTTCGTTCCAGGTAGACCAGGACCAGAGCGTTTAATCCGATGAAGGCCAGGGTTGCGGCCAAGCCCACTGAAATGACGATAACGGGAGTGGGTATTGCGTCCATCATCTGTCAATCTCCGGGATAACCAAGTCCAAACTGCCCAAGATGGACACTGCGTCGGCAATTAAGGTGCCTTGGGCGATTTCGGAAAACAGGCTTAAGTTGGAAAAGCCGGGAGCGCGTAGTTTGAGCCTATATGGCTTGTTGCCTCCATCGCTGACTAAATGCATGCCGATCTTGCCTCGCCCTCCTTCCACGGCAAAATAGACGTCTCCGGCCGGAGGTTTTGGCCGCTTTGGAGCCTTGGGATGGATAAAGTTCCCCTCAGGCAAAGAGTCCAGGGCCTGCTCAATGATTTGTATGCTTTCCTGGATCTCGTCCATGCGGACCAGATATCGTCCCATGGCATCGCAGGTATCGTGGGTCGGGATCTTGTAGTCAAAGCGGTCGTATACAGAATAGGGCTCAGCCCGGCGGGTATCATAGGCCAAACCAGATCCGCGAAGCACAGGGCCGGTTGCCCCGTATTTCCGGCAGGTATCCAAGGGGATTTCACCGATTTCCTCTACCCGTTTGCGCAGGATGAAGTTGTCGGTAACCAAATCCTTAAACATCTTGGCCCGATCTTTCATCCGGGCGCATTGGGTTTTGGTTTCCTCAATGAAGCGCTGGTCAATATCGTGGGAAACTCCCCCAAAACGATAATAGCAATAGGTGAGCCTGGAACCGGTGATCCGCTGCAGGATATCCTGGATACGTTCCCGATCGTCAAAAGCGTACATTATGGGGGTAAACGCGCCCAAATCCAAGAGATAGGCCCCCCACCACAGGAGGTGGGAACTGATGCGGTTGAGCTCACAGGTAATGACCCGGATATATTCGGCCCGTTCCGGAACTTCAATGTCCATGAGCCGTTCCACTGCACCAACATGGGCCCATCCCCAGGCCAGTGCATGCAGATAGTCTGTCCTGGAGGGGTTCGGCAGATACTGGGGGTAGGTCATGATTTCGGCCATTTTTTCATGCATGCGATGAATATAGCCAAGAACCGGGTCGGCCCGGACAATATATTCCCCGTCGATCTCAAGAAGGATACGGAGCACGCCGTGGGTGGAGGGATGCTGCGGCCCCATATTCAAGATCAGGGTATCGTCCCGTTTGGTCGGCTGGAACTTCTGGGCGTAGAAATCGCCACTCGTATCAAGTCTTAAATCCAGGTTCATGACTGGGTCCTGTCGTGTGTTTTGGAGCAATCGTGAATCTTTTGGATAAGCTCCTGGCTTTGAACGGAAACAGGGCTAACGTCGCGTTCTGGAAGTATTTGCTCCAGGCCTTGACGGTCGCCCTCATCCTTGAGCAATGGCGGAAGACCCTTATAGTCAGGATCTAAAAGCAGAGGGATGAGGTTGGGATGATCAGTGAAACGCACACCGAAAAAATCGAAACATTCCCGTTCATGCCAGGCAGCTCCCGGGTAGATGTCGAATATGGAAGGGATTTCCGGGTTGTTTCGATCCAGTAAAACCCGCAGCCCTACCCGGCCCGGCTGTTCATAGCGGTCAAAATGATAGACCAGAAACAGCCCTTCCTGAATATCCAGGCAGGAGATGTCTTCCAGGAAAAAACCGGACTGATCCAGCTCTCGGACTGCTCTCAACACGTCCTGGGGGCTGAGAAAACAATCCAGGTCATAGCCGGAGTATTTCGGACCGTTGTTTTTTTTCTTGGCCGCCGGTGTTTTTTTGCCTTCGGCATTATCCGGTTTTGCCCCTGTATCGCTCATCAAATCCTCCTAGTCCACTCTTCGGCCTACTTTCCTTTGGCGATTTGGGCCTGATCAGGCGTTGGCCACCATCTACGCCCGGTGATCTTTTCCTGGAGCTGGAAGAGTCCTTCCAGGAGACCTTCCGGTCTGGGCGGACAGCCCGGGAGATAAATATCCACAGGGATGATCTGGTCAACCCCTTCCACTATCCCGTACTGATTTTTGAAGACAAAGGGACCACCTGAGATAGCGCAATTGCCCATGGCGATGACCCACCTGGGAGCAGGCATCTGTTCGTAAAGCCTGGTAACCAAGGGGGCCATTTTGTTCGAGATCGTGCCGGCTACAATCATCAGGTCGGCCTGGCGGGGAGATGGTCGAAATACCTCTGCACCGAAGCGGGCAGAATCGAATCTGGCCATACCGAAACTCATCATTTCAATGGCGCAACAGGCAATGCCGAAGGTGATGGGCCAGAGAGACATGGCCCGGCAAATATTGATGATCTTTTGAACCGGCTCCTGATTGATGGGCGGTGCATCGACCGTTGTATCGGCAAAAGGAAATGTTATATCTTGATCTTCTTGGGCCATGTAAAGACTCCTTTCTTCCAGAAATACACAACTGAGGCAAAGAGAATGGCGATGAATATGAAAAGCTTGATAAAAGGAACCCATCCCTGGCTTTGGGAGTAGAAGGTGGCTACAGGGAAAAGGTACAAAACGTCAACATCAAAGGCCAAGAAGAGGAGGGCGTAAAAATAATAGTTGATTCCGAACTTGATCCACGCCGATCCATACGGAGTCAGGCCGCACTCATAGGGCATGCGCAGATCATGGGCCCTGGCTTTGGGGGCCAGGAGATAGGCCAGCAGGAAGGGGACAATGGCAAAAAGGATCATCCCTTGAACAAAAAAAAGGATAATTGCTATATGGAGCCAGGAAATGCTCATGGCCGTACGATCCTTATCGGTTGGAGATTAAAAAGATGTATACAATCCAGGACGTAGCCATCTCCACACTGCTATTCATACTGCAGTCGGTGTAACCTAGCGCACAACATCTATGAAAATTCATTTTTTTTGTCAAGGTGATCTCTGGTGTGCTTGGATAGGATCAAAACAGGAGAAATATTTCTCCTGCAAGGAATCAATCCGGAGAAAAAAACAAAACTCATATAACCCTCCAGTTCCCGGGATTCATGATTTTTTGGGGGTCAAGGAGATTTTGTACTCTTTTGATCAAGGCTGCAGTATTGGGGGCCATATCACGGTAGATGCGCCGTTGTGTGCTGAAACTTCTCACAGGCAAAGGGGTGTGGATCAGGATTTGGAAATCCCGGCGATGGCATACACTGTTTCCCCAGGCACCTCTTCCTGATCTAAAAGGGTTGTGGCCAAACGCTCCAGGGCTTGTCTATGCTGGATCAAAATGTCTTTGGCCTGTTCAAAGGCGTTTTGGAGTATGGTTTCCACCTCTTTGTCCACGGCCTGGGAGGTGGCTTCACTGTATTCTTTGGTTTTTCCCAGCTCTTCACCCAGAAAAACCTGTTCGCCTGCACTGCCCAGGGCCATATGCTCGAATTGGCCGCTCATGCCCCACTCCAGGACCATCTTTCGGGCCAATTTCGTGGCCTGTTGGAGGTCGTTGGCTGCACCGCTGGTGGCGGTGTGAAAGACCAAGGATTCTGCGCATCGTCCGCCCATCATGACTGCCAGGCGATCCTGCAGATATTCCCGGGGATAGATGTAGCGTTCCTGTTCCGGAAACTGCTGGGTGGCTCCCATGGATTGGCTTCGGGGTATGATAGAAACCTTGTATACCGGATCCGCATTGGGCAAAAGGGCTCCGACCAGGGAATGGCCGGCTTCGTGGTAGGCGACCATGCGTTTTTCGTCATCAGTCATGACCAGACCGTGCCGTTTCAGGCCCATCAAAATCTTGTCCCGGGCCGCTTCGATTTCGGTATGGGAGATTGTCTCCCGACCGGCTCTGGCTGCCAGCAAGGTGGCCTCATTGAGCATATTTTCCAAATCAGCCCCGGAGAAGCCCTGTGTTTCCCTGGCCAGCCGGTCCAGGTCCACCTCGTTGCTGAGTTTTTTGCCCTTGGTGTACAGATGCAAGAGTTCCAGCCGTTCCTGGGTGGTGGGCAAGTCGACAATAATCCGCCGGTCGAAGCGGCCGGGTCGGCTTAAGGCAGGGTCCAAAATATCCGGACGATTGGTGGCGCACATGACGATGATGTTTTCATAGGCCTCAAAACCATCCAGTTCAGAGAGGAGCTGGTTCAGGGTCTGCTCCCGTTCGTCGTGTCCCCCGCCCAGACCGGCTCCCCGACGCCGGCCTATGGCGTCCATTTCATCGATAAATATAATGCACGGGGCATTCTTCCTGGCATCCTGAAAGAGATTGCGCACCCTTTTGGCCCCAACGCCGACGAACATTTCCATGAAATCGGAGCCGGTGATGGAAAAAAAGGGTACTCCGGCCTCTCCGGCAACTGCCCGGGCCAGAAGAGTTTTGCCCGTTCCCGGAGGGCCGACCAGCATAATGCCTTTTGGAATTTTTCCGCCCATGTCCTGAATCTTTCCAGGCTCAGTCAGATAGTCCACAACCTCCTGGAGTTCAATTTTGGCTTCTTGAGCTCCGGCAACGTCGTCAAAAGTTGTTTGCTCTTGGTTTTGGTCATATTGTTTGGCCTGGCTCTGACCGATGCTGAACAGCCCCCCGCTCTGGCCCTGCATCCGTTTGTACTGGATGTAGATAAGCCAGAAAATGAGGAGCATGGGCAGGATAGAAATGATGATATACCAGAGGATCTTATCGGTTTTTGGTTCGGTAGTCACTTCCACCCCTTGTTTCTGGAGCATAGCCATTAGATCCTGATCGCCGAACGAAGGCAGGTAAGTGGTGAAATGGGTGTAGGGAGTATCCTCAAAGGTCGCTTCTTTTTGCAATTTCCCGTCTATGCTTTCTCCTTTGACTGTAATTTCCTGCACGTTACCGTTTTCTACCTGCTTGAGAAATTCGCTGTAGCTGATATTCAGGCCAACTGTATACTGGGCCATATAGCTCCAAGCCAGAAAGGCAAAGAGAATAGCCAAAAGAACAAAGACCTGTCTGTTTTGTTGCAGATATTTGTAAGACATGGTCTACTCCATGTTTTTTTGGGTGCTGGGTGGAGGAATTCGCTCAAGATGAAAGCAGTCCGTTTGGATGTCAAGTCAGATTTGCCGGAGGCAAATCTGACATATTTTTGGGCCAAAGGGCCCAAAAAGCGTTTTGCCGGGTTGATCGAGTATGAAACTGTGGTTTGACAAGGTAGAAGAGCATGGACTCAGCCCTTTCGTTTCACTTTGTTTTGGCCAAACACTCGTTTGTCTTGATGGATGCCGCTGGATGAGGCCATTCAGCGAATCGTTGCTCAGGTTGTCCCGCCACCAACCGGTTACATGATCAATTGCTCCTATCCTTTTCCTTCCAAAGTCAGTTTTGCCATATGGATAGCCTCCTATAGAAGCTTGGATGTCTTGATCCTCAGCGTCCTCCATAGGAACTATATGGCAATTCAGTCTCGATCTTTCAATGGGTTAGGGCCGATTTCTGCAACACGCCCTATATAAATCTTCTGATGCTAGCATTTTTGGTAGATCAAACTCAGAAGATTGCCTGTCCACTTTACCAGGCGGTTTTAAGGAAGCTAAAGTTTAAAATCATTTACCGAGATCTCTGGTGTAAAAGGATAAGCGACTATTTATTTGACCAATAATTATAGTTGGTTGTTTTGATCCAACCGTCATTTGCGGTTATAGATTTAGGGTAAGGCGTGGCATGCCATATCTTCTTGATTATACTGATGATATCGGCTTGCCTCGCTATAAGTAGGAAACTCGGGCTAGGTCTCCACTTGACAACGCCACCATTTTTTTGGGTGAGGATGAATCAGGATGAGGGGCTCTGGTAGGCAAGCAGGTCCTGGCGCAGGTTATGATCGTCGAGAAAGGTTTCAAAGGACATGGGCAGGTAGCAAACGTTCTCTGCCAGGGCATCATAACCGCTTTTCTGCTCGGGTTTGAGGTCCGGGTTGACCACCCAGATCTCGGTATTGGGAGCGATGTTCTTTCGAAAAAGGGCCTTGATGTGCACGTCCGCATCGGCAAAGGAGTAGCCGACAAAGATGATCCTGCGGGTGGAGCGAATCTCGCGTGAGGCCTCGTCCAACAGGATGTTGATGATGGGGTGCTCCAGCTCCTTGATATAGGAGGGGGGTATGATTAGGGTGTTAAACCGGGTCTGGTCCAGGGGACAGCGGAAGTCCTCGTACAGGGAAACCAGACTTTTTCCACAGCGGCCGACATGACGGACAAAGCCGCGGGAAGACAGATTGATGCCGGTTTCTCCAGGAGTGAGCAGGACCTGGTTGCAACAGTTGCAGTACTTCCAGTTCAGACTCCCGTGCAGTTTCATGATCTTGATCGGCCTAGGATCCGCCCCCTCCTCCACCCAAACCGGCTCCCGGGGATTGACCCATTGATGGAAGTGCTCCAGGGCGTTCAGGTGATCGTAGTTCATAAAGCGCAGGCAGTAGTCGATCATGGCCGTCTGCGGAAAAAGAGGATCAAAGGCATCCTCCAGAAGGGTGTCGTAGTTCATGGTGATTATGGCCACATTGCGCGAGGTACGGGCAAGCCAGTCCCAAAAGGCGGCATAGGTTTGCTTGCTGCTCCTGCGCTTGGTGCCAATGACGTGGTGAATGAGCTGAATCAGACCGTTTTTTATATTGATGATCCGCTCGGTGGTGAAACTCCCGCCCAAACTCTCCCTGCGCTTGATAAAGTATTCCAGATAGCCAAAGACCGCCTCCAGACTGGGACAGTATTCTCTGCTCACGGCAAAGTTGGTGGAAATAAAGTCAATGACCTCCCGGCCCAGCTCTGAATTCAGGATGTCCTGATCCCCATTGAACAGGATGGAGGGCAAGATCTGCTCCTTTAAGGGAGCTCCATCGGCAATGGATGCCCCGGCCCCCAGGACAAAGAGCACATCCCGCTGCCTTTCCGGCTGCAGGAATCGCCACTGCCCGGGAGGAGAGGGGTGATTGTTATTATTCATTGGCTCCTTGAAATGGAAGCAAGCCCCTCACGGGGCCACTACAAACCACAGCGGAGCTTGTACCAGGTTTGGAGTCGCGCCGTGAGGCGGTCTGCAATGTGCCGGAAGATGCAGAGGATTCACGCTATCTCGCCCAAGGTCTGGAGACCAGACCATAAAATCAATCTCCTTTCCTGGGCAAGCTTATCCCTAAAGTGTGTCAGTCTTATGAAGGCTTACGGCCTCTGGTCCTCATCCTCTGCCCTAACCTTCAACCACCCAAGAATTTAGCCTCCCACACCCATCTGTAACACAACCGGCACCCAGCCTCCACAGGATCATAACACATAGCTGGCAGAGTACCTCTGTCTTCAGGACAAAATTTGTGCTTAAAAATGTAAACGGTTACATCACGCATTTCTATCTGCTCAATGGGCAAAAAAATGCCGTTTTTTTTATGACCACCATCAGAGACGTGGCCCAATTGGCCCAGGTATCCACTGCCACCGTATCCCGGGTGATCAGTTCTCCGCATCTGGTCCAGGAAAAGACCAAATTGCGGGTCCAGGAGGCCATGCGAACCTGCAACTATCAATATAATGGGTTGGCCAAGAGCTTTGTGACTAAGCAAAGTTCCATCATCGGGGTGATCATCCCCTCCATCACCAACCCTATCTTTGCCGAGTCCACCCGGGGTATTCAGGCTGTGGCCCGGGAGCATTCCTACCACATCATCCTGGGCAATACCGACTATGACCGCACTCAGGGAGAATGGCTGATCCATGTCTTTCGCCAGATGCAGGTGGACGGCCTGCTGCTGTCCACCACAGATCCAGAAAACAGGGTCCTGCACAGCCTGCTCCAGGACGAATTCCCCTTTGCCCTTCTGTTCAGCACCCTGCGTCAGGGGCCCATGGCCTGTATCGGGGCAGACAACCTTGAAGGCGGGCATATGGCCATCAGCCATCTTTTGCATTTTGGACACCGGCGAATTGGCATGGTCGCCGGCAGATTCTCCTTTTCGGACAAGAGCTTTCACCGCTGGCAGGGATACGTGCAGGCCATTCAGGAATACGGACTGGAACCTGATCCCGATCTGCTGGTACAAACCGAATACACTCTGGAGCATGGGATGCAGGCAGTTCACTCCCTCGTCAGCGCCGCCGCTGTGTTACCGCCGACATCAACCGGACCCACCCATGCCGGGTTTTAAAGAGACCCACTCTGCTACCCATTGATATTCCATACGAATTTCTTCCTTGTTTTTCGAGTTCTTAGTTATGGTTCGTTACTTTTGATTATTTGGGCAACAAATTGTGGATTCTGTCCTGTTTTCGCTTTCACAGCGCCCTGGGAGTTCATTTGGTTGCTATTTTCGTGCATTGCTGAAGCGTCATACGCCAAAGCCAAAGTTCGTTTGGTATGCTTATGACCAGTGAAAGTACTTAAGGAAGGACAAAAAAGCTCAGGCATGCTTTTACAAACACGACCTGAGCTTTTGGTCAGGGAGGCTGGTTGGAGAAAGGGTTATTCGGATTCAGGATGGATCTTCGGGGCCTCCGGCCCTTCGGTCCGGTAACTGCGGCCCTTGCGAATCATGAGCACTTCTGCCCGGTGAAAAATACGATCGGCGACAGCACCTATAACTGATGGGTTGCCTAAGGCGTGCCCCCACTCTTCGATGCTGATGCTGGTGGTCAGGACCAAAGAGACTTTTTCCTGACAGACGCTGACCAGATCCAGCAGCAGGCTGGGATATTCTGGTTTGGTGCGGATGTGATTTATATGGTCCGCGATCAAGATGTCCAGCTTCGACAGTTTGCTTAAGAGATCATCAGCGGTATCGTCGGCCAGGGTGGCATAGAGCATGGCCAGGATCTGCTGCAAGGTGTAAAGTCTGACCTTGAAGCCGGCTGCACAGGCCTTGATGCCAATGGAGGTGGCGATGCGTGTCTTGCCGTTATGTAAAGCTTTGCATAACGGCAAGACCCATCTGGCCACAGCTCTTGGAGTCGAGGCCTGCCGCCAGGGGATC
>CAYZLB010000041.1:0-4950 GCA_964479235.1 uncultured Desulfohalobiaceae bacterium
TTGTTACGCATTCTGGTCCGCAAGGGATTGATCACTGAACAAGAATTCTCCTCCGAAGTCCAAAAGGTGCACCAGGCATTTATGGACGAACAACAAGATCAGGATTGATTGCAAAGGCGAGCTCATTTTATATGTTTTTTGCAGATATGCTTACCCAGTTCGGCTATCCGGCTTTGTCCTTGGGAACGATAATCGAGGGGGATACGGTTTTGGTCTGTGGGGGGATCTTTGCCAAGCAAGGATACCTTGCCATGTTTTGGGTCATGACCATTGCCTTTTTGACCACCTTGGCCTGCGACCAGTTTTTTTTCTTTCTTGGCCGCCTACAAGGATCCAAGGCCTTGAAAAAATGGCCTAAGCTTGGGAAAAAATCACAAAAAGTCATCTACCTGGTTCAAAAAAATCACCTCTGGCTGGCTGTTTTTTTTCGCTTTCTCTACGGATTCCGCAGCATTACTCCTTTTGCAATCGGGCTGTGCAAAATATCTCCAATCCGTTTTTTGGTCCTCAACCTCCTGGGGATCACCCTGTGGGTCTCTCTCTTGACCTGGACGGGATATCTTTTCGGCCATGCTTTGGAAATTCTGCTGCAAAGTGTGCCGCACTGGGAGCTTTGGATGATAGGCGGGCTGGCTGCTGCCGGAATCCTATTCTGGGTTTTTACTTCCCTGGGACGATGGATGGTGGGCAAAATGGCTCAAGCCGCACAGTAAATTGCATTAAGAAAGTATCATTTTTCCAACCACTCTATACAACCAGCTGAATACCAAACATTTTTTCCCAAAACACTGTTTTGTCGGGGAGATGGAGGACGGAGCCTACGATATGGAATCAAAAAAAGTCATTGCCACTGCCGTACACATATATACCAGCCTCGGCCTTTTGTTTGCTTTTACTGCGGCCATTGCCTTAGCCACTTCAGATATCAAACTTTTTTTCATTTCTCTGTGGATGACCATAGTTATCGATTCTACAGACGGTCTTTTGGCCCGGCATTTCGGGGTCAAAGAGGCTTTGCCGCATTTCGACGGCCGTCGATTGGATGATCTCATCGATTTTTATCACTTATGCTTTTTTGCCCTGTCTGGCCCTGGTCGTCTTCGATGTTCTGCCTTCATCCTGGGGGTGGGTAGCGGTTTTGCCTTTGCTGGCCAGCGCCTACGGCTTCTGCCAGGACAATGCCAAAACCGAGGAATCCTTTGTCGGTTTTCCCTCGTATTGGAATGTGGTGTTTCTCTACCTGTATGTCCTTTCCCCTGCCAACTGGCTGGTTATATTCCTCCTTTTATTACTATCCGTGTTTGTCTTTGTCCCCATCCATTATATCTATCCTTCCAAAACCCGCTGGCTCAAAAACATATCTTTGCCCCTGACCGGCGTATATGGTATAATATATGGAATTATTTGCATTTTTTTGCATGCAGATTGGACTCGGGAACTGACCGTCATCTCCCTCATCTACCCTGCATACTATTTTGTCATCTCCGTCATGTACCATCGTCGCTTTTGGCTGAATAAGCAGGAATATTCGCTCTAGCGTCGATACCTAAAAAATGGGCACCCATGCCGTTGTGGCCCTGGCCGAACATTTTCAGACCCAAACCTGACGTAAAATCATTCTTATGTCCCAAGACAGCCATGGGGAGATCGCATCCAGGGCCTTTCGCATTCAAGGAATATTTGACGACGCCTCCAGACGTCTGCTCAACTTTCCCAGTTGCGCCTGCAACATATCGGCTTTATCTTTCAGTCTTTCCCGGCAAAGACATTTACTGGCTTTGAGGTCGTTTCTGTCCTGTGCACGATGGGTCGGGTGCCCAAATCCGAGCTCAATCTGACCCAGGATGAACATATAGACAGGCAGGCTCAGGTTGAGACCATGTGCAATCCAATTATGGAGGACAATGGAGCATGACCGACGATGTCATATCTTTGACCAAGGAACTCATCCGCTTCAAAACCATGCACGCCCATCCCGAAGAAATCCACCGGTGTATGGACTTTATCCAGGAATACCTCAGTGAATATGAGGTCCATTTCCAACGCCTGGAGCACAATTACGTTCCGTCCCTCTTGGTTCTTCCCCGGTCTGCAAAGGTGCCGGTCACCCTCATGACCCATATCGATGTTGTTGATGGACCGGACGACCTCTATTTTCCCTATGAGGAAAACGGACGTTTGTACGGCCGGGGAAGCCTGGATGACAAATACGCCGTGGCCCTATCCCTGCAGCTCTTTCTCTCTCATCTGAAACAGGCCCGGCACAACGGAGACGATCAGGATGCACTCCCTTTTGGTCTTTTGATAACCGGAGACGAGGAAGTGGGCGGCTGCAATGGGGCCAGGCACTCCCTACAGCATTTTCAGACCGACTTTTGCATCGCTCTGGATGGAGGAAATCCTGGAAAGGTTGTGGTCAAGGAAAAAGGGGTGATCAAGCTCAAGCTCATTTGCCGGGGCAAGACAGCCCACGGGGCCAGGCCTTGGCTGGGGGTCAATGCCATTGATGGCCTCATTGATGACTACCAGATCCTGCGCACGTTTTTTACTGAACAGCGCCCGGATCACTGGCACAAGACATTGAATTTGGGAAGAATTCAGGCCGGCACATCACACAATCAGGTCCCGGAACTGGCTGAAGGCATCTTCGATATCAGATACACCGAGGATGACGACCCGGATGAACTCATAGATTCCATTCGCCGGGCAGTCCATGGCACTTTGGAAGTAGAAATGAACGAACCCCTTTTTCACAGCGGAGACTCTCCATATCTGGACCTGCTGCAGGAAATGCACCCAGATCTTGCATTCGGCTTTGAACACGGGGCCAGCGATGCCAGGCACCTTTCTGAACATAATATCCCAGGGATAGTCTGGGGGGCAGAAGGGGAAATGAGTCAGCATTCGGAAAACGAACATGTGGTTATCAGCAGTGTAGAAAAAATATACACTGTATTGGATATGTTTTTAGGCCGAATAGCCGAAAAATAGATCGCATACTCTGTCTATGCCCGAAACCATGCCCAAGGAGATACAATGGTCCTGGCCATCTTTGATCTGGACAGCACCCTGCTCAATGGAGATTCTGATCACGCCTGGGGGGAATTTTTGGCCCACAAAGGGATCGTGGGCCAAAAGTACAAGGAAGGAAACAACCGCTTCTATCAGCAATACCTGGCCGGAACCCTGGATGTGACCGAATATATTGAATTCATGGTCCAGCCCTTGCTGCAATTTGATCTCAATGAACTCGAAGACCTGCGCCAGGAGTTCCTCCAATCCTGTATACAGCCCATGCGCCTGCCCAAGGCCGAAACTCTCCTGGCCGAACACAGGGCCAAGGGCCGGCAACTGGTCATCATTACCTCCACCACCCGGCTGATTACCGAACCTATAGCCAGACTCCTGGACGTTGATGTCCTTCTGGCCACCGATCTGGAACGAAGCGGTACACGACTGACCGGTAAACTGGAAGGCATCCCATGTTTCGGTTTTAATAAAGTTATCAAGCTGAAGAACTGGATACAAGTTGCCGGATACACGTTAGAAGGCAGCTTCTTTTATTCAGATTCGCATACCGATCTGCCCCTTTTAGAACTCGTGGACCACCCCGTGGCAGTGGACCCGGACCAGAAGCTGAAGGCTGAGGCCAAATCCCGGGGGTGGCCGGTGATAAGTCTGCGCTGACTCAATACCCCCGCTCGGGCTGGTGCACGTTTTTCATCTCCTCCTGTCTTCCGTCCAGATAGGCTTGCAGGTTATGCCGGATGATGGGCAGGGCCTTGTGTATGTAGTTGGCGTTTTCTCCCCCGATATGGGGCATGATGATCAGATTTTCCAGATCCCAGAACGGACTATCCGCCGGCAACGGTTCCTGGATAAAGACATCACAAAAGGCCCCCCGCAGATTGCCTCTTTCCAAGGCATTGATAAAGGCCTTTTCGTCCACGCTTCCACCACGGCCCAGGTTGATAAAGCATGCCCCGGCGGGCATGGCCTCAAACTGCGTCGCCCCGATACACTGCCGGGTCTTCTCGGTCAAAGGCAAAAGGTTCACAATGTAGTCGCTTTGACTGAAGACTTCGTCCATATCATCAAAAGAATAGATCCGATTCACGTTTTCCACAGGCTCTGGATGATTTTTGACTCCAATCACTTGCATTCCAAGCAAGGCAGCCTTTTTAGCCACCTCTCGTCCGATACTGCCCAGACCCAATATGCCCACCGTTTTTCCGGCAATCTCATCCTGGGGCACCTTGCGGTTCCAGACTTTCAGGGCCTGATTTTTCACCACTTGCTGCATGTTTCTGGCCAGCATGAGCATGGCCATGAGAGCCAGTTCAGACATATGCCCGGCGTGCATGCCGGTGGTGGAGGTCAAAAGAATGCCCCTTTTTTGCAACTCCTGCACCGGCAAGGTGTCCACTCCAGTAGACAGGGCCTGAACCCACTTCAGTTCCGGGGCCTGGTCCAGCATGGCCTGATCACACTTAAAGGTGATGAGTATCTCGGCCTGGGGCAAGGCTTCCTGCAATGCCTGTTTGGAAGTGCATTCCTGCACATCCACTGATGAGAACTCCGTCTTCAAGTTCTGCAATACATCTTCGGGAATTGAATGGAAAAATATAAGCGTGGTCACAACTTCCTCTCTTTTGCTTACGTATTGTCTCATTTAGGGATTGCCACAGATGAACCATCGCTTTTCGCAAGGTCACATACCTTCATAAAAAGGACAAATCGTCCATATTTAACTTTATATATTTCATGTAAAAATGGCCTGCCGCTCGGCGAGCAGGAGCCTCCTGGTGCCGAATTCCAAAGCTGTTGCCCCAGTCTTACGCTGATGGCACCTGCAGGGCGCTCCTGCCTCTAGGGGCTGCCTCTTTTTTATGTTTTTTATGACAGAGTTTCACGGATAAGGCACTCATGATGATTGGGTAAGTAACTCCG
>CAYZLB010000041.1:5050-21846 GCA_964479235.1 uncultured Desulfohalobiaceae bacterium
GTAAGAGCTCTGTTATCACAATCAAGAGGTAATGGAACTGGAAACAGTCCAGGACTGGGTGGTCAAACAGCACTGATCAGGTTATTCCCCAAAACTCCCGGGCATTGGCGTAAAAGACCTTTTGCCAAATCCGGCCTGCCCGGGGCAGGCCCTCCCGAATTGCCTGCACAAAAGGTTCGGACAACTGTTGAGCCCCGTCGCTGTTGACGATCAACCTATCCTCTGCTTGCGGCTCGCGCTTGAGAACTGATCTGAGCTCATCCAGATCCGATTTCCCCGGCTGCAGGGTCATGCCCAGCATATATCCCTGCTCCAGAATCAAAGGCAAGACTCTCGAGTCCAGGTGGTCGACGAGGAAAGAGTTCTGCAGCGCTGGATACGAACAGAGAACATCCAGGATACGCCGGGTTACTTCCGGTTTGTTCTGCCGAGGAGTATGGATGCCGATCTTTTTATCCTCTGGCAAACTGTGCATGGCTATATCCAGCTGATGGTAAAGGATTTTTGTCTCCCTCTCCTCTCCTGTTTCCAGGCCCAACTCTCCCACTCCACGGCAGTTGGGCTGATTGAGGTGCCAAAGTATTTCCTGTTCCAGTTCCTGGGGCAGGCTGGTTTCCAGGCTCAGATCATCCGGAATACACCGGGGATGAATGCCTATGAGATAGGCACACGGCACACCGGAGCTGGAAAGCTCTCCACACGACCCGGCCAGATTTTGCCAGTAGGCAGGATAATCTCGCCAGGAGGAAATTTTGTGGGCATAGGACCAGGCAAGTCCGCCAATCCCCAATGTTCGATATGTGTTTATGAATTCAGGCTGTTGCAACGTGAGTATATCTGCATGAAAATGGGCGTCAATTGCGATCTGTCCCATGCTTATCTCCCATTGTGAGTCTCGGGGTCATTGCCTTGAATAACCAGGATCCAGGTTATCCAAATACCCATCAGGGCCAAAAAAGCGGCTCCAAGGTAGAAGGTAAGACTCAAATTAAAGTACTCGGCAACCCAACCCATTGTCAAAGAGCTCAAAAAATTGGCCGCCGTTGTGCTGAAAAAGCGGATGCCCATGGCCAGTCCGGACCCGCTGACATCAGAGATCATAACCATGGACAGGGGCTGGGAAAAGCCAAAACCAACTCCAAAAAGAGCCAAAGACATCCCCAACAGAATTGGAGAACCTAAAAGCGGCACGAAACCGGATCCGGTGATCAGGCAGACCAGGGTAAAGACCAGCAGATGCAGCCGGGTGATCCGGCCCAAAATACGGCCAACGACCACCCGGACCAGGGTCATAGATAAGGCGAAGCAGGAAAGGAGGATTCCTATGTGGCTTTCGCTGATCCCTTTTTCCTGCAGCAAGAGCGGAAGAAATGAGCCTCGAAGGCTGACCACAACAACGACACTGAAGGTAAAGGCCAGAGTACAGACCAGACGGGTACTGCTGAGCAGAGACTTAATCTGTTCCCTGCGGGCGGTCCCACGGGGCATATCTTTGTTCTTTGCCGGGGGCGTCCTGGATCCAGACCCGGCTGCGGTCAATGCCCCAAGAAGAGATAGACCCAGGGCCACTGCAAAGACAGATTCATATCCGGCATATGCGAACAACACACCTCCCAGGGCCGGCCCCATGGTTTGTCCCACTGCCGCGGACAGGGTAACCAGACCGAACCCCTTTTCCCGGGCCTTGTTTTCCTGCATGGACCCGACATAGGTCTGAGTGGCCACAACCAGCAGCAGAAACCCCAATCCGCCGATGACCTGGGCGAAAATCAAAAACCATAATGAATGAGCAACCAGAGTCAAGAGGCTGTAGAGAACATTGCACATAGCGCCGCAGAGCAACATGCACCGAAGACCGAATCGTTCAATAAGCCCGCCAAGGGGGATGGCCAAAAACATAGCCAAGAGGTGAAAACAGGCCACGACAATCCCGACCAGGAACTCGGCAGCACCCAGGGACTGGGCGAACAGGGGGATAAGGGGGAAAATCATCCCGTGTCGCAGAAAATGAATGCCAAATCCTGACACAAGCAAGAACATAGGGTTAAGCCTTTACATGTTGAAAAAACTGATTAATATTTAACAAATCACCCTGCGATGCCATTGGGTCCTCAACAAGGAAATGGAAAGGTCATAACTGATGGATAACACACAACCTGCCGGAATCAGCGATCGGATGACCTATTTTTTTGATTCCGGAATCAGGTTTACCTGCCGGCGTTGCGGGCAGTGTTGCGCAGGCGAGACAGGCACAATTTATACAGCTCCTGTCGAATTAGAATCCATTGCCGATTTTCTGCATCTTTCTGTTCAAGAACTTATCAGCTGGGCTTTGTATCCGTACAAAGACAGCTACAGTATAAAGGAACGCGCTGACGGTGCATGTATTTTCTCCTCTGGAGGGTGTTCCATATATCCGGTCCGGCCGGCGCAATGCCGGAGCTTTCCCTTTTGGATCACAACAATGCGCAGCGCCTATGCCTGGAAACACACGGCCAGGACCTGTCCAGGGATCGGCCAGGGCCGTTTGTATACCCGGGAAGAGATTCTGACCATCTTGGACTGGTCGCCGGTCTAGCCCAAAATATAGATTGCAGACCTTGGCCGGCACCACAAAAAGAATACACTACAGGATGAGGTACCATTTATGTCTGAACAATTGACCCAAGACCAGGGACATACATTGCTGGAACTAGCCCGAGCAACCTTAATCCAGGAACTGGAGGACAATGATTTCCACATCTCGTCCGACCTGGAAAAACGCCTTGAAGATCCAGCCTTTGATCAACAGTTAGGGACGTTTGTCACTTTGCACATAAAAAACAATCTTCGCGGCTGCATAGGGAGTCTGGTAGGGAACGAACCGCTGCGGGAGAATATCCGGAACAACACCATAAATGCCGCTTTTCGCGATCCCCGCTTTCCACCCTTGGACAAAAACGAATTGGCGAAGGTGGATATAGAAATCAGTATCTTGACCAGAGCAAAGCCTTTGGAGTACTCCTCGGCGCAAGATCTGGTCCAAAGACTCCGGCCCGGAACAGATGGGGTCATTCTGAAAAAAGGCCCCCACCAGTCCACATTCTTGCCCCAAGTCTGGGAACAGCTGCCACAGCCGGAAGCCTTTTTGGACAATCTGTGCCTCAAGGCCGGCCTGTCTTCCGGGGCCTGGAAGAACACCGATCTGCAGGTTCTGACCTATCAGGTCCAATCCTTTGCTGAAAAGGGAGACTGATCATGGCCCGCCTCGCGTTCTTTCTGTGCCTTCTTGGCTTTTTTGTCCAGCCGCCTGAGAGCCCGGCAGCAGAACTGAGTGTCTACGTGAGCATCCCTCCCCAAAAGGCCTTTGTTCAAGCTCTAGGCGGCGACCATATCCGGGTGCAGGTTATGGTCCAGCCTGGAGCTAATCCGGCCACATACGAACCAAAACCCAGCCAGTTAGCCGGCCTGACTGATTCCAGGCTCTACTTGGCCATAGGCGTTCCCTTTGAAAAGGCCTGGCTGGAGAGATTTCGCTCAGTTCAGCCCAAGCTTCAGGTTGTGCACATAGACCAGAACATTTCCAAAATGGACATGCCCTCAGCATATCAGCTTAAATCAGGAGAGGATCAAAGGACAACCGGCCAGAGCATGCAAACCCATGGCAAGGATCCGCATATCTGGCTCTCGCCTCCCCTGGTCAAGACCCTGGCCCAAAATATCTTCCGTGCTTTGGCCCAAGCCGACCCTGAGCAGGCCAAGACGTACAAAGAAAATCTGACAGCATTTCTCCACCACGTTGAGGCGCTTGACGCAGAACTGCACCAGATGTTGGCCCCGTTCCAGGGCCAGGCCTTCCTTGTCTTTCACCCGGCCTGGGGATATTTCGCCCGGACCTACGATCTGCGCCAGGTGGCTGTGGAGGTGGAGGGCAAAGCGCCCAAACCTCAACAGTTGGCCCGACTCATAACCTTTGCCCGGAAAGAGAATATTCAGGCTATCTTCGTCCAGCCCCAGTTCTCAGCCAAGAGTGCCCGGACCATTGCCCGGGAGATTGGGGCGGAAGTCATCACTGCCGATCCATTGGCCCAGGACTGGGCAGCCAATCTTCGCCGGCAGGCCACAACCTTACGCCAGATACTCGGAGATAGGTCAGGGACATGAAGAGCAGCACGACCACGCCGGTCATCGACATCCAAAACCTCTCGTTTGCCTACCACCACAGCCTGGTCCTGGAAAACGTGAATCTGCAAATCCAGGAGCGGGATTTTGCGGCTGTGATCGGACCCAACGGAGGAGGGAAAACAACCCTGGTCAAGCTCATTCTCGGGCTGCTCACCCCGGATCAAGGTAAAATCCGTGTTTTCGGACGTCCGCCCAGGGAAGCTTCACCGGATATAGGCTATACTCCTCAGGATACGGAAATAAACTCCAGCGTGCCCATGAGCACGGAACAGGCCGTACTCATGGGCTGCATGCGGGGAGGAGGTGGATGGCGCCGGTTTTCAGCCTCAGACCGGGAAATGGTCAGAGAGGCGCTGACCCAGGCTGGAGCAGAAAAATTGGCCACCAAACAAGTGGCCGAACTCTCTGGAGGCCAAAGACAGCGGGTCATGTTGGCCAGGGCCCTGGTCACTCGTCCCCGCCTCCTTGTACTTGACGAACCGACAGCCAATGTAGATTCGCAAGGTCAAAGCGAGTTTTTTGACTTCCTGCAAAAGTTAAACGATCAGGTGACCATTATGGTCGTCAGCCACGATCTCATGGTCCTTTCCAGTCATATCAAGTCTGTGGTCTGCGTCAGCAAGCAAGTTCATTTTCACGACCGTCCGGAAATCACCTCTGAGATGCTCTCTGCCGCCTACCATTGCCCGGTAGAACTTGTTACCCACGGCCCGGTTCCTCATCGGGTTTTGGCCGCCCACGAGCCAGACGACAATGCTTGAACTTTTGCACATGCACTTTATGCACAACGCTCTTCTGGCCGCCTGCCTGGCTGGGATCGTCTGCGCCATTATCGGCACATTTGTGGTCATCAACCGGATCGTGTTTATATCCGGAGGCATCGCCCACACCGCCTACGGAGGGGTAGGTCTGGCCGTGTATTTCGGCTTTGCCCCATTGCTTGGAATTACCCTGGTTTCCATCCTGGCCTCCCTGGTCATGGCCTGGGTCAGCCTTACGGCCAGAAACAGAGCAGATACCATGATCGGCGTTCTCTGGGCCCTGGGAATGGCCCTGGGAGTCATCCTGCTGGATCTGACCCCTGGGTACCATGTGGATCTGATGAGTTTTCTGTTTGGGAGCATTATGACTGTTCCCGGCAACGATTTATGGCTCATGTCCGGCCTGGCCGTGATCATTTTGTGTACTGTGGGATACTTTTACCATGACTTCGTCGCCCTTTCCTTTGATCCGGAGTTCGCCCGGGTCCGAGGTATCCCGGTCGGCTTTCTTCATGTCCTGCTCATGCTCATGATCGGCCTGTCCGTGGTCGTCGTCATCCAGGTCGTCGGGCTGATTCTGGTCATTGCCCTGATGAGCATCTCCCCGTTTATTGCCGAGCGCTTCAGCCCTTCTCCCTTGCGTATGATGGGCATTTCCCTGGGATTAAATCTGATTTTTGCCCTATTGGGGCTTTTGCTCTCTATATGCCTGAATGTCTCCGCCGGCCCGAGCATTATACTGGTGGCCTCCTTGGCCTTTTTTGGTGTCCAGATTGTGGCTTCTTCGCGATGAGAACAATCGCTCGTACTATCAAGCTCGTAGAGGAACCCGCTGAAGACCCATATCCACTTCAGACGAAAAGCTTGCTGGAGCTAAGAGTACATATCGAATAAGATAAGGAAATTATCGCGTGTCCTCCAATGTCATGAAGGCTTTCTTGGAGTGGAGATTGTTCGAGTGGGCCTTCGGAAAGATATGTATCAGCAAAAACAAGAAAATGGCCGGAACCATAAGAGAAGAACGTTCCCAGGGAGGACCCTGGGAACGAAGAGGACAAAAGGCCCCGAGTTGTCGGGGCCTTTGGTAAGGTTTCTTGTTGATAACAAATAACTGATAACAGATAACCAGCCGCTAGAAGCAAAGCTGACCTCTGATCCCTGACCTCTGCTTACGTGCCTTCCTCCCAGGAATTGAGGTAGTCATTTTGCTCAGCTGTGAGATTGTCAATCTTGATCCCCATGGCTTTGAGCTGAAGCCCGGCGATTTGATCGTCGATTTCAGTGGGCAGCTGCAGGACCTTGGCCTCCATCTTGCCCTTGTTCTTTACTCCGAACTCGCAGGACAAAGCCTGACCGCAAAAGGATGTAGACATGACTTCACTCGGATGCCCCTCGGCAGCAGCCAGGTTCACCAGCCGGCCCTCGCCCAGGACAAAGAGCTTCTTGCCTTCCAGCACGTACTCTTCCATGAACGGCCGTACATTGCGCCTGGATTCGGCTTTTTCGGCCAGAGTGGACAGTTCGATTTCATTGTCGAAATGACCGGAGTTGGCCATCATGGCCCCATTCTTCATCAGCTTCATATGTGCAAAACTGATCACGTGCTTGTTTCCGGTCACTGAACAGAAGACGTCACCTATCCGGGCCGCATCGTTCATGGGCAAGACCCGAAAACCGTCGTATGCTGCCTGCAGGGCCCGAAAATTGTCCACTTCAGTGACAACCACGTTCGAACCCATGCCTTCGGCCTTCAAGGCCACCCCGCGGCCGCAACTGCCGTAGCCATTGACCACTACGGTCTTTCCGGCCCAGAGCAGATTGGTGGCCCGGGTAATCCCGTCGATGGTGGACTGCCCGGTGCCGTAGTAGTTGTCTACCAAGTGTTTGGTCTTGTTGTCATTCACGGCAATCATCGGATACTTCAAGGCATTGTCTTTTTCCATGGCCTTGAGCCGGATGATCCCGGTGGTGGTCTCTTCACATCCGCAAATGATATCCGGGATCAGGTGTTCGTGTTTTTTGTGGATCTCAGAGACCAGGTCGCAGCCGTCGTCAATGGTGATCTGAGGCTTAAACTTGATCACGTTCTCAATGTATCGATAATAATCTTCAGTATTTTCACCCTTGTAGGCCCAGACCTTGACTCCTTCCTCAGCCAGGGCGGCAGCCACATCGTCCTGAGTGGACAGGGGGTTGCAGCCTGTGATGGCCACATCAGCTCCCCCGGCTTTGAGGGTACGGACCAAAATCGCGGTTTCTTTAGTTACGTGCAGGGCCAAGCCGACGCGGACCCCTTGCAGGGGTTTTTCCTTGGCAAATCTTTCCCGTACTTCCAAAAGAGCGCCCATGTGCAGCTCTGCCAATTCCAGATTATTTTTGCCCTGAGTGACAAGACCCATGTCTTTCACTTCATACGTGCTGCCTTTGTCCATCTTTCGACTCCTTCACATTACAGGTTCTCAAAGAGAATATTATGGATTTTTATCTGCAACAAACATATTGATGCAGAGTCCATTCTTGACCTCAATTTGCTGGGTGCGCTGCAGGGTAAAGCCTGCATCTTCCATCCACTGTCTGACCTCATCCGTGGCCAGCCCCATCCATGGTCCGCCAAAGCGCTCGCGCACATCAGGACGGTCATGCTTGTCGAAATCCACCAAGACCAGACGTCCTCCTTTTTTCAGGACCCGCCCGGCCTCCCGAATGCCGACCGCTGGGACGGACAGGGTGTGCAAGGCCATACTGACCACCGCCGTATCCGCTTGTTCATCACCAAGGGGGACATGTTCCAGTTCTCCAAGGCGCAATTCCACATTGTGCCCATTGTCCACAAATCGTTTCCTGGCCTGCTCCAGCATCTTGGGTGAACTGTCGATGCCGATAACCTTTTGGGCCTTGGATCCCAGGATATAGGTCAGCGCACCTGTGCCGCATCCAAGATCAACCGCTGTCTGCCCGGAACTGATCTCCTTGGCGATGATGGCGTTAAGGTCCACCGGTCCGAGGATTTCCTGCTTGAGTTTGTCCCAGTCCGGGGCCACCTCCTGAAAAAACCTGGCTGTCCGGTCCTTACGTTCGGCATAAATCGTCTCTGCCCGCTCCAGGTCTTTCTTTAAACCCGGATTATTATCCACGCCTTGACGCAAATATTGGATCAAATACGTATTGTCGTCATTTATGACTGCATGATAGTAAACAAAACTTCCATTCCGGCGGGAGGCAAGCACCCCACTTTCAGTCAGGATCTTCAAGTGCCTGGATATCCGGGATTGGCCCATATTCAGGGCCTGGACCATTTCGTTTACATTGAACTCATGGTGCAGGAGGAGCAGAAACAGCCGATACCGTGTCTCATCCCCCAATGCTTTGAAGATTTTTATCTTATCCATAAATTTTCATATAGAGATATCTTGATATCTATGCCGAGAAGCAATTGATACACAAGCCTCCATCTCTTGTCAAGAGAATAAAAATTCCGAAGAAGGGGCATCCCTAAGATAGGCGCTGATTATGAATGATATCCTCATCCAGATATCGACCGGGGATGACGGTGATACGTGGCAGCTGATCAAGAGAACTTTCATCCACCAGTAATACGCAGCCAAAGACTTCTTCCAGCTTGTCAAACGTCAGGACTTCCCTGGGGGTGCCATGGCCGACCAGCCGGCCGTCCCGGATGAGCAAAAGCCGTTTGCCGTACAGGGAGGCCAAATTCAGATCATGGGCCACCATGATAACAGTCAAATCGTGGCTGGTGTGCAGGGATTCCAATAAATCCATGATCCGGACCTGATGGGCCAAATCCAGGGATGAAGTCGGCTCATCCAGAAGCATAATCTCCGGTTCCTGACACAAGGCTCTGGCAATGAGCACCCGCTGCAGTTCGCCTCCGCTGAGCTGGGCCATGGACCTCTCTGCCAGGTTTTCTATCCGGGTAGAGTGCATCGCCTCCTTGGCCACCTCCATGTCTTTGCTGCTCTCAAGACCCAATAGGCCTTGATGCGGATATCGGCCCATGAGGACAGTCTCAAAAACCGTATATGCAGATGAAACACTGGTCTGCTGTGGAACCAGGGCCACCTTTCTGGCCATTTCCCTTCTGGCCTGAGACCGGAGATCCTGTCCCAGGATCTCGATTCGTCCCGTGTGTGGACGCAAGATCCCGGCCAATGCTTTGAGCAACGTGCTTTTGCCTGAGCCGTTTGGACCAATAATGACCAAAAGCTCCCCTCGGACTACGGAAAAACTGATCGAATCCAGGACCTGAATATGATCGTATCCACAACAGAGGTCTTGGACCCTCACGGCATCAGCCGCAGACATGCTTCCTCCTTGGCTGCATATGGAAAGATTGCAGGGTGTCCGTGCACAGTACTTCTGCATGCACTTTGTATGAAAAACAGTTATTGGTTAATGGTTATCAGGAGCTGATTGAGAATCCCTTTTTTATCTGGTCCCAATCGGTATCGGTATCGGTATCGTTTGTATGCTTCGTTAGCGCAAGCGTGCCTGCGCTTTGGCAGGCATGTGGGTTATTCAGAACATCTCATCATCCGGATCATGTTCTGGACCTGGCCAAGAGGATAATAAAGGCCGGTGCTCCGATCAGGGCAGTGACCACCCCTACTGGAAGCTGTCCCTGGGCTGAGGCCAGCCTGGCCAATAGGTCACATCCGGTCATAAACATGGCCCCGCCCAAAATGCAAGCCGGCACCAGCACCCGGTGGTCCGGTCCAAACAACAGGCGCAGCAAGTGGGGGATGACCAAACCAACAAAGCCGACCAAACCGACAAGACACACAGATGCGCTGACCATAAGGGAGGTCACGACCAAGAGTGTCCCTGTGACCATCTTCACGTTCACTCCAAGGCTATGAGCCACATCCCGGCCGAACTGCAGCAGGTTCATGGGCCGGGCCAGAATAAAGACCAGAACAAAGCTGGGAATAAGGAGAAGAATCAATCCGCTGACTTGGACGATGTCCGCACTGGACAAGTCTCCCATAAGCCAGAACAAAATGCCCTGCAGCTTGGTATGTTCGGTTATGGAAATGAGAAAGGTAATGATGGCCGAACAAAAGGCATTGACCATCACCCCGGCCAAGAGAAGGCTGTTTTCCTGTACAAACCGCCGCTTGGAGGTCAGAACCAGAACCAAGAGCAAGGTGGCCAGACTCCCGGTAAAGGCAAAGCCGGCCACCCCCGGAAAGAAGCGCAGCCCAAGCATCATGCCCAGAACCGCCCCAACCGCCGATCCCCCGGAAACACCCAATATGTACGGCTCTGCCAGGGGATTTCGCAACAAGGCCTGAAAGACCAGGCCTCCCACGCCAAGGGTGGCCCCAACAGCCGCAGCCAGCAGCACTCGGGGAAAACGGATCTGCCAGATTATGGTCCAGTGCACTGTTTGCTCCGGATGGCCGGAGAACATGGACGAGATGACTTCGGTTAAGTGTTCACCAGTGGATCCCCAGGCCAGGGCCAGGAGCATAACCAGGAACAAGCCCAGGGCTAAACCAGCACAGGGCATGAGTACCCGGACTATGGCCCCGCGATGCCCCCCGGAAGGAACGGCAAATTTCTCATCCATCGGCCGGCCCCGGACGCATTGCGGACCAACAGGGATTCTCCAGTTCACCAGCGCATTCGGGGTGAAACAGGCGGACCAGAATACAAAGGGCCTTGGTCAACCTGGGGGTCGGCCTGTTAAACAGGGCAGCATCCAGAGGGTAGATACGGCCGGTTCGGACCGCATCGATCCGGGGGAAATCCCGCCAATTTGTAATTTCAGCCTGAATTAACTCCTGTTCATTGCTCATGGAATTGATCAAAATGATGTCCGGGTTAAAAATCAAGACATCTTCCCGGGAATAGCGAGGATATTGAATATCCGCAGCCGCAATATTCACTCCTCCTGCCAGGGTGATCAGCTCATGAATAAACGTATCCTTCCCCACAGAAACAATTGGTGAAATGCCAATCTGAAAGAAAACCCGGGGCTTTGTATCCGCCCGGCTGACGATGTCCTGTAATTCATTGAGTTCCTGACGCATTCCAGCAGCAACCTGTTCAGCGCGCTCCACAGCCCCCAACAACTGTCCGAGTTTTTCAATGGTATACATTATTGCCGGCAAGTCTCTGGGATCAAGGGCAAAGACAGGTATGCCGGCCCGCTCCAGCTGTTGTATGGTCTGATAGGGATTTCCATCCTTGGTGGCCAGGCACAAATCCGGCTGCAAGCTGACAATCCGCTCTGCATTCAAATTGATATAGGAACCTACCGAAGGAATGTTTTTGGCTTGTTCAGGATAGTCACTGTACTTGGTCACCCCGACCAGCTTGTGTCCTTGATCGATACAAAACATGCTCTCGGTAATGCTGGGGGCTAGGGAAACCACCCTTTCTATTTTTTCCGGAAGCTCCAGTTCCCTGCCCAGCTCATCCGTCACTGTTCTGGCCTGTGCCTGAAACGGCAGGAAAAGCATGGTACAAAAAATGACAAGACGTGCGATACAAAGAATTATCTGCTGCATAGCGCCTATCTGCTGTGTTTGGATGGAAAAAACTAACTGATGAGGTCGTTACCGGAACAGTTCAAATCTGATCGGCACTTGGACCCAGGTGGAAACCGGCTTTTTGTCCTTCATTCCCGGTTTAAACCGCCACTTTGTAACTGCCTTGAGTGCACTCTCTTCAAATACGCCCTCTGGTTCGGCCTGCACCACGCTGCATTCGCTGACCCGGCCCTGTTTGTCAACCAAAAACCGGACAATAACCTTGCCCTCAACTCCCCGCCGTTTGGCCCGGAAAGGATATGTTGGATTGACTTTGTGCACAAGTCGGGGATGAGAGTCAACTTGGCCTAAGGAAAACCTGGTCTTTTGGGTTGCCGGTTCGGGCCTGGTCTTGGGCTCCACTTTTTGGGGTTCAGGGGTCTGTTTGGGACTTGGCTGGGCCACAGGTTTTGGCTCTTTCGGCTTGCTGATCTCGATTCGGCCCACATCAATGTTTGGCATATCGATCTTTAATTCCGGGAGCTCCGGCGGGGACGGAGGAGAATACTCCATCTGCCGTGGTTGAAAATCAGGCCGGGGAAGCTCCTTTGGTTTCTCCGGTTCCGGGGGTTCCTGGCTTTTCAGAGGCGCTGGCTGGGAACTGTCATCCAGATCCAGATTCACCATGGTCGGGGTCCCCACGATTCGTGAGTGTTCTGGTCGGGCCTCCCGGATCTGGGATAAAAAGGGAATGGTTAAAAAGATAAGCACATTCAGGCTCAAGGTGATCCCCAAAACAAGCACGTGTCTGCGCCAACGGGGCCACCCGTGAAGTTCTGTCTGCTGCAGCCATTGATACCTTTGTGACACGAAAATCACCCCGGCCGGCTGGCAGCCACGGCCACATCCCGCACACCTGCCAGGCGGCAGGCGTCCAATACCTGGATCACGGTGCCGGACCTGCTGTCTTTATCTGCGGCAATGACCACGTTGCCCCCCGGGTTCTTCAGGGCAAAGCGCTCGACGTGGGCTTGCACAGAACGAACATCAATTGGTTTGCCCTCCATGTATATCCTGTTTTCAGGGGTAACCCCGATGATTAACGTCGTCTTTTGGTCTTCAGCAGTTTGGGCAACCGGCCGCTGTACCTCTACCCCAGACTCCTTGACAAAGCTGGTGGTGACCAAAAAAAAGATGAGCAGGATAAAAACCATATCGATCAGGGGAGCAATATTAAGTTCCGTACTGCCCCTGGACCGTTGGCGGGTGCTGCGGATACTGCGCATATTCTGGCTCAATTATGTTTGGCTGTTATCCAATAGACGCAAAACATTCAGGCTGAACCGTTGCATCCGGGCTTTGATCACTTCCGCCCGCTTTTGGAGCAGACTGCCCAGAACCAGACCTGGAACAGCCACCAAAAGACCGGTCTGCGTGGTGATCAGGGCCTCGGATATCCCTCCGGCCAAGGACTTGGCCTCCCCTGTACCGAAAACGGAAATGACCTCAAAAGTGGAAATCATGCCGCACACCGTACCCAAAAGCCCAAGCAAAGGAGCAGCCTGAGACAAGACAAGAATGGTTTGAATATGCCGGTCTATCCTTCGGGCTGCCGGACTGGTGATTCGGTCGATCAGTTCGTTTTCATCAAAGTCTGGCACCTCATCATGCACATGCCGGACTATGGCCAGGATATTTTGCTGCCACGGCGCACCAGGGCCGGCCTCGTGCCCTTTCATCAGTTCCTGCACCGAGCGTTCCTGCCGCCTCCAAGCCGTAAAATCCAGGACTTTGAGCAGGATGAGCCACCACATCCAGACCGAAATTGCAAGCAGAGGCCACATCACGCCGCCGCCGCTGTCCAGAAAGGACCAGGTCTGCATGAGCAGATTTTCAACCATACAGTATCATTTCAGATGTTTTAGCGTGTTCTGTGCGTACATCGTCTCTTTCTGCTTTGCCGTTTTCCCTTTTTCTGCTCATGACCAGCAAAGAAAAGGCAGCACCTTTCTCTTCGATATCCCCGATAATCTTGTCCACCCGCCGGTCAAGCAGATGGTGCAAAAACATGATGGGTACTGCCACTCCAAGCCCTATCTGGGTGGTGATCAGGGCCTCGGATATCCCTCCGGCCATGACCTTGGGCTCTCCGGTGCCAAATACTGTAATGGCCTGAAAGGTTGATATCATGCCGGTCACTGTCCCCAGCAAGCCAAGCAAAGGAGCAATGGCGGCCAAGACATTTAAGGTTGGCAAAAAACGCTCTAAGCGGGGCAATTGGCTCAAGAGCCCCTCCTGGAGTGCATTTTCCACTGCCTGCCTGCTCTCGCCGACATGGTTAAGGCCCTTGCCTAGTACCCGGCACAGAGGGGATCTCTGATTGGCGGCACATACTTCCCGGCATTTCTGCCATTCGTTTCTTTGGGCCAAATCCGTAATCTGATCCATAATCCGATTGGAGTCGGACCGGATTCGAAGCATGAAAAGCAAACGTTCACCAACCAGGATCAGGGCTAAACCGGCTACGCAAAACAAGGGCCAGACCAGAAATCCTCCGGACTGCAGCCACTCGCCCCAAGTCTGTTCTCTTGATATTTGGGCAAAGACAGACCCTTTGCTGATATCCAGGGGCACCTGATCAGCTTCTCCGAAAATAAAGGAACGAAGACTTCGTTTGGTCAACCAGGACAAATCTCCACCCACAGCCACAAGTTCCTTCCCCTCGGGTCCAGGCCGCAAATATCCAGTCCCGTGCTCACAGTGATACATGGCAGCCAAACCGCCGACCCGGACAAGGGTCCCTGTTTGTTTCCGGCCATTGATATCCACGAAGGATCCTGAAAAGCGCTCAATCTCCGCTGATCGATCCATGTATTCCAGACTGGTATTGACCACAGAACGGATCTCGTCCATTCGAGGCAGATCCTGACGGTCAGCAACCCGGGCCATTTGTTTCCTCTGTTTGGGCATTAATGGTCCCAAGGGACTCCTTTGCAGCAGCTGGCTCATGTTTTTGGCCGCAGCCACCAGGCTGCCCTGTACTTCTTCAACTTCCCGGCGCTCGGCCTGCAGCTGCTGTTCCAACGCATTTTCGTCTTTCCGCAATGCGTCCAGGGCTTGTTTTTTCTCTTCCAGGGAATCACGTAGCCCGGATACGTCCTTTGTGAGTTCCTGGAGCCTGGCCTGCAGGTCTTGCTTGTCTTCCTGTAACAATGTCTGTGTTACGGTTGCATCCTGGCGAATCCGCTCGGACTGCTCCTGAATAGTTTGCCGAACCGGCGCACAATCGGCTTGTACAGAGCAGACACAGAGCCAACAAACGAACATGATAGCGACAAGCCCGCCTTTTCTGTTTCTACAGCGCATCTTATTCCTCGGGCTTTTCCAAAGGCAGGGTTACAAGATCAGCCACTCGCCGCTCTTGAATAATATCCACGGTTTTCAATAGTTCTTGGGCCGTATCCCGGGCCAATGGTTTCCACGTCTGTTCATGCGTATCCCATCTACCGGCAGAATCCCCGTTCCGGGTGACATACAACAAGTCTACCCGGCCGATATGTATTACCTGAGCCTGGGTAGGGGTGCCTTGAATGGTCAGTTCACGGTCGGTGACTTCCACGGATGATCCATAGCCGGCCTCAACGGTCAGGGCCTCCAGGACCCGGCGCAGACGTTCGCTGAGGCTGACGCCGTATTCCGTGAGGGACTGGTTGATAAATTGCAGCCGCTCCTGCCGTTCCCGGGGCAGAAAAGGAAGGTCCTCTTCCACCTTTCTTCCCAGCCTGTCCACCACTTCCAAGAGATAGGGCTCCAATTCCATACGCAGACTTCTGGCCACTTCTTCTTCCTCTTGAAGTCTGTTGATAGCCTGCCTTTTCTGCTCAATATAGGCGGCATGCTGATCGTTTTGCAGCTCAAGCCATTTCTTTTCCGTGCGCAAGGACAAAATTTCCTGGACCAGAGCTTTCTTTTCTTCGCTCCAGTCCTGAACATCCTTCTGGACCTTCTGCTGCCTTTCCAGGGCTTCGCGCATTAGCTGATCCACGTCCTGAGCCTGCACAGCAAAAGGACAACTCATCCCCAAATACAAAAACCCGATCCCAACTATGAACAGAAATGCCTTCTTCACGGTCATACAATATCCTTAAGGCAGCACGTTCTCATGAAAAATCAACCTTAACCTGTCGCTGAAACATTTTTCCTGTCCGATTCACCAGTTTGCATTTCAAGCATGCGAATCTTTTGTTCAGAATCCAGAATCTGCTGAACAGACTGCAGGCAGGATGCGGCCCGGACAGCAGTTTGCTCTCTCTTCTTTGCCTGCGCAAAGGCCGACTTTGCCTCTAGCCAGTTCTGCTCCTGCCAGGCTGCGTATCCAGCCAGCATCCAAGCTTCACCCTGCTTAGAACCGGTCCCTGCCGCTTGCAGGGCCGCTTCACGGCACTGGGCATACCGCCCATGGACATACAAAAAATAGGCCTTTTCCATTTGCCATTCTGGATCGTCTTTCTGGTTCAAAGCCTTATCCATCCATTGTACGGCCTTCTCAATCCGTAAGGCGTCTGCATAATAGCGTCCCATGCGCCAGCAATCTTCCGGCCCCGGCTCTTGGTTCAGGCCTTTGTGCATGGCATTGGCCGCCATCAGAGGCACTCCAGCCGCAGCATACATTCCAGCTAAGTCCCGCCATTTCATTTTCCCTGGTTCATTCAGGCTGTAGGCCACCTGCAGAGCAGTGGCGGCTCCTAAAATATTGCCCTGCTGGGAACGTACATGGGCTAAAAGCTGCCAGAGATCAGAATCATCTGTTCTCCTGGCAAGCAGGGTTTGCACCCTGGGTTCAGCTTGCTTCCACTGCTTGTTTCGAACCAGGGAATAGACCAAAAGTTCAACCCAGTTGGTCTTGACTTTGTTTGTTTTGTTGATCAGCCGGGATACAGCCCTTGCCGCTCTGGAATAGGCCTGAGCCTCAAACCAGGCCGCACCGGCAAAATACAAAAGCTCTGCAGATCCGCCATGGGCATAGCTTTGCTCAAAGAGTCGGGCAGCCTGAGATAACCGTCCCATTTCCTGACTGATCACCGCATAATTGCGCAAAATAAGTGCATTGTTTGGGTAGATCGCGGCCGCCCTGGAATAGGTGGCCAGGGCAGCCCGCTTTTGTCCCAGCTCAGTTTGGGCCCGGGCCAGAAGAAGAAACAAGGTAGGTGCCGGATGTTCATGGTCGGCAAGATAGGGTTGGAGAAGATCCCGGCAGGCACGATACGCTTTGTGATCCATTTTTTGCTGCGCTTCGTAGGCTAAGCGGTGTTCCCGTTGATTAGCAAACTCTGCGCCCAAACCAGGAGCAGCCTCCAGCCAGGTAAATACTGCTCCA
>CAYZLB010000042.1:0-20996 GCA_964479235.1 uncultured Desulfohalobiaceae bacterium
GGGCTGGACACCATTGAAATGGGTGCGACCATCGGCGTGGCTATGGAAGCCGGCTTGCTGGAGTTTGGTGACGCCAAAGGGGCAGTTGATCTGGTCCATGAAGTGGGCAAGGGAACCCCTCTGGGCCGGATCCTGGGCAGTGGAACCGGAGCCACAGCCAAGGCATTTGGACTGGAGAGGGCGCCAGTGGTCAAGAACCAGGCCATGCCGGCCTATGATCCCAGGGCAGTCAAAGGGATGGGGGTGACCTATGCCACCTCGACCATGGGCGCAGATCATACAGCCGGATATGCAGTGACCGCCAACATATTGAAGGTGGGCGGCGAGGTCGATCCCCTGAAAGCCGAAGGGCAGGTGGATCTGTCCCGCAATCTGCAGATCGCCACAGCCGCTGTTGACGCTACCGGCATGTGCCTGTTCATCGCTTTTGCTGTTCTGGATCAGCCGGAGACGTTTCAGGCCTTGATCGATATGATCAATGCCATGTATGGACTGAGTTTGACGGCAGATGACGTGACTGACCTGGGCAAGTCCATTTTGAAGAACGAGCGGGACTTCAATGCCCGGGCCGGGCTTAGCGCAATCCATGACCGGTTGCCTCGCTATTTCCGACGCGAGTCCCTTGAGCCGCATAATGTGACCTTTGACATCCCGGACGAGCAGCTGGATACGGTCTTTAACTGGTAGAAGGAAAATACTTCCCTGCACAGGATGGACAAGAAAGCGGCCCCTTGGGCCGCTTTCTTGTATGGAGGCGCGATGGACGTTCGAATCCAGGTAGAAGGACAGGATCGGCAGATGTTTCACTCCCTGCTCCGGGAAGGCGTAGATGTGGAAGTCAGGCTTGGCAGGAGTGTCCGGGAGATACTCAAAGACGATCTCCACGTTCCGGATCAGGTCATTGAAAAGGATATCCAAAGTCTTTTTCTAAATAATCACCCGGTTGACGATCTGCGTATTCCGGTCCAGAAATCGGATAGTGTCCTCTCCCTGTCCGCGGCCATGCCCGGACTGGTGGGGGCCAGTATGCGCCGGGGGGGAACCTATGCCGGACTGCGCCAAGGCATTTCCTGGTCGGAAAACGAAGCAGAGCAGGTCGGGCAGGACAAAGGATGTCTTCGGGTCAAGCTGTTTAATTTCATGGTTCCAGCTCTGGGTCCGTTGTTGTTCTCCCGGGGGGTGCAGGTGAAAGGGAGCCGTTTGGCTCAGATTCTGAAAGGGCTGACCGAGGCGGAACGAGATCGGATTGTCGGATTGTATGTGAATGATACAAAGGCTCAGATTCAGGATCCTGAACTCATTGAACGACTTACGGCTGAGGAAATAGTCAGGTTATTCGTTGTCTAGTGCCTTCTCATCAATCATCTGAAGAAAGGGTTCCATTGCCGGCTGGCCTGATTTGATCAGGACCAAATATTGCGATACATGAAGTGAACGTCAATACAGGCTTTCAGGGAGAACCCTTCGCTGTTTGACCTCATTTTGAAAACCGGGTATATCTCTGTTGCTCAGAAGGAATCAGCTATGTCCTGCCTGTTCCCTGTGTTTGTGGAAATGGGATCGCTTGCACACAGATGCCAGGTAATGATGGCGTATACACCGACAGTCACGACCTCTAAATAAAATGTGACAATGAATTGGCGCTGTTATGAAAGTGCTGACTGGTTAGGGATATTCTATGGATAAAGCCACCATCAATCCTTTTGGATTTCTGCCCGCGCTCGGTCGGACCATTATCCACATCATCCATGAACTGGGAGCCGGGTTTGTCTTTTTGCTTTCCGGATTGCGGCATATCTTTACCTGGCCTTTGGAAATCCGTAAAACGATTCAGCAGGTCTACTTTATCGGTGTCAAATCAATTTTTGTTATTCTCCTGGTTGGTTTGTTCACTGGTATGGTCCTCGGCCTGCAGCTCTATTACACTTTGGTCAAATTCGGATCTGAAGGTGTACTGGGAGCCGCAGTGGCCTTGTCCATTATCCGTGAACTCGGACCGGTGCTCACGGCCATCATGATCATCGGCCGGGCTGGATCGGCCATGGCTGCGGAAATCGGTATCATGCGTATTACAGAACAGATTGATGCCCTGTTCACCATGGATATCAATCCTATCCGGTATTTGGTCAGCCCGCGCATATTGGCCTCATTGATTTGCTTCCCACTGCTCACCGCGCTGTTCGATGTTATAGGCATCATCGGAGGATATTTGACTGGAGTGGTCCTCTTGGGTATCAATTCCGGCATATTTTTTTCCCGCATGGATTCCTTGGTTATTATGGGCGATGTGAGTGGAGGATTTATCAAGGCCTTGGTCTTTGGGGTGATTGTGGTCACCATTTGCTGTTATCAGGGATTTTTTGTCCATCAGCGGACTGAAGGCCACGGGGCCAAGGGCGTCAGCCTGGCCACGACCAGCGCGGTGGTGCTGTCCTCGGTAGCGGTGCTTATCTTTGATTATGTGCTGACGTCTTTCCTGCTCTAAAAGAATCACACAAACTAGGCCTGGCGTGTACATGACCACTCCACTTATTGAATTTAAAGACGTGACCAAATGCTTTGGGGACAAGTGCATCCTGAAAAAGGCCAACCTGCAGATCTATCCCCAGGAAGTGACCACATTGATCGGGAAAAGCGGTGTGGGGAAAAGCGTTACGCTCAAACTGATCATCGGGCTTCTGGAGCCTGATGATGGCCGGATCCTGTATCAGGGGCGAAGCATGCAGTCCCTGTCCAGAAAAGAGCGGAAAGAGATCAGGAAACAAGTCAATTTTATGTTTCAGAACAATGCCTTGTTCGACTCCTTACAAGTTTTCGACAATATTGCTCTGCCCTTAAAGGAAAAGACGTCCATGAAGCCCGACGAGATCAAGAGCCGGGTGGAAGAGAAGATGGATGCCCTGGATCTGCATGACGTTGAGTCCAAATATCCAGCCCAACTATCCGGCGGGATGCAGAAAAGGGTGGCTTTAGCCCGGGCTTTGATCACTGATCCAAAAGTGGTCTTGTTTGATGAACCGACCACTGGACTGGATCCAGTGCGCAAAAACAGCGTCTTGAGCATGATCACCCATAACCAGAAAAATTTTGGATTTACTGCGGTGTTGGTCAGCCACGATGTGCCGGATGTGTTTTATATTTCCAACCGCATAGCTGTTTTGGAGGAGGCCCAGATAGTTTTTGAGGGTACTCCCTTGGAGTTGGAGCAAAGCGATCTGCAAGTGGTTTATGAGTACATCAATAGTGTCCAAAGCCTGGAAAACGAGATCATTGAGCTCAAAAGCCGATTGGATCTGGAAACTGCGTACAAGCAGATAAGCACGCAAAATAATACGCTGACTGCTTTTGTATTTACCATTGAAAATTTGGAACGGGTCAGAGGCAGAATTGGCGAATTAATGGCTCATAAGGTTGTGAGGACAGTTGCCGGTCTGGTCAGCTCAGCCATGGAAGGGAAAAGTGCGGTCTGCGGCCGGTACACTCAGGACACTATACTGTGCCTTGTGCCAGGTGATTATACTGCAGAAGCAGAGAAGGTGATTAGAAAAATCCAAGAACCATTGGGACAAACCAAGTTTTTTCATCCTACCTTTCTGGGCAGCAGATGTACCCCTTTTGGGGTTCTGGCCGGGTGGACGCGTTGTGCACCAGGTATGATGTTGCATGAAGTGGTGGAGCAGGCCGAAAATGTCAAAAAGGGATTGGCCCGGCTGGTCTGTGGCCAAAACAGCGGAGAAAAGGAAGAAGTATGAGCACCAGGTATACGGTTGAGACTTCTGTAGGCGTCTTTGTCTTCGTGGCTCTACTTTGTATTGGATATTTGACCATTCAGCTTGGGGATTTTGGCTTTTGGGGGGCTGATTCCTATCAGATCAAGGCCCGATTCAATTCCGTCTCTGGGTTGAAAGCAGGGAATGTAGTGCAGATTGCTGGTGTGACCGTGGGTCAGGTTGAAGATATCGATTTGAATACAGATGAGTTTGTAGCCATTGTGACCATGAGCATTAAGCAGGATGTACGCTTAAGTGATGACTCCATGGCCGCGGTCAAGACCAGCGGCCTGATCGGTGACAAATACATCAGTATCTCGCCTGGAGGGTCAGGATTTTCCCTGGAGCCTGGGGATATGATCATCGATACCCAAAGCCCCATAGATATTGAGGAACTGGTCGGGAAATACGTTTTCGGCGGGGCAGAGAACGGAGAAAGATAGCCGGGGATGAGATGGATATGTCAGAGCAAACAATTGGACACGGAGTCGGAGCAGGATATGATATATAGATACAACATATTCGGACGGTGGTGGCTGGCCGCGGTTTTGGTCTGTGCAGCTATGATCATGCAACCGGGTGGGGGGGCAAAGCACTTGGTCTGGGCTGCAGAGAACGGTCCGGCACCGATTGTCCGCTCGTACTACAAAGAAATGCTTGCTATTGTATCAGATGAAAACCTCAGCAAAGAGCAATTGCGGGAAGAGCTGGAAGGCATGGCCGAGGAGATCTTCACCTTTCAGGTCATGTCCCAAATGAGTTTGGGCCGGATGTGGCGGGACTTGGATTCCGACCAAAAAAAAGAATTTGTTGATCTGTTCACCCGTCTTTTGGAAAATACGTATTTTCAGAAAATCGAAAAATACTTAGATCAGATCACAAAGTATTCAGCTGAAGATCTTCAGGTGACGAATGAAATCATCTTTTCTTCCCGCAAGGCCGAGGTGCAGTCGACAATCAACTATGACGGCAAGGCTGTACCGGTCCACTACCGGTTTGTGAAGCTGGACGCAGGCTGGAAGGTCTACGACGTATTGGTTGAAGAAGTGAGCCTGGTCCAGAATTACCGGAGTCAGTTCAACGACGCGTTGCAAAAAAAATCAGTGTCCGTGTTTATGCAGGACTTGCGGGATAAAGTTCAGGAACTGGAGAGCGCGCAGGTGAGCAAGGATGCGAACACGTAGAGTGAAGGCCGTTATTTGGAGGCGAGAACCTGAAAACCATCGGGGGGCCTACCGATGAAATGCTTTGAAGGATGCATGCGCAAGCTTTTCCTGTCTTTTGTGCTCTTCATACTGTTTTTTGTACTCTCGGCTGGTTCAGGTCTGGTATTTGATTCCGCAAGCCGTGTGCTTGCCGAAAACAATCAGACCAGGTCTGAAAACAATGGTTCCGGCGATGACCTCATGGCTGAGTTGGGGATGGATTATGACGAATCAAAGCAGCCTGCAATCGCAGATCCCCTTGAACCCTGGAACAGGATTATGTTTCAGGTCAATGACAAGCTCTATTTTTGGCTTCTGCATCCAGTAGGCAGAGGGTATGCGGCCACCTTGCCCCAGCCTTGGAGGGAGTCTTTCGGTCAGGCCTTTTACAATCTGGCCACTCCGGTTCGAGCTGTCAATGATCTTTTGCAGGGCAGGCTGGTGCGTGCCGGCCGGGAAGTTGGTTCCTGCCTGATCAATACCTTGTTTGGCTTTGCTGGATTGCTCAAACCATCGGAAGGGATCCCCGCCCTCAATCCAGAACCCCGGGATACAGATGGAGGATTGACCCTGGGCACATGGGGGATTGGACACGGGATATACTTTTTTTGGCCTGTGATTGGCCCATCGAGCCTGCGGGACAGTGTGGGCAAGGTGGGGGATTTGTTTTTGCAGCCCTTATATTACTTTACCCCCTTGGAGGTTGAGGTTGCGGTCCAAGCCGGGGAAGGAATAAATTATTTATCGCTCAATCTGGACCAATATAAAGACCTGAAGGAAGGAGCTCTGGACCCATATACTGCGTTTAAGGATGGATATATCCAATACAGGAGAAGCGCTCTGCAAGCGGATGAGTGAACACCTAGACCGCTAAACATCGATCTTTGGGCATACGCAAGGAATGATCCTTGGATCCACTCATGTGTTCTTCGATTTCCTGACGATTGCAAGAAAAAATACAGCACATGGAACTCCTGCGCCTGCAATGATCGTTGCAGGCGCATCTTTTTTGTCCTATGCACGAATCAATACGTATTCATGGTGCCAAACACCATAACCTGAAAAACCTGGATCTGGACATTCCAAGAAATGAGCTGGTGGTCATCTGCGGCCCCAGCGGTTCGGGCAAGTCCACCCTTGCCTTTGATATTATCTATGCCGAAGGCCAGAGGCGATATGTCGAATCCCTGTCCGCCTATGCCCGCCAGTTTCTTCCCCAACTGGACAAACCCAAGGTGGACAAGGTGGAAGGGCTGTCCCCGGCCATCTCTCTGGAACAGCACACGTCGACCCGCAATCCTCGGTCTACAGTGGGCACGGTGACCGAGATATACGACTATCTGCGGGTCTTTTTTGCCCGTCTCGGGCGGCCATTTTGTCCTCAATGCGGGCGGGCCATCGTGGCCCAAAGCTCGGATGAAATCATCTCCTCCATCCTGGAAATGCCTGCCGGGACAAAGTTTATGCTCCTGGCCCCGGTGGTGGAACGGCGCAAAGGGACCCAGGCCGAGGTGTTCAAGAAACTGAAAAGCCAAGGTTTTGTCCGGGTCCGAGTGGATGGAGAGGTAGTCACCCTGGACCAGGCCCCGGAGCTGGAAAAAAACAAACGGCATTCAGTGGAAGTGGTCGTTGACCGTCTGGTGCTCAAGGATTCTGTGCGCAAGCGCCTGGCTGACTCTCTGGAGCTGGCTCTGGAATTGAGTTCAGGCCGGATTATTGTGGCTGAGATGCAAGGACAGGAGACCCTGTTCAGCACAGAGGCGGTCTGCACCAGCTGCGGCCTGTCCCTTCCTGTGCCCTCGCCCCAGCTTTTTTCTTTTAACAGTCCGCAGGGGGCCTGCCCGGCCTGTTCCGGCCTGGGCAGCGTGGAATATTTCGAGCCCATGCTGGTGGCTCCGAACCGTGGCTTGTCCTTGCGGCAGGGAGCCCTGGTCCCCTGGAAAAAGGGAAATCTTCTTTCCCGGTATGACCAGGAGCTGGACTGTCTGGGGCGGGCTTTTGGATTTGATCCGGACACACCCTTGAAAGATTATTCTTCCAAGGCCTGGGAAGCCTTGTTTTACGGGTACACAGAATGCAAATGGCCCGGAGTCGTCTCCCTTCTGGAATCCGGGGTCCAACTGGGCCGGATCTGGCAGGATGAACTGGCCAGATTCCGGCGAAGTACACCGTGCCCGGAATGCGGGGGAGCCAGGCTGCGCCCGGAAGCCCTGGCGGTCAAGGTCCAGGGCCACAGCATCTACGATATATGTCAGATGTCCATCCTTCGGGCCTGCACCTGGTTTCATGAACTTGTGTTTGAGGGATTCCAGGAACAGATCGCCGGACCACTGCTTCGAGAGTTGACCCACAGACTGGAATTTCTGGTCAATGTGGGTCTTGATTATTTGAGTCTGGGCCGGACCATGTCTACCCTGTCCGGGGGAGAGGCCCAGCGCATCCGTCTGGCCGGGCAGCTGGGCTCCGGGCTGGTGGGAGTGACCTATGTCCTGGATGAGCCGAGTATCGGGCTGCACCCCAGGGACAACGCCCGTCTTATCCAGTCCTTGAAAGACCTCCAGGGGCGGGGAAATACGGTGCTGGTGGTAGAGCATGACGAGCCCACCATTCGGTCCGCGGACTATGTTCTGGAACTGGGTCCGGGATCCGGGGCCCTGGGTGGGGAAGTGTGCTTTGCCGGCCAGGTGCCCGAGCTGCTGCAAGCTGCTGATTCGTTGACCGGCAAGTATTTGCGCCGGGACCTTATCATTCCCATGCCTGAGTCCAGGCGGAAAAAGGGTCAGAATCTGCGCTTGGAGCATGTGCGAACCAACAATCTACAAGACCTGAGCCTGGATATCCCCTTAGGTTCCCTGGTCTGTGTGACCGGAGTTTCCGGTTCGGGCAAGAGTTCTCTGGTCGTGGACACCATGTACAAGCACCTGGCCCTGGCTCGGGGAATCAAGGTGGACAATCCCGGCCAGGTGGACAGCTTTCAGGGGGCGGAGCAGGTGGAGAAGATCATATCCATTGACCAGTCCCCCATCGGCCGAACCCCACGATCCAATCCAGCCACCTACACCAAGGTCTTTGATGAAATCAGGAAGGTCTTTGCCGCTACGGCCGAGGCCAGAAAACGAGGCTATAAACCGGGCCGGTTCAGCTTCAACGTCCGGGGCGGACGGTGCGAAGCCTGCCAGGGTGATGGACAGATCCGGGTGGAAATGCACTTTTTGCCCGATGTCTTCGTCACCTGCGACGTCTGTCAGGGACAGCGCTATAACCGGGAGACCCTGGACGTGAACTACAAGGGATTGAACATCGCCCAGGTCCTGGACTTAAGTGTGCGCCAGGCCAGGCTTTTTTTTGTCAATTATCCCGTCCTGGAGCGCAAGCTGGGCATTCTTGAAGACGTGGGCCTGGAGTACATTACCCTGGGACAGTCGGCCACAACCCTCTCCGGAGGAGAGGCCCAGCGGCTGAAGATTTCCCGGGAGCTGGGCAAAAAACGTCTGCCCGGAACATTATATGTTCTGGATGAACCAACCACCGGGCTGCACATGCACGAGGTGGGCAAGCTGATCCATGTCCTGCAGGCTTTGGTAGACAAGGGGGCATCGGTGATCGTTATTGAGCACAACCTGGATGTGATCCGGGCTGCGGACTATGTGTTTGATCTGGGACCTGGAGGTGGTGAATACGGGGGAAGAATCGTGGCCCAGGGCACGCCGGAGGAAATCATGGACGATCCGGAGTCGGTGACCGGGGAGTTTTTGCGAGGTGAAAGCTGATCTTATCTCATATCATACAAAACGCCGATAAGGGGTGCGGATATGGAGCAGGGATTCCCAGAAAGTATAGCCGCTTCCGGGATCAAAGAATCCTGGGATATGTTGGGCACAAGGGACCCGCATGAGGTCCAGACCGGAGCTTTCGCCGAGTATGAGCCCCAGAGCAAGACATACACGGTTTCCTGTTTGGGGCAGAGGATTGCAGTCAGCCTCAGAGAGAGACGTCTTTTCAGTTTCACCGAAGCGGGCAAAGTTCTCCTGGAGAAATATCCTGAATACGCCAAGCTTTCCCTCCTCCGCTACCTGACCCACGCCCAGGACAGACCTTTGAGCGGGGAATTGGTCAAGCCCAGCCAATTGCCGGGCGGGGACTTTTTCGTCTCCGGAAGCCATGTCTTGCCCTTGGCCCGTATTGCCAGGGTGTTCGACCATCGGCCGGATATGTTTGTGCATCAAGGCCAGATCCTGGGAGGCACCAGGACAGAGCACGGAGATGCGGCCTTGCAGCTGTTGCCCTTCCCCCGTATCCCGCTTTATCTTGTTCTCTGGTTCGGCGACAACGAGTTTCCGGCCTGGGCCACCCTACTGGTGGACAAAAACTGCCTGGAACATATGGCCCTGGACATTGTCTGGTCCACATGCATGCTGACCCTGCTCATGCTCCAGGAGGAGCTGTAATCGGGTTGGTGATAATCTTTTTTAAGGGGTCAAGACTGGTCGGATAAGGCAATGACCGCATTGCATTTTGTTTTATACCGGTTTTCAGGATAACAGTAACAAAAAACCAAAGCTGCGAGGCGGCATGACTTTCTGGTCCTTTCCCTATCCTTCGCAACGTATGCCGGTCTTGGCCCACAATGTGGTGGCCACTTCCCAGCCCCTGGCCGCTCAGGCCGGGCTGCATATGCTCCGGCAAGGAGGCAATGCTATTGATGCGGCCTTGGCCGCGGCCATTGCCCTGACTGTAGTTGAACCGACAAGCAACGGCCTGGGGTCTGATCTTTTCGCCATGGTCTGGGACAAAAATACCCTGCATGGCATAAACGGTTCCGGCCGGTCTCCCCGGTCCTGGAACCGGGAACGGTTTGCAGGGTTGGAGGGTATGCCGGCAACGGGCTGGGATGCTGTGACTGTGCCGGGCGCGGTCCTGGCCTGGAGGGATCTGTCCGAGCGTTTCGGGCAGTTGCCCTTTGCCGATCTGTTTGAACCCGCAATCGGGTACGCCAGGGATGGATTTTTGGTCTCCCCGCTCATTGCCCGGCAGTGGGTAGCTGTGTCCCGGTCCCATGCCCACAGGCCGGAATTTGCAGCCGCATTTCTTCCCTCTGGGCGGGCACCCAGGGCAGGGGAGCGATTTGCCAGTCCGGATCAGGCCCGCTCGTTGCGCATACTGGCCCAGACCAATGGACAGAGCCTGTATACAGGAGAACTGGCCGAAGCCATGGTCAGGCAGGCCCGGGAGCAGGGCGGGGCACTGGAACTTGGGGATCTCAGCGGACACGAATCAACCTGGATAAACCCTGTTGGCTATCAGATGCAGGACTGGATGGTGCATGAGATGCCGCCCAACGGCCAGGGGTTGGCTGCCCTGATGGCTCTGGGCATTCTGGATATCCTGGAGGTAGGGCGACTGCCCGTGGATTCAGTACAGACCGTGCATTACCAGGTGGAGGCCATGAAGGCGGCCTTTGCCCAAGTTCACGCCCAGGTTGCCGACCCGCAGGCCATGGCCTGGCCCGTGGATCGATTCCTGGATCCCGAACTGCTGCAAAGCCTGGCTAGGTCAATCAAGCCGGATCAGGCAGCCAAGCCGCCTGCACGCTTGCCTTCCAACGGAGGGACGGTGTATCTCTCCACCGCGGATGCCCAAGGACGCATGGTTTCCTTGATCCAGTCCAACTATATGGGATTTGGATCCGGCGTTGTGATCAAGGGCACCGGGATCAGCCTTCAGAACCGGGGAGCCGGGTTTGTCCTGGATCCAGGGCATCCCAACTGTGTGGCTGGGGGCAAGCGGCCTTTTCACACGATCATTCCCGGGTTCGTGTGCAGGCAGGGCAGGCCGCTGCTCAGTTTCGGGGTTATGGGGGCCCATATGCAGCCTCAGGGCCATGTGCAGGTGTTGCAGCGTATGAAGCTATGGGAACAAAATGCCCAGACTGCATTGGATGCCCCCCGCTGGCAGGTCAGTCCGGACTTTCGTCTGGCTTTGGAACCTGGTTTGGCTGAACATATCGGATCGGATCTGGCTGGATTGGGTCACGAACTGATCCCTGATCCGCCGGCATTTCTCTTTGGCGGGGGCCAGATTGTGCAGTGTCTGGATGCAGGGTATGCAGCAGCTTCGGATCCGCGCAAGGACGGACAAGCGGTTGGTTTTTAAGGAAAAACGACGTGAAAGAGACATGGCCCAACCCTGCCCAGCTTAAGAAACCTGCCTTTTGGGAGAGCCTGCAAGTCCCTGGCTTGAGCCACATTGGACGTGGACTCAAGGATGTGACCCCCCGGATTCCCAAGAAGGCCCAGGCCCTTGAGGTCAAGATCCGGAGTCAGTCCGTCTGGGTGGTTTTTGTGGGCGGAACAGGGACCGGCAAGTCTACCCTGTACAATGCCTTTTGCCGGGCCCAGGTCAGCCAAACCGGGGTGGAGCGGCCCAAGACCCTGGGGGCTGTGGTCTATGCCCATACCCAGGCCCAAGTAGGCCATCATCTGCCCGGTTTTTTGCATCCTGTACACAGGGTCGAGCTTGACCGAGGTTCGGTGGGGCACAGCGGACAGATCCGGGGGGTGACTCTTCTAGAACATTCTGATCCAGACCTGAAGTCACTTGTGCTCGTCGATACGCCGGATTTGGACAGTTTGATCACTGCCCACCAGGAACTGGCCCAGGACATTCTGCTCTTGGCTGATGTGCTTGTTTTTGTGGCCAGCCAGGAAAAGTATGCAGATGACGTTTTGTACAAGGCTTTGATCTCCTTTGGACAGTCGGGAACGGATCTTTATTTTGTGTTGAATAAAGCCGATATCCCGCCAGGAATGGAGATCGATGGTCTCCTGAAGGAAGTGAGAGATGCCCTGGATCCTGAGCATATTTTTCTGCATGATCAGCGGTGTGTGGCCTTGCCATTTGTACCGGCCGGTGAAAGTCCGGCAGGCAATACAACAGTCCAACAATTCGTTGCTTCGGTGTTGTCCTTTTACGCCTCCGGTCCAGGGGAAAAACGGCGCAGAGCTGACCTGGACCAGGCTTGGAGAAGTCTGCAAGCCGATCTCAGCCAGGTAGTAAAGATCCTGGACGCAGAGCGGGAAGCATTTGTGACCTGGGAAGGGCGTCTGCAGGTTCTCTTTGAGGAATGTGTGCAGTCCCTTTTGCAGCGGGAGGAAGCTCAATTTCAGCTTGGGCAGCGCCGGGCTGTTCAAGAAGAGATCAGAAATGTCTTCGGACGATTCGATTTTTTGGCCGGGCCCAGGCGAATTATCGGTGGGTGTCTGCATCTGCCGTTGCGTCTGTTGGGGCTGATGGATTTTCGCCGATCACGAGAGGAGGATCTGGAGAAGGCCAAGGGCAAAGGTGATTCCCAACCGGTGCAGGAGGCAGTGGATGAACTCAATGCCCGTATAATAGACGGGCTGATGCCGGAAAATAGGGATTCCTGTGCCGCCAGGGTTTTGCGCCGCCCTGATCTGATCATGTCTGCCCATGAGGTGCACTCCAGGTTTCAGGCCGTGCAGGATGAGCTGGCTGCCTGGCTCAATTCCCGGTTTGAGCAAATGGCCAGAGAAGCGCCCAGGGGAAAGGCCTGGGGCATTTATTCCACCTCAGCATTGTGGGGCGTGCTTATCGTCTCTTTTGAGACTGTTGTTGGCGGAGGACTGTCCCTGGTGGAGATTGCTGTAGATTCAGCTATAGCCCCGTATGTGACCAAGGGGGCGGTGGAGCTTTTTGCCTATCAGGAATTGCGGGTTATTACCTGCGAGCTGTCCGCCAAGCTGGAAGAGGGCATAGTGGCCATCGTGGGGGAGCAAAAAGATCGCTATATTCAGGCCATACAGGAATTAGGACCTGATGAGCAGGTTGTTTCTGCGATCCGGGAGTGGGCTAATTGGCCGGAACAAAAGGCCTTGGAGATTTTGGGGATAGAAGGAGGGTGATCGTACTTGCGGAAAGCCATTCTTCGTCTGCTGGATTTTCGTGAATTCTGAGTTTTGATCCTCAAAGATATTTCGAGCTTTACCTTTGAGCATAATCCTTCTTTCACATTCAACGGAGCGTCAATGGGGAGCAAGCTGCAGAGGCAATTGTATGACGATCTGGAGACGGTGCACCGTTTTGTTCTGGAAGGGTCCTGGACAAGTCTTGGCCCTGAGGACAGGCGGGAACTGGAGCAAAATGCAGCCAAATTTGCAGAACGGCTGAAGGCATCAGAAGATCAGCTCCTGTGTGCCGGATTTCTTGGCGGTACCGGGGTGGGCAAATCCAGTCTGATGAATGCCCTGGCCAGGACTGAGGTGGCCGGGACCAGCCATAGGCGGCCGCATACAGAAGAAGTCCTCATCTATCATCATGCAAAGGCTCAGCTGCCTGCGTTTATCGAGCAAAGCAATGTGGCCTGGAAGGAACATCCCCACCAGGCCGAGGCAGTCAAGGATATCCTGCTCTGCGATCTGCCGGATTTCGACAGTTTACGGCCGGAAAACAAGGCAGCAGTGTTGGAGCTTATGTCCTACCTCGATCTTCTGGTCTGGGTTGCCTCTCCGGAAAAGTATGCCGACCGCAGCCTGCACACAGCCTTGCGCCAATCGCCTAAGGCCGTGGACAATTTTTATTTTGTATTCAATAAGATTGACAGGCTTTGGAATCCAGCCCGGGCAGAAGAAAGTCTGAATCAGATGCGGCGGGTGGCCGAGCATTTTCGAAATCTGGTGGTCCAAACCCTGTCTCAGAGGGAACAAGGCCGGGAGATCAGCAATCCCAGGCTGTTTCTTGTTTCAGCAGTGGAGGATCCACCGTTTTCCACCTGGAACCAGCTCGCTTTGTTCCGGGATGCCCTGTTCAGCCAGCGTTCAGCCAAACAAGTGGCGGCGATCAAGGCAGCCAATCTGGATCAGGAAATGCTGGCCATGTTACAGCCCTTGCACAAGGAAAAGGAAGGTTTGGAGCACAGCCTGAAGGTGATCCAGGATCTGCAAAAGGAAGTGGAAGAGGAATCCCGATCCTGGGACAGAGATGGGCAGAATGTCCTTTCCTCCTGGGTCCAAAGCCGGGTGGAGCCCCTGCTTGCTGATCAGAAACCAGGTCTGGGTCCGCTGTATGGTCCGGCCAGGCTGGTGGGATGGGTGGCTTATGAATGGCGCAGGCGTGGGAGTAAGGTTGCTGTCTCTGTGCCTGAAATCAACCAGGAAAAAGAACTTAAGAGATTGAACTCCCGTTTTGAGAACCTGAAAAACAGGCTCTTGACCCTGGCCTTGCGCCAGAACCAATCAGGAGCCGGCCGTCAGCTGGTTGAAAATGCTGTTGATGTATCCAGGATATGGAACAGGGTGGGTTCCAATTGGCAGGAGGCTGTAGATCGTATCCTGACCTACGAGCCGCCGGGCAAGGCCGTTGGTATAAAGGTCAGTCAGTGGATGATCTATTCTCTGCTGACCCTTTTTTTGGCCTTTGGGCTTGGCGGCAGGCAGGCTTGGCTGGGCATTGTCAGCCAACCAGGGCTGGGATCCAGCCTGGAACTTTTGTTTTCCATTCTGGAATCCCTGTTCAGTCCCATGGGTCTGGCTGCCCTGCTCAGCTACATATTGCTCATGCTTGGCTCAGGAATTCGTCTCTATAATTCCCTGGCCCGGAGGCTGCAAAGTCAAGCCCGCAGACAGGGACAGCTGGTGATTGCAGAAATGAACAGCCTGTGGAACGAAGAACTCAAGGATGTCCATCAAAGACTTGCAGACATGTCTTCAGAAATGCACAGTAAGCTCGATGTATTGCAAACCCTTTTGCAATCCCGGCAATAATCGGTCTATGCATGATATGCAGGCAATGCCGAGCTTATGTTCGGCACTTGGGCACAGCGCAGGCGTTTTTCCCCGCCTTGAAACAGGACATCCATCTTGTTCGGAGGAATGGTTCGCTGGACTATACCTAAACCAAAGCTGGCATGATCGATGAGATCGTTGCGCTCGAACTCCTGATCCATGCTGTACTGCTTAGCTTCTGCCGGATCTCTGGTATCCACCTTGGACTGCCATTCCTTGAAGTTCTGTTCAGCAATCTGCTGGGCTTCCTTTTCTTTGGCTGTTGGTCCTTTTTTTCCTTTGGGTGCAGCTTTCTTGCTTTTGGGGCCAGGATTTGCTGAACCTGTTGCCTGAGACGAAGCTGTGTTCTTTGCCGGGCGGTGCTTATGGACGCTACCGCATCCCCGGCATTCGACTTTGGCAATCTGATTGTCTACTATGGACACGATGGCATGTCCTGTGACGTCATTGCACTTACGACATGTTGATTCAACAATATCACCAACTTGTAATTTTTTTTGAGACATGACTCCTCCCTGTCAGGATTTTCTGGGGTGGCATTGTTGACAGGCGCAACGACCAAAAATCATACGTTTCTTCCAAGGCAAGCGCAAGGGATAAATGCACATGAAACACTGTTTGCGTATTAAGCACCTCAATGTGCTGCCTCTTCTGGTCTTTATCGGGACGTTTCTTTTGCTTCTCGGTAAATGCCCATTGGCACACAGCCAGCCCGGACCAGAGATGGGTGCAACGCGGCAAGATCCTGGAGGCGGATACGCCCTTGTCCTGGATTTGGGCGCATTGCAGACATCCTGGATGCGTGCCTCGGCCCGACTTGAGCTTGTTCTGCGTATTGGTGGGCAGACGATTTCCATTCCAAAGCTGTCCCTGTGCCTGGAAAATGTGCATATCCTGGTGAATACAAAATGGACGCCGATCCAAGCTGTTGCAATTCAGGCCGTGGCCCGGATAGACCCGCACAGCGAAAAGATGACCCTGGATGATATCCGCTGTTTTGTTGGTTCAAGGCTGGTTGCTCAAGGGCATCTGGAACATGCTCCCCAAAAGGGAAAGGGAATGTTTGCCCTCAATGTCCAGGCCGCAGGGCAGGCCCTGGCCCCCATTATGCCCTCGCTGTCCAGTATACAGGTTAAAGAGAGTGGATCTGCTTGTGAGCTCAGTATGGCATGGAAACTCGGGGATGCAGAGCAGGCATCTGTCCTCGATCTTGAATTGACCAGTTCGCAGCCTGTCCATTGGCAGCAGGACTCGCCTGATCTGCTTTTTCGTCTGCCACCTCTGAGCCTGTCTATCAAGGCCAATCTTTCCAACCTGAATATGTGGTGGCATGTGCAGGCGGCGGAAGATGTCCAGTTCGGATCATTTGTCGTGACCAGACCCCAGGCAAAGGGACGAATAGAGTTTTTGCCTTCGGGTATACGAATCCCCAGAGCAGACCTTAAAAGTGAGGGAGTACGACGTTTCGGGGCAGATGAATATGAACAGGCTGTGCATATTCAGGCCGAAGACCTGGCGGTTGGACCCCAAGGGTTTGATGTGGGCACGGCGCGAATGGATATTCAGGATCTAGGCAGTCTTGACCTTTCGGGTACGTGGGCCGGGCCGGAAAAAAACCGGCTTACGGCTCAAGGCTCAGGCCTCAAGGTGGCCGGGCTTGTATCCATGCTTCAGGCCGTTGGTTGGGAATTGGTTCCGGGGTGGAGTTTCCAGGGAAACGGCGATATTCAGATGAACGTCCGGAAGGAAGAGAAAAGTATCCAAGGCAGTTGGGACCTGGCCTTTGAAGGGCTGGGCGGAACCTCCCCGGATCAGCAGATCATGGCTGCCGGTCTTACCGGGACAATGCAAGGGACGATGCATTGGAAGTCTCTGCTTCAGGCTGATCTGGCTTTGCAGGTGAACCAGGGGGAAGTACTCTGGGGGGCAAAGTATGCCAACCTGGAGCAGGCCCCTGTGTCTTTGCAGGGATCAGGATCGGTGAATTCCCAAAACAGGGCGGAGGTGACCAGGGGAGAGATACAGATAGGGCAAATGCTGCACCTGCAATGCCGGGCCGGTTTCCCTCTGGCCTCATCCCATCCCGGCTGGGAAGTGGAGATTACAAAGAGCCGTTTGCAGCTTTCGGATCTTCGTTTTGTTGTCCAGGGTCTGCTGCCCCAGGATTGGGATCCGGAAGGCCTGCTGGCTTGGACCGGGACTGTTCGGGGCACAGGACACGGGCCGCTCGTGCAGGGTGTCCTTCAAGGACAAGGATTGGGTCTTGGCTTGGCTCAAGGCCAGGAGAACCTTGATCGGTGGGAATTTACCCTGCCTGTGGAATACTCCATGGGCCGGGTGGATGATAGAGCTGATGCCGATAAACCCATTTCCTGGGGAAGCTTGCGCCCCGGCCGGCTGGCATTTGCCGGCCGGAATGTTCATGTTGGTTCGGCACGGATCAGGCTGACCGGAAACGCATTGGAATTTGGAGATCCCCTCAAGATCAGGGGCATGGGGAGCGACTTCCAAATCGGCGCATTTATGCTTGATCTGCCCTGGAACCGTAAGTGGCGGGCTGAAGGAAAGCTGGATATTGTCTCGCTTCGTCCGGCAGAGATGCTAAACGTCCTTCCAGGTGACGTTGCTGAGTTGTCCGGAAGACTTGAGGTGGTGGCCACAACACAGGAAATTAAAACCCAGGGACAGCTCCAGGGCACGGTCTTTGGGGGAAATCTGCTCATTGATGAACTGGGAATCAAACGTCCCCTGGAGCCGAGCCGGATGGTGACCGGGAATGCACACATCTCTGATCTCAGCTTAGAAATACTGAGCCAGAGTCTGGGGATCGGACGAATCACCGGAAAGGTGAATATCGATCTCAATCGTTTGGGTCTGGCCTATGGGCAGCCAGTGCGCTTACATCTGCGGGCCGAGTCAGTTCCGGAGTCCGAAGTAGATCGAAGGATCAGCCTGCAGGCAGTCAATTCACTTTCGATAATTGGAACCGGGCAAGGGTTGTCCGGGCTTGGAATCCGATTGTATGCCGGTTTCTTTAAGCAGTTTCCGTATCAAAAAATGGGTGTATCCTGCGTGCTGGCCAACGATGTCTTTTCATTAAACGGTCTGATCAAGGAAGATGGCGTGGAGTATATCGTCAAGCGGGGATGGACCGGAATAAACGTGATCAACACCAATCCGAACAATATGATCGCTTTTTCCGACATGCTGGATCGGCTGGAAAGGATAACGACGCAAACAGAACAATAAGTTTACAGGGGGAGGTATGAACACAAAACATGTTCGATGGATCTTTGGAATCACCGCAATCCTGTGGGTTGCGGCCTGTGTCACAGTAAATATCTACTTTCCCGCAGCTGAAGTGAAAAAGGCGGCAGAGAGGATTGTGGACGATGTCTATGGTCAAGACAATGAGGCTGCCCCGAAGGAGAGCTCAGACCAATCCGCCTTAAAACACTTTTGGGCCTGGATGGGACCGCAAAAGGCCTGGGCCCAGGATGCGACCTCGGTGAGCAATGCCGCCATCCGAGGACTCAAACAGACCATTGCCGGTAACCATCAAAAGCTCAAGTCCTTTTATGCGCAAGGTGCAGCGGGCATCACCAAAGACGGCTATCTGGAGGTCAGAGACACCTCGGGGCTGAATCTGGGCCAGGTGGCTGCCTTGCGCAAACTGGTCCAAAACGACAACGAAGCCAGGCGGCAGTTGTACCGGGAGGTGGCTGTCGCCCTGCAATTGGATAGCTCGCAGGTGGGCAAGGTGGAGGATATATTTGCCCGGCAATGGCGGGATAAGGCCTCCTCCGGATGGTGGATCCAGAAGGATAATGGGCAGTGGGTCAAGAAATAGATTCATGTTTCAGGCTCGGTTTGTCCCAGGTCTGAAACATGAATTGCTCATCATTGATGTTCAACACTGGCCACGTAGGGCTGGTCGGATCCCCCGTGGGTCCATTGGACCTGGCCCTTGTGCACCAGGCTGGTCACATATTTGGATACCTCGTTTTGATGCAGACCAAAGATGGAAGCCAGATCGCTCAGGGTGCAGGGCCTGCGTTTGATTGTCTGCAGGATGGACTCTTCATTGGCCTCGAACTGTTGGCCTTTGGTCCGAGCGCTGGCCACGGCGATTTCAGCCCGGGGAGAAAACAGGTCTTGGGCCTTCTCCAGAATGGACATAGGAACGGGTTGAGCCTTGGACTCGGCCGGAGGACGTTCCACGCTGTTTAAGTGAATTCGATCCGGTTGGATGCGCCGGGCGATGTCGGCCAGGGCCTGGAGCTGGTCTTGGGCATCGCTGATGCTGTGCAGCAAAAAGACTTCCAGGATGAGCTGGCCGGCAAATTCCTCCCGAAAACGGATTTGACCGTCCATAAATGAAGAAAATTCCAAGTCCGGATGGGGACGATTGACCCGGAGGAATGATCCTTGATCCCAAGCGCAGAGGGATGTCTTGACCATGGAGGCCTTGGCCGCATCTTTTCTCACCTCTGGCTGGGACAAAAGAGTGGCATTGGTCAAAAGCAGGGAAGGGATGTCGGTGTTTTGGGCCATAAAGTCCAAAACCCGGCCGAAGTGGGTATGCAGTGTGGGCTCGCCAGAGCCGGACAGGGTGAGGACATCGGCCTGGTTGCCGGCTGCCAGCCAGCTCTTGAGTTCAGTCAGCACGGTATCGATGGGTATATAGTTTTTTCTGTGCATGGTCTTGGCCGGAGTCCGGCCCAGCTGACAAAAGATGCAGTCCAGTGTGCAGGTCTTGAACGGAACGAGATCAATGCCCAGGGACCGGCCGAAACGACGGGAAGGGACTGGTCCGAAAAGTGTTTTATGGCCGCTCATGTGAGCCTCCTTTGTGTCTATGGGTGAGGAGGTCTTTGTACACTTTTTCCTGTTCACAGGCAAAGATTTGTCCACGAACAAGCACGAAGAAAAGAAATGAATTGACAAGACAGCCTTTGGTGGTTTATAAGAGCATCTATGCACACCAATCTGATATCCAGTTAGTTTTTCGCGTCAGTTTGTCTCTGGTGGTGGCCCATAGCGGCCCAAGGGAGGGGTGTGCGCATAGCGTACTGACAAAGTAAACCAAGGTCCCTTTGAAGGCCGCAGGCGAAAACACCGTCTGCGGCCTTTTTTTATTGCCTGGAGTGGCCAAAAAGGTCACCGGATTTTTGTACAAGCCAGTGCATCGAAATCATAAACAATGAAACCCTTTCCAGCAGGAGAGAACCTTTGGTAGGAGACAGCCATGGAGACGAGAATTTGGGCAGTGTCCTCAACCATGTCCTTTTGCATCAGACAGTCATCGGGCTGGAGACGAAACAACAGCTGCAGGCCGTGGGTGAAAAGCCGGATTATATAGTCGGTGGTGTGGGTGGCGGCAGCAATTTTGCCGGGCTCATGCTCCCATTTTTGCCTTTAAAGTTTGCTGGAGAAGATATGACCTTCATCGCCGCAGAGCCAAAGGCCTGTCCGTCCTTGATCAGAGGGACCTACAGGTATGATTTCGGCGATATTTCCAAAACGAATGCTTTGAAGCAGCCAGGCTGTTTCAGAATACGGAGGGCTTTCTTCCTGCCCCCTGCCCCGGAGACATCCCATGCTATCCGGTCGGCGATTGAGGTAGCTGGAAAGGCCAGACCCGGTTCAAGCATCGTTTTTCTTTATTCCGGGCATGGACTTTTGGATCTGTCTTCTTACGAGGCATATTTTCAGGGACATCTGGAAGATTACGAATTGCCCCAGGAGGTTATTGATCAGGCCCTGGCCTCATGTCCGGAGTACGGGTAATGAATTGAGCCCGGGCTTTTTTCCGCCCGGGCTCAAAGACTAATCTTCGTACTTAAATGAGAGCCTGACCTTGGCCCGGTACAGGGCCACCTTGCCTGCATCCACCTTCATGTCCAGTTCCTTGACTTCCGCGATCCGCACTTCACGCACGGTCTTGGCTGCTGTTTCCACAGCTGTTTTGGCTGCCTCTTCCCACGAGGTAGCACTTGTCCCCACTAAGTCGATAAATTTGTACACACTGCCAGACATAGTTCACCTCCATGTTACAGGATATACAGGGCACTTCATTTTCTTCCCTATCTATCCTTATATAACGTAATCACAATTTTTCTGTCAAACGCAATAGGCGAGGAAATGCATGCGATTGAAAAATATGAAGGAGATCCCGCGTATGTCCACACTACATCAACTCCTGGCAAGGTTCAAAGATG
>CAYZLB010000043.1:0-20944 GCA_964479235.1 uncultured Desulfohalobiaceae bacterium
CGAGGAGTCTTCGACAGGCGTCTTCGCCGAAGCAATCTCGAAATCGTTACCGATAGTTAGGAACAGGTGTACTAGCCAATTTATTGACATAAGTACCCTAAATCGGTAATCTCAAGAATCAGTTTGTGAAATCCTTGTGTACGGCCTCTGATCTCGAGCCTGTACAATGTGTAAGGTATTATATGAACACCCATTTTTCAGATCCGGATACAGAGTCCAGGAAACGGAGCAGGGTCAACCTTACCCTGGAAGTGACCATTGCCCGGCAAGACAACACATGGACAGTTTATAGTGAAAATATTAGTCTGAAAGGGATCCTATGCACCCCCAATCCTGGGCTGGAGAGAAATGCAACCTGTGATCTGCGCATCAACCTTACCGAGGACATCCATATCCTGGTACACAGCAAAGTGGTCCGCTCCAGTCCGGACAAACTGGCTTTAGACTTTGTTAAAATGGATGAAACCAGCTTCCATCACCTGCGCAACTTGATAAAACTCAATTCCAGCGATCCGGATTGCATAGAGCATGAACTGACGTATCCTGCGTTTGTCTTCTCAAATGAGTATTATGGAAGCACACAAAAGAAATGAACACGCAATCCGAGAGATCCAGCACGATATCTCTACCCACGATACCATCAAAGCAAAACTGGTCTTACAAGATATTACCGCCTATCCGGCTCCTGTTCAAAAAAGACTTTTGTATGAAATAAGCCGGGCTGTTGACTCCTTCGCCCTTCCTCTTTTGGCCTTTCTCTGGCGCGTGCATCGAAATATCTTTTCTCTTTATCCTGGCCTGTACGAAATCTTTCTGTCCAAAGCCAGGCACAATGTACAGTTTGTCTTAAGCCGCATCCAGCCCGGTGAAAAATATCTGTCATCCTATGCCTGGCTGTGTGGTGAACTGCCCATACCGGAAGCTGCCGATCCATTGCTGGATGCTTTATACAAGGTGCCCCAGACCCACACCATTGCCTCCATCATCAAAGCTTTGGGGCGGATGGCTGAACCGCGGGCAGTCAAGCCGTTAGCTGAGTTTGTTCAGGTCAAGGACTCTCCTTTGGCTGTGCATGCGGCCACCGCCCTGGGCCGAATCGGCACAGAGCAGGCAATACAGCATTTAGACCAAGCCTTGGGGCATAACGAGAACGTGGACCAGGCCATCGTCGCCATCTGCAAGGAACTCAAGACCCAGTCCGCCCAGCGGCTGCTCAACCGCTCCCTGGTCCATGCCCACGCCTCTGTCCAGGATCTGGCAGCATCAACGTTCGTCCACCTGGGTTCCCCGGGCCTATCCATACTCCATGCCAATCTCAATCAGGGGCCTTTCGATTTGCAGCTGCGCACCCTGGATATCCTGGGCCACGTCCGAGATCAAAGCTCCCTTCAACCCATCCGCAGACTGCTCAATGCCCACCCGGAAGAAAAAATACGCGCTGCGGCGTACACTGTCTTGGGCCATCTCCCCTTGAGCCAAGGCGCCTATGTCCTGGTCAGCGGCCTCACGGATACCTCGAAGCCGGTTCGCCTGGCTGCAGCCAGGGCAGCCGACCAAAATGCCGGCCCATTCATGCTGCAGGGAATCCAAAACCTGCTCCACGATGAAGATCATCAGGCCATGCTCATTGTGCGCACTCTATTCCAGGCCCGGGCGGAAACATTGCTTACTTCCCTCTGGGAGAATTTCCGCTTTCGGCATCTGGCTGTGCGGGTAGCCGAAAGCTGCCGGGAATGCTCCGCCCATGAGCTCCTTACCTCTCTCCCTGCTGAAGACATACACCCAGATAACCGATAAAAACACGGGGATCTCTTTATGCCGCAGATTACGCAATTGGAAGACAAGACTATTTTGCGCTTGGATCAGGACCTGGTGGCAGCAAGCGTGCCCAAAGTGAAACAGCAGCTCAAAGACCTGGTCAATCAAGGTAAACCAGTGGCTGTAGACTTAGAAGGGGTCAGCATGGTCGACTCCACAGGCATAGGATTGCTTATGGCTGCTCACAACTCCTTGCAAAAACATGATCAGGCCTTGGAAGTGATCAATGCTTCAGCGGATATTCAAAAGTTATTCAAGACAATGCGCCTGGATAAACGGTTTCATATATCCTAAAGCAGGCGAGAGCACGCACCTTTATCCCGCGATTCCTTGTTTTGTTTACAATCACTTTTCTTTAGCAATAATGCCCCCTCAAAACAGGGCAAAAGTGGGTATACAGGTTCCCGGAACTACTCAATCGCAGAAGCGTTTGGCTTATATTTTACGGCAAGCCTTACATTTTTCATTGAGTGCCGGGCGGGGACAGGGGGGCGTCATGATGATCATTTTCCTTGTTCTGGGAGGCATGCTATCGCTGCTGGGGTTCACATAAAAACCGATCCTGATTTGGATACAATCAGAATCACATCAACTCTTGTTAAAACGTACAACATACAACGTACAACGTTTTCATACCAAAATAGCAGGTGGGCCTATGAATATGATGGATGACGAAACTCTCCAGATGTATGTGGAAGAGGCCAAAGAGCATTTAGAGGATATAGAAAGTGATCTCTTGCAGATGGAGCAGGACGGGGAAAATGTTGATGAAGACCTGGTGAACAAGGTTTTCCGGGCCGCTCACTCCATCAAAGGGGGAGCTGGCTTTATGGGCCTCAATGTCATCAAGGAGCTGGCCCATAAGATTGAAAACGACCTGGATTTGGTGCGCAACGGGGAGCTTGTCCCCAGTTCGGAGGTGGTGAGCATCCTCTTGGGCGCTTTTGATCGCCTGCGGGAGCTGGTGGATAATATAGATAAAAGCAACGAGATGGATGTTTCCGAACATCTGGTGGCTCTGGAAGGGTTGAAAACTTCAAACTTAGAGCAAAACGACAAAGACAGCGCTTTGCGCTGGATTCAAATTCAACACTCTGATGGGCGGATGATATTTGCCCATACTGAGTTTGACCTGGTCCATTCTTTGAAAGGGGGCAAAAAGCTCTACCTTTTGGAGTTCGATCTCATCCACGATGTGCATCGCCAAGACAAGACCCCGGTGCAGGTCATTGAACAGGTCAGTGAGAGCGGACAGATTATCGATGTCCTGGTCGATTTTGAAAAGGTGGGCTCCTTGGAGGATGAGGAGATCGCCAACTCCCTGCCCATGTACGTTTTGTTCGCCACCAGTGTAGAGTTTGATCTTTTGGGCCAGTTACTCGAGCTCTCCAGGAGCCGGATCACTGTTTTGGCCCATGACAGCGATCAACTCTTAGGCAAGACCACCCTGTACGAAGCCGGGGGCCAGGAAGGAGAAAAAGCACAAGACTCAGGGGCCCAACAACCACAGCCCACTCCAGAGCCCCAGGCAAGCCAGGAAAAAACCAAGGCAAATACGAAAGAACCTCAGCAGTCATCAGCACCCGGGAAGCAGGACGCAGCCCCGGGCAAGGCGGCAGTTTCCAAAGGAGGGGACAAGGGGGGAAGTCCTCAGCAATCCGAGAGCTTACGGGTAAGTGTGCATGTTCTGGATCAGCTTATGAATCAGGCCGGAGAGCTGGTTTTGGCTCGCAATCAGCTCTTGCAGGCCATCAAGACCAATGACCAGAGTAATCTGCAGGCCTCCGGACAACGCATCGACCTGGTCACCTCAGAGCTGCAAAATGTGATCATGTTGACCAGGATGCAGGCTGTAGGCACCATTTTCAACAAGTTTCCCCGGGTGGTTCGGGATTTGGCCCGGGATCTGGGCAAGGAGATTGAGCTGGAGCTGAAAGGGAAAGAGGTAGAGTTGGACAAGGCCATCATTGAAGGGCTGGGCGACCCCTTGACCCACTTGGTGCGCAACTCGGCAGATCACGGCATTGAGCCCCCGCAGGAGCGTGAGGCGGCCAATAAGCCCCGCATCGGGACCATCACCCTGGAGGCTTACCACGAATCCGGACAGGTCAATATCCTCATCCGGGACGATGGCAAGGGCCTGGATGCGGAAAAGATTGCGGACAAAGCGGTCAGCAAGGGCCTGATTGAGCAGGACAAGGTCAACACCATGTCCAAGAAGGAGAAGATGAACCTCATCCTCCTGCCGGGCCTGTCTACCACGGACCAGATCTCCGAAGTCTCCGGCCGAGGGGTGGGTATGGATGTGGTCAAATCCAATCTGGACAAGCTGGGCGGTCAAGTAGAGATTGACTCCGAGATAGACCAGGGGACCTGGATCAATATCAAGCTGCCCTTAACCCTGGCCATTATCCCCAGCCTTTTGGTCTCCTGCCGCAAGGAACGTTTTGCCATTCCCCAGGTGAATGTCAGCGAGCTGATCCGTATCGCGGCTGATGAGGTGCAGGAGAAGATCGACAGGGTGGGCGAGGCCGAGGTGTTCATCCTCCGGGGCGAGATTTTGCCCTTGATGAACCTGGCTGATGTCTTGGACTTGGGGCCGGTCCAGGACGAGGAAGAGGCCGAGGGCATGGTTCAGAGCCACGAAGATGATGTGAATATCGTGGTGGTCCAGGCCGGGGCCTTCAAGTACGGGCTGGTAGTGGACCGGTTGCATGATTCAGTGGAGATCGTGGTGAAACCTTTGGGCCGGCACCTAAAGAACTTTGAGGCTTACGCCGGAGCGACCATCATGGGAGATGGCCATGTGGCCCTGATCCTGGATGTGGCCGGCTTGGCCCGGATCGCCGAGCTGAGTTCCATGGCCGGAACGGAGAAGGTGAGCCAGATGGAAGAAGCTCAGGAAAACAAAAAGCAAGGGGCGGTCAAACAGTCCCTATTCACCTTTTACAACGCACCCGGTGAACTGTGTGCCCTGCCCTTGGATCAGGTCTCCAGGGTGGAAAAGCTCAAGGCCTCGGATATCGAGATCGTAGGCGGGAAAAAAATTGTTCAGTATCGGGGCGGAACCTTGTCTCTGTATGCCCTGGAAGAGGTGGCCAATGTGGGCATGCTGGAGGATACAGAGGAGCTCATCGCCATTGTTTTTGAGATGAAAAACCACACCTTTGGCTTTTTGGCCTCTCCTCCGGTCGACACGGTGGAAGCTGAAATTTTGGTAGACGAGGAGACCTTGCGTCAGCCCGGGGTCAAGGGCTCGACCATCATCAGGGGGCAGACCACGTTACTTATTGACATCCAAGAAGTGCTCAATGTCGTGAACCCGGCTTGGGCAGGGAGAAACTCCCTGCCCGGCAAGCAAAAACTGGAACTTCCAGAGAGCGGTTCCGAGCAAAGTAAGGATGAGGCCCAACCAAGGATCCTTTTGGCCGAGGACTCGGATTTTTTCCGGGATCAAGTCAAGCAACTCCTGGAAGGGCATGGGTATCAGGTGACCGGAACTGAGGATGGGCAGGTGGCGTGGCAGTATTTGCAGACGGAACCCGGGAATGTGGATATTGTGCTCACAGATCTGGAAATGCCCAATATGGACGGCTTTGAACTGACCCATAAAGTAAAAAATGACAGCCGGTTTGCCCATTTGCCAGTCATCGCCCTGACATCTCTGGCTGCAGAAGAGGATCAGGAAAAGGGCAAAAAGGTGGGCATTGATGAATACCATATCAAATTGGATAAGGACAAGCTTTTGCAAAGCCTGGCCAATTATATTCCAGAACCGGCATAAGCCATGACCCGGTCTGGAATATAATTTCCATACCCAAGTCAGAAAGTCTGCCGTTTTTAAAAATTCACACAGGAGCACCATCAGCAATGAAATGGAAAGACGTTCGCTTACGTAATAAGTTTGGCATCGGCTTTGGCAGCATCATGATTTTATTCTGTTTTGCCGTGATCTGGGCCATTATGGGCATTGGGAACATCGTGGACGATGCCCGGCAAGTGATCGAGGCCAATAAAATCAAGGGCAAGTTTGAGCAGGCCTTGAGCGATCACCTGGAATGGGCCTCTCAGGTCTCCAGTTTTATCAACGACCGGGACGTGACCTCCTTGGATGTAGAAGTCGATCCCACCAAATGCAACTTCGGGCAGTGGTTTTACAGCGATCAGCGGCGCAAGGCGGAAGAGATGATTCCGGAACTCAAGTCTACTCTGGATAAGATGGAGTCTCCGCACAAGACCATGCACCAGGCGGCCAGAAAGATCAAAGGAGTGGAGATCAAGGTAGATCCCCAGTTAGGCCAGTTTTTGACCCAAAAGATCAATGATCACCTGCGCTGGATGCAAAAGGTTCTGGCCGGGGTGACCGATCGGGATCAAACCCGGATTGATGTGCAGACCGACTATCGCCAATGCGGCCTGGGCAAATGGCTGTACTCCAAAGAGGTGCAAGACAAGCTCCGCAAGGATCGGGTCTTCCGAGGGCATATTGAGCCCGTTTTTGACCCTCACAAAAAGCTGCACTCCTCGGTCAAGGATATCAATCAGGCCCTGGAGCAGGGCCACACAGATCAGGCCATGCGTATCTACCTGCAGCAAACCAAAAAATATGCCCAGGAAGTGCTCGATTTGCTGCAGGAGGCAGCTACCTGGCAGGAAGGGAAAATGCAAAAGCTGCAGGAATTGCGCCAAGTATATACCGAGGAAATCAACCCGGCTCTGGACCAGATCCAATCTCACCTGCACACAACCCATGAAATTGTGAAGGCCAACATGATGACAGACAGGAAGATGTTGGATGCTGCGGCCATGACCAGGACCACCATGATTGTTATCGGGGTGGTGGCGGTACTGATCGGGATTGTCCTGGCCTTTATTATCGCCCGCGGCATCCTGCGGGCCCTGCAGCAAGGGGTGAACTTTGCCTCCACCTTGGCCCAGGGTGATTTGACCCAGACCTTGAATATCGAACAAAAGGATGAGATTGGGCAACTTGCTCAGGCCTTAAACGCCATGGTCCACAACTTAAATTCCATGATTAAAAACCAAGGGACCAGCATCGATACCCTGGCCTCCTCCTCCAACGAGTTGACCACTATAGCGGAGCAGATGTCCTCCACAGCAGAAAGCACTGTTTCCAAGGCCAATACTGTGGCCAGTGCGGCTGAAGAAATGAGCACCAACATGAATTCAGTGGCCTCCTCCATGGAGCAGGCCTCCAGCAATGTGAGCACCGTGGTCTCCGGAGTGGATGAGATGAGTTCCAACATCGAGAGCATTTCCCAGCAATCGGAACAGGCCAGAGAGGTGGCTGACAGTGCAGCTTCTCAGGCTCGGAGCGCTTCAAAGCGAATCAATGAACTCAAAGATGCGGCCCAGGCAATTGGCAAGGTCACTGAGGCCATTACCAGCATCTCCTCCCAGACCAACCTTTTGGCTTTAAACGCCACCATCGAGGCTGCACGGGCTGGAGAGGCGGGCAAAGGATTTGCCGTGGTGGCCAATGAGATCAAGGAACTGGCCCAACAGACTGCGGATGCCACCGGAGATATTGCCCAGAAGATTGAAGACATCCAAAATTCCACCGATGTCTCGGTCAACGAGATCCAGGAGGTGGTTCAGGTCATCAACCAGGTCCAGGAGTTTGTTTCCTCCAGCGCTACAGCCATGGAGGAGCAATCCATCACCACGAAGGATATTGCCTCCAATATCTCCCAGCTGTCTCAAGGAATTCAGGAGATCAACGAAAACGTGAGCCAGAGCTCCCAGGCCTCGGCACAGGTGGCTGAGGATATCAACACGGTCAATGAGTCGGCCAGTGAAATCAGCAATACCAGTGCCCAGGTACAAACCACAGCCAAGGATCTCAATGAGTTGGCTGAACGTCTGAAGCAGGCAGCGGCCAAGTTCAAGGTCTAAATCCAGACCCTCTGCATGCAACTATCTTGACCCCTGGTAGGAAGGCGAATCATACCCGGACCTCAAATTGGATTTCTATCTTTCGACAAAACATATGCAAGATATACCGAACAAAATTATGGTTGTTGATGACGAGGCGGTGAATATCAAGATCCTGCAAACCTTCTTCAGGCATGCCGGTTTTGAGGTCTTAACCGCCAGGGACGGGCATACAGCTCGGGAAGTGGCCGTAGACCAAGGCCCGGATCTGATTTTGCTGGACATTATGATGCCTGGAGAATCCGGGTTTGAGACCTGTGAAAAACTCCAGAACGATTTTCGGACAGCGGATATTCCGGTTATTTTTCTCTCTGCCATGGACGACGTGCAAAACAAGGTTCGGGGTTTCAATGTAGGGGGAGTGGACTATGTGGCCAAGCCTTTTCAAAAGGAGGAGGTCTTAGCCCGGGTCAAAACCCATTTGAAGCTGCGCCATGCCTTTCAGCAAGTAATAACCGAGCAGGCCAGACGGTTAAATCAGGTCAGGAAAGGACAGGAAAAGCTCCTGGTCCAACCGGACCAGGAGCCAAAGGCCAGGTATGGGGTCTATTATGAGCCCATGTACGAGGCCGGAGGAGACTTTTACGATGTCTTCCAAGTCAGCTCACATACGTATGCCTATTTCCTGGGCGATATCAGCGGACACGATCTCAGCGCCTCGTTTGCGACCTCGGCTCTTAAGGTCTTGGTTCGGGAGTATTTTTCCCCTTTGTATACTCTGCAAGAAAGTATGGGGCATCTCAATCGTGTCCTGTGCAACTCCTTTTTCAAAGATGGCCGGCATATGACCGCAGTGTGCTTGCTGGTCAATCGGGCTCAGAACACCGTAGATATGGTTTCCGCGGGCCATCCTCCGGTTGTCTATGTCCCAGTTGGAGGCTCTCCCCGGATTTTGGAAGCAGAAGGGGATGTGCTGGGTATTTTTGACCATGTGCATGTGCAAAGCCATCAAACCCTGGCTCAGCCCGGAGATCGCTTTCTGCTTTACTCCGATGGATTGATTGAGCATGGAACCCAGGATGCCAACCGGGAACACGGCTTGAACCTGCTCCTACGTTCCTGCCGGGAAGCGGGATCTGATCAGGATATTCAGACAACGGTTCATGACGTCGTTCAAAGGGTTATCTCTCAGAGCTGCCAAGCAGTCCAAGATGATATCGTAGCTTTAGGAGTTGAGGTGTGAACAACTTGATTGTCAGGCAACTCGAGGATGAACGACTGTTTGTTGACTTTGCGGCCTGCCTGGAGAACGTCGAACTTCTCTGTGCCCATGTGGAGCAGTTTTTGCTTAAGCACAATACTTCCGGCTCCTGCTTTGATATCTTTCTTATGCTGCGGGAGGTGGTGAACAATGCAGTGATTCACGGCTCCAAGTGTGATAGCGATAAACGGATCAAGGTGACTCTGACCCTCAAAAAGGGGACCTTGACCATGGAGGTGGAGGATCAGGGCCAAGGTTTTGACTGGCAGACTGCTTTGGCTTTGGACAGCCCGGATCCGGATGCTTGTTGCGGCCGTGGTATGTATATCGCCAGGCTATACGCAGACAGCTGGGCGTATGCCGGGGGGGGGAACAAAGTCATTTTGACCAAGACATTACAGATGTAAAGGATGATTTTTATGGCCGGAGAGCTTGTTGCGGTCGGGCAATCAACGATGCAAGTTGCCTGTGTGTATGTGGGAAGGATGCTGTGTGGCTTTGACATTCAGCATGTGCAAGAGATCAAAAAGTACTCTGAAGTGACCTCGGTGCCCTTGAGCTCCCCGGATATCAGGGGCATCATGAACCTGCGGGGCCAAATCGTGACCCTGGTGGATATGAGTGTGAAACTGGCCATTCCGACCCAAACAAACCACCAGCGTCAGATCGTGATTGTCAACTGGGAGGGGGAATATATCGGATTTTTGGTGGATAATATATCGGATGTGCTCACTGTGCAGCAACGTCATATCCTCCCCCCACCATCGAATATCAAAGGGGCGCAAGGCAAATTTTTCCAGGGTATCTATCATTTTAAAAAAGAGCTGTTGGGAATTATCGATATTGATGCGGTGCTCAGCTAAGCTTCTCGGGGGTATGGGGGTTTGCCTGGCCCTCATGCTCTTTTTGCGAAACGCCCTCATTCAAAAGGCTGGAGAATTATAGATGGCCACAAAAGTACTCGTTGTTGATGACACTATTTTTTATCGGAAGGTTCTTAAGGATCTCCTGGAGTCCATGCCAGATATCGAGGTGGTTGGGACGGCCAACAACGGTAAGGTGGCCATGTCTCGGATCAAGGCTTTCAAACCGGATCTTTTGACCCTGGACGTAGAAATGCCGGAGATGAACGGCCTGGAGGTCCTGCAAGAGATCCAGAAGCAGGGTTATGATGTGGAATGCCTCATGGTCAGTTCGCTAACCCCAAAAGGAGGTGAAATTACAATTCAGGCCTTGTCCCTCGGGGCACTGGACTTCATCGCCAAGCCGGATGCAGCTACAGCTGAAGAAAATACTGCCTTGCTCAAAAAAGCACTTGAACCGAAATTGCGAGCTTTTCACCGTCGCAGAGAACTGAAAAACCTGCTCAAAGGTAGACCTGTATCCGGCAAATCCACAGTTTCCAAACAGGATCTCACCGATGTGGATTCAGTTCTTGCCAAAACCAAGGCGGCCACAGTCCGGACCGAAAAATCCAAAGCAATCGCTATTGGTGTCTCTACCGGCGGCCCTAATGCCTTGAACAAGGTTATACCTTTGTTACAGCCTACGCTGCACGTACCTGTTTTCGTCGTCCAACACATGCCGAAAACATTCACCGCCTCTTTGGCCCAAGTCTTGGACAAAAACTCCCCCCTGGAAGTCAAAGAAGGTCAAAACGGTGAAATAGTTCGGCCCAACGTGGTCTATATCGCTCCTGGAGGCCAGCAGATGAAAGTCGCTTCGGCCGCTCAAGGCAAACTCATTGTCCGGGTAACCGACGATCCACCAGAAAACAATTGCAAGCCCTCTGTAGATTATCTCTTCCGTTCTATTGCCCGGGAATACGGGTCGAAAGCCACAGCCGTGATCATGACCGGGATGGGCTCCGACGGGAAGCTGGGAGTGAAAGTGATGAAATCGGCCGGGGCCGTGACTATCGCCCAGAATGCAGCCACTTGTGTGGTCTATGGGATGCCTAAAGCGATTATTGACGCCGGCATGGCCGATGTGATCGCCCCTCTGGACAGGATTGCTGGCGAAATCTTAAAAACGGTATAATTCATGGCCCGTATTACTGCAGATGAACTCAAGACTCTTTCCAAGTATATTTACTCCATTGCCGGAATATACCTGGATGAGAGCAAGGGATATCTGGTTGAAAGCCGGCTCAACCCTTTGCTGGTAGCCTTCGACCTGGCCAGTTTCAGTGAACTCTATTATCAAGCCAAGACTGACACCAGCGGGGAGCTGGAAAGGCACATTATTGATGCCATATCCACGAACGAAACCTTCTTCTTTCGAGATACCACCCCGTTTGATCAGCTCAAGTTCAAGATATTGCCCGAACTTATCGATGCCAAAAAAAAGAACCTGGCTCCAGGACAAAAGCTTCCTGTCTCTATCTGGAGTGCAGCTTGCTCCACAGGGCAGGAAGTCTATAGCATAGCCATTTCGATTTTAGAGATGGTGACCAATATCCAGCAGTACGAGATCAGCATCCTGGGGACGGATATTTCTCAGCAGGCGATCACTCAGGCCAGTTACGGGGTGTACAATAAGCTGGAAGTCAGCCGGGGACTGTCTCCTGACCATCTGCACAGATATTTTCATCCCGCAGCCGGAGGATGGCGAATCAAAGACTCTATCCGGGCTATGGCCAAGTTTTCGACCATGAACCTCATGCATCCCTTTGGGAACATCGGACCCTTTGATATCGTCTTTTGTCGCAATGTGGCCATATACTTCTCCCAGCCGGACAAAAAAAAGCTTTTTGCCCGCATAGCCAGAGTCATGCGCCCCGGCGGATATCTCCTGGTCGGCGGGTCTGAAACATTAAGCGGCCTCGCTCCCCAGTTTATAACCCGGCACTACCTTCGGGGCATGTACTATCAACGCACCAAGGAGCAGCGCACAGCCCAGCCTCCAAAGGAAAAAACCGGATCTGCCCCTGGCCAAACATCTGCTGCTGCAATGCTCAATCGGACAGACCAGGCCGGGAGGGGAAAAAAAAACGCATCAGCTCCGGCCCAATCGCCGCGTCAGCCTCAGAAGGAAATCAGGGGGCCTTCAAAAAAGCCTGTTGCCAAGGCCCAGACATCTTCGGAAAAGAAGGCTTCCGAAAGCTTAAATCCCCGGCCGAAGCCCGGACCTGAAAAGGCCCCAACACAGCCAGGGAAAACCAGCGGCAGGTCCGGACTGCTGTCTGCCTTGCAGCTAAAATATGCCGGGAACAAAGGGTCCCGCAATGAAGTTGACCCCGGCTCCAAACAGTCATCAGGCTCTTTGTTGTCCAAGCTGCAGCAAAAAGGAAAAAAACGTTCCTCCTGACAGACCATTCTGGGCAGCGGAGGTGGGGCAGGCCATGTATCGTGATCTATTCCCGGTGATCTATATCAAGTTCAGAGCTTTGATTTCGCCCAGGATCTTGTTTTTATCCAATGGCTTGACCAAGTAGGCGTCCGCACCGCGGGAAAAGCCGGTGGCCACATTTTTTATGTCTCCGAACGCGCTGAGAATAATGGTCTTGGCTTCATTGTCAAAAGGGACGTCAGCCGCCCGTTCCAGCTCCTTGATCTTTTGGATGGCTTCATGACCGTCCATTTCCGGCATTTTCAGATCCATGCAGACCAGATCGTAGGGCCAGCCTTCGTCCAGGGCAATCTGGAAGGCCTCAACTGCCTCCTTGCCGTTGACAGCGATGTGCACTTCGCCGTAAGCAGAAAGCACTTTCTGCACAAAAAGCCTGGAGGCAAAGTCGTCCTCGACAACTAAAGTTTTCATTTCTGTTCTCCTTACGTGTACAAACCTGTATGAGCAACCTCAAACCGTGACAGAACTTTTTTTATGCCTATACATGCTGTGTTGGAAAATAAACGTATTTTGATTGTCGATGACGAGTCTGTCAATCGCAAGATGCTGCGCATGGTCCTTAAAAATCTGGGCCATATCCAGACCCTGGAAGCCGAGGGAGGAGACCAGGCAGTGGAAATGGCTCAGTCCGAGGTTCCGGACCTGATCCTTATGGACATTATGATGCCCGACATGGACGGCCTGGAAGCCAGCCGCAAGATCAAGGAGGAGGAGGCCACCAAAAACATACCCATCATTTTCCTGTCCGCTTTAGACGATGCCCAATCCAAAACCCAAGGATTTGCGGCCGGAGGGGTCGATTATGTGAGCAAACCTTTTGATGCTCAGGAATTGTCGTCCCGGGTCCTGGCCCATTTGGCTCTCAAGGAACAGACAGACATCTTGCAGGGACGCTCCAGCCGCCTGGAAGCCGAGGTGAACAAAAGGACGCAGGAACTGGAAAAGTCAAAAATCGAACTCAGTCGAAACTACGCATATCTGCAAAGCATCAACGAGCTGCTGGACCTTTCCCTTCAAGAGCTGAACATGTTGGAGATTTTGGATAAAACCCTTGATATTGTTCTGAATAATTCCTTTCTGGCTGTTGAAAAATGCGGATGGATATTTCTGCATATCCCAGAGACCAACTCTTTTCAGATCGCTTCATCCCGAAACCCTCACCACGTCCCGCCCCCTGTGTGCGAGCTTTTGCCGGAGAACATCTGTGCCTGTTCCCTGGAAAACACTCAGGACCGGATCGTCATCCATCCCCTTGAGGAAAACGCCCAATACAGATGCTCCCAGTGCCCGGAAGGGATATGCTGCATACCTTTCAGTTTTGAGGGGCAGATGCTGGGTTTGCTGGTCATCCGACTGCGCCCCGATCACACCCTGGACTCAGGGGAGCATAACTTTCTCAATTCCATCTCCAGAACATTGGCTGGAATCGTGATCCGCAAGAACACCGCCCAGGCCATGCAAAAGTCTGAAAATCTTTACCGGACCATTTTTGAAACCACGCACAATGCAACCTGCATCATCGAAGAAGATGGACGGGTCGGGTTGGTCAACTCAGCATTTAGCTCTCTGTCCAGGCTATCCAAGGGACAGATCGAAGGGATCAAGCACTGGCAGGACTTTGTTCACCCGACTGACCACAATATGCTCTCCACGTACAGGGAAATTCGCTTGAAAGACCCTCAAAAGGCACCAAAATCCTTCGAATTTCGCTTTGTGGATAAAGACAGCCAGGAAAAGCAGGTCTTGTCCTCAGTGGATCATATCCCCGGCACTCGACGAATCGTGGTCTCCTTGCTGGATGTGACCGACCAAAAAAACTTTCAAGCCGAACTGGAACGCAGGGCCCTGTACGACACCCTTACCGGCCTGCCCAACCGTTCCCTTTTTCGAACCATTGTTGGACGTCTGGTGGAAAGCAGCGACAGCCGGAAATCCAACTCCTTTGCAATGCTCTTTCTGGATCTGGACCGGTTCAGCCTGTTAAACGAAAGCCTGGGGCATCAGGCCGGGGACCTTCTGCTTCAAGAATCGGCCCAACGGTTGCGTGATGCCCTGGAAACAAAGGATACGGTCTGCAGGTTCAGCTCCGATGAGTTCGTCATTCTCTTAGAACAAGTCCACGACTATTCAGAGGTGGTTATTCAAGCGGAAAGGCTCCGAAGCACTATCAATAAAGCCTTTATCCTCGGCGACCAAGAGGTGCACACAACGTGCTGTATCGGCATAACCATGCCCTCTTCAGCCGATCGGTATCATTCAGCGGACGATATCATCCGCGATGCAGAAATGGCCATGCACCGGGCAAAGCAGGAAGGTCTGAACTCCATCAAGGCCTTCCGACCGGAGATGCACGAGCAAACATCCAAATTGCTGGATATTGAACGTGATTTACACCAGGCATTGAAAAGAGATGAGTTTGAAGTTTTTTATCAGCCGATCATTGACCTGGGCACACTGCGCTTGATCGGCCTGGAAGGGCTCATCCGGTGGCATCACCCACATTTAGGCCTTGTTTCTCCGGGGGAATTCATCCCTGTTGCTGAAGAGACGGACTTGATCCTTCCCATCGGGAACAGGGTGTTGGAAATGGCTTGTGAGCAATTCGGAGCCTGGTTGAGGGAATTTTATCACCCGAATTTGTTTGTCAGCATAAACCTCTCAGCCAAACAGTTCAAAGAGCGGGAGCTGGTGCGCATGGTGTGCGACGCATTGGACAGGGCCTCTATGCCGGCCGGCCACCTCAAGTTGGAGATCACGGAAACGGTGATCATGTCCGATGTGCAGGCCTCAAGCGCTATCTTGGCTCATCTCAAGGAGATGGGGATACAATTGGCCATGGATGACTTCGGAACTGGATATTCCTCCCTGAGCTATTTGCAAAGCCTGCCCATCAACTATATAAAGATAGATAGCTCCTTTGTCTGGGGCATGCAGAAAAACCGACAAAATACTGAGCTTATTAAGGCCATTGTGGCTATGGGGCACAGCATGGATCACCTCTTGATCGCTGAAGGGATTGAGACCCTCGCTCATGTGCAACTCTTGCAGAGCTTGGGCTGCGATATGGGACAGGGCTTTTACTTTGCCAAGCCCATGCCGGCCCATGAGGCCCAGGCCTACATGGAGACCGACTTCATCCAGGCCAGTGATCAGAAAGCCAGGACCAAAAAAAAATAAAGTGCCCCTTTTGTAATTACATGGAGAAACTATGCCCGAAATGAGTACTGGCCAACCACCACCAGAACTCCCTCACTCTGCTGAAGACGGAGTTGGGGAAATACAACTCAAAAACAACATTGCCCAAGTCTTTTTGACCGCCTCTGGAAACACCATCTTTCAACAGGTCCTGTCCATTCTTTTGGAGTACTTTCAAAGCAAGTATGGTATTTTCGGCTACATTGACCGCCAGGGCAACTATGTCTGTCCGTCTATAACCAAAGATATCTGGGATGAGTGCAAACTTGTGGAGAAAGATGTGCACAAGGACGCTATCGTCTTTCACCCAGAGGTCTGGGCCGGGCTGTGGGGACAAGGGTTACAGGAAGGGCGCACCTTTGTCTCCAGCGGACCTTTTCATTTCCCTAACGGGCATGTGTATCTCAGGGAAGTGATGGCTATGCCCATTTTGTACAAAGGAACAGTCATCGGACAGATCGTGCTGGCAGACAAAGAAAAGGGTTATAACCAAACAGATCAAAGGATTTTAGAGAGTATATGCAACTATATGGCCCCCATTCTGCATTCCGGACTGGAACGGGAATGGGCCCAAGAAGACTTGGAGTGGGCCAAAATCAGGGCTGAAGAAGCCAACAAAGTGAAGAGTCAGTTCTTGGCCAATATGTCCCATGAACTGCGCACCCCCTTAAACGGCATATTGGGTTGCCTGCAACTTTTGAAAAATGAAAAATCCGACCCGGAATATAAAGAGCTCATCCAAATCGCCCTGCAATCCGGGAATACCCTCTTGCAGCTGATAAACGACATATTGGAGTTCTCCGGCTGTTATAACCAGGCGGATCAATTGAAACTACATGAATTCAGTCTTGATCAAGAATTGCAGGCCCTGCATTCCGTATTTGTCTCCCAGCTTCAGAAGCAGGGCATATCGCTGCAGTATGAGATCGAACCGGGTCTCCCTGCCCACGTCGTGGGCGATGTGGCCCGCTTACGCCAGATACTGGTCAAGCTGGTGGGCAATGCCATCAAATTTTCTACCCATGGCTCTGTTAATATAAGCGTTCATAGCCGGTTTACTCCTGGCGGCAAGCAAGAAACCGAGCATCCCTATTTGGGGATCGACCCAAACAAGGTGTATCTGTTGTTCGTTATCAGGGACCAGGGTATCGGCTTGCAGGACGATCAATTGAACCAAGTCTTCGACATCTTTACCCAAGGGGATATGTCTCTGTCCCGGCATTACTCCGGGGCCGGTCTGGGGTTGAGCGTGGTCAAGAAAAATGTTGATCTGATGCAGGGCAGTATTGCTGTGGACAACTCAGGACCGGGAACGGCCATATACCTGAGCCTGGACTTTGAACTTCCCGGCAGACACAGGATCCATCAGGGAGAAAGAAAATGAATATGCTTTGGAATCGACGTCACATAATGCGCGCCGGATTGTGCGCAGCGGGTTTGATTATCCTTGGTCCGGTCCGAAGTTGGTCCCAACCAAAGCCGGATTCTTCTACAACGCACAACACGGGCGGCAAAGAAAATCTGTCCCAGGCCCAAGAAAAGCTTATTCTTGCCCTGCAGCACGAGCATGGGGCCATCATTCAATACATCAACCACTGCGGAAAACTCACTGCAGACAACCTGGGCTCCCAGGCTCATACAATACAAACCATCATCAATGACGAGATGGCCCATGCCCAAGCCTTGGTTCACATCCTGTCCCAAACCGGTATTGAGCCCACCCTGGCTGTGTGGCCCCCTAGAACCGATGCCAAGCCAACAACCATGCTCCAACAAGACATTGCCGCTGAGCAGGGGGCCATATCCTTATATCAAGATCTTTTGACTCACAAATGGCCTGCACACATCCACCCCAAGCTGCAGTGGATGCTGGAGCAGGAGCTGCAGCACAGGGATATTTTCCAAAACATTGTAGACACCTTATAATCCGGCACAGAGGACATGGAGTGTATGCGTATTTGGAACAGATTCTCCCTCAGACTCAAACTCGCTCTATGGTCTGTGTTCTGCGTCTTTGTCATCGTCTTGTCCATCAGGGCCTTGGGAGTGTATGGAACGTATTCGTACCTCAGCCAGTACCACGAAGACAACATCCGCTCCCACATGGAGCTGGCCGCATTGTCCCTGCAGGATCCGCTGCGCAATATGGATTATCTCAACCTGCACAAGCAGGCGGAGATTATCTGCAACTTCTCCGGTATATCCGGGGTGCGCATCGAGGACAACAATGGGCAGGTCCTGCTTGAAAGGGGAGAGTTGGACGGCACCTATCTGGAAGCTCCCATCCAACCCGGAGCCCCTTTGGGACGTATTGTGGTCAGTTTTTCCCGGGAGCCTTTGACCCAAGCCCTGATGGCTGTCTTGAGCCTGGAAGGCATTGCCCTGGCTCTTTTTCTGCTGGCCGCCTTTGGTGGATTATGGTGGCTGTCCAACTATTACCTCTCTGATTTGCGCGCTCTGTCCTCCTGTATCCAGGAGGGGGCCTGTGCCATGACCGAACATTACCCCGGCCAAGACCGCCAGGATGAAGTCGGGCTTTTGGCCTCCACCATGAAGGCCAGAGACTACGAACTGGCTGTCTACCAGCAGGAGCTGGAGGAGTACCGGGAAGAGCTGGAGCACAAAGTCGAAGAGAGGACCCGGGAACTCAACGAGTCAAAACTGCTCAGTGAAACGATCCTCAACAGCATTCCGGATGCTATCTCTTTGATCGATGTAAACACTTTTATTGTGATGGACGTAAACACCTCCTTTGAAAAGATATACGGGATGAATAAAGAAGAGATCATTGGCCGGACCTGCTTTGAAATCCGCTCAAACAAGAATGCCGGTTGCAAAGATGAGGAGCAGAAATGCCCGATTGTAGGGTATTTCGAAAACCAACGTCCCATGTACTACGAGCACGTCATGGACTGGGGCCGCAAAAATCGCCGCTATGTGGAGGCCTCAGCCTGGCCGGTAATATACAAACAGGGCGACAGGGTCCAGCAGATGGTCCGCGTAGAGCGGGACGTGACTGAACAAAAACGCATAGAGAAGCAGCGCCAGCATGTGGAACAGATCGTTCGCCACGACCTCAAATCCCCGCTCAACGGTATTTACGGCATGGCCCAGCTCTTGGAGATGGAACTGCAAAACACTGACGAGCAGATGGAATATGTACAGTACATCAAAGGATCGGTGCACAAGCTGCTGCATATGATCAACAACTCTATGGATCTGCACCGGATGGAAGAAGGGACATACCGGGTCCAGGCCGAGATGGTCGATCTTTTGGATATTCTGGCCAATCTGCACACGGAGTGGCAGCACCTGCTCAGCAAAAAAGGATTACAACTGCACACCTTTGTAGATGCTCAGCCCTTGTCGCCCGGCCAAACCTGTCCGGTTCAGGGAGAAAAGACCAAGCTGGAGTCCATGTTCTCCAACCTGGTGGTCAACGCCTTAGAGGCCTCCCCTTCTGGGGAGGCCATAACCATTTCCGTGACCAAAAATACCGATAAGGTCTGCATAGACATCCACAATTGGGGCCATATCCCGGAAGAGATTCAGGATCACTTTTTTGAGCGCTACGTAACCGCCGGAAAAAAGAAGGGAACAGGCCTGGGCACTTACAGCGCCAGGCTGGTGGCCAGGGCCCATGGAGGGGATATCTCTTTTCGCTCCTCAGAACAGGAGGGAACCCTTTTACGCATTGAGCTGCCTTTTGCCCAGGCAGGAGACGAAGATATGCCTGGTTAATTTTCTCTGGTCTCCAAAAAGCCTATCTTTGGCCAGTCTTCCATGGCCCGATCCAGGCGGTAACGGCTGGAGAATAGCATGGCCAAGTGCCCTTCCGCATCCTGGACCAGAGTATTGGCATACCGTTTCTTGAATTCCTGCAGGGCGTTCCTGTCCTGACTGTCGATCCAGCGCACAGTCACATACTGCATTGGCTCGTATGTAGCCTGGACCCCATATTCAGCAGCCAGCCTGGCCGCAGTGACGTCGAACTGCAAGGCCCCCACAGCCCCGAGGATATAGTCCCTGCCGTTGACCGGACGAAAGAGCTGGATAGCCCCTTCCTCGGTCAGCTGATACAGGCCCTTGTCCAGTTGTTTGGATTTGAATGGATCCTTGAGAATCACCCGGCGGAAAAACTCCGGGGCGAAGTTGGGAATTCCTTTGAATTTGAGGGGTTCTTTGCTGGTCAGGGTGTCCCCAATACGCAGGGCACCGTGATTGTGGACTCCAATGATATCTCCGGGCCAGGCGTCCTCCACTCCGGATCGGTCCTTAGCCATAAAGATAATGGCGTTGGCCAGGGTCATATTTTTGCCGGTCCGATGGTGCTTGACTTGCATCCCCCGTTGAAATCGTCCGGAACAAATGCGGACAAAGGCAATGCGGTCCCGGTGCTCCGGATCCATATTGGCCTGGATCTTGAAAACCACACCGGAAAAATCCGGTTCCTCAGGAGCAACGACTCTGGTTTCCGCCTCTCTGGGCCTGGGATTGGGGGCCAGGCGGACAAATGTGTCCAGCATCTCTTGAACGCCAAAGCTATTTACTGCACTGCCGAAAAAGACCGGGGTCTGTCGGCCCTCAAGATAAGATTGGGGATCAAAGGGATACCCGGCCCCGCTAAGGAGTTCCACGTCCTGCCGAAGCGTCTCCGCTGCGTAGCTGCCCAGGATTTCTTCTAACTGCTGGTCATGAAGATCGGATACAATCACCGGCTCTTGAGGCCGGCTGCCCTTGCTCTCAGCAGGGACGAAAAAGCGGACTTCGCCTTTGCGCAGGTCATAGACCCCCTGAAAATCCTTGCCCATGCCAATGGGCCAGGTCAAAGGCGTGGCTTGAATACCCAATGTCTGTTCTATATCATCCAAAAGTTCGAAAGGGTCCCGGCCATTTCGATCTAACTTGTTGATAAAGGTCATTATCGGGGTGGAGCGCATCCTGCAGACCTGCATCAGTTTTTCAGTCTGAGATTCCACTCCCTTCACGCTGTCAATGACCATCAGGGCCGAATCCACGGCAGTGAGCACCCGGTAGGTATCTTCAGAAAAGTCTTGGTGACCGGGAGTGTCCAGGAGGTTGATCTCGTATCCCTGATACAAGAATTTCATCACCGAGGAGGTCACCGAGATGCCCCGCTCCTGCTCCACGTTCATCCAGTCCGAGGTGGCGTGTTTGCCGCTCTTTTTGGCCTTAATGGAGCCGGCGGACTGAATGGCTCCACCGAACAACAGAAGCTTCTCGGTCAAAGTCGTTTTGCCGGCGTCCGGATGGCTGATGATACCAAAGGTCCGCCGTTTGTGGACCTCGCGTCGGATTTGGTTCTGAGGTGGTAGTAAAGTCATAGTATGCATCAGATTGTAAGGCCCCGTTGTAACGGAACCGTTTGTTATTCGCGAACTGTTTGTATGAAAAACTGGTATT
>CAYZLB010000044.1:0-20302 GCA_964479235.1 uncultured Desulfohalobiaceae bacterium
CCAAAACATCAGCCTCCCCCTGTCTGAACTGGAGATGAGCGCAATCCGCTCCAGAGGTCCCGGCGGCCAGAATGTGAATACCGTAGCAACAGCAGTTCAGCTGCGTCTTGATATACAGCACTCCTCTCTGCCGGGAGAGGTCAAGGAGCGCTTGCAACGAATGGGAGGGAAGAAAATCAGCAAGGAAGGAGTCCTGGTCATCAAGGCCCAGACCGCCCGGACTCAGGAAGGCAACAGACAGGAAGCCTTGCGCAGGTTGAAGGAACGTATCCGCCAAGCAGCGGCAAAGCCGAAACCCCGCCGCCCCACCCGGCCCTCAAAGGCAGCCAAAGAACGCCGCCTGGAACAAAAAAAACACCGCCGAAGGATTAAAATCATGCGCAGGTCAATACAAAACAGTGAAGAATAAACCTCCATGCGACACAGATCCGGACGTTTTCAGCCCTGCACTCTGCCGGTAACTACATATTCTATGGACAGGCTGCAGATGACCAGATCAAAACCCGCATCCGCAAACGGCAGTTCCGGATGGATATTAAGATCATGGAGCACATGCCGGTTGGAGTAAAAGCGCCCCAACCTGGAATCAGATACTAAAGGACACTGTCGGGGCGGCCTGAAGTCTGTGCAATCCAGGGAACGGATAACCTTTTCCTTCCAGCCGGGCACAGCTTTGCCTGGTGCATAATCCAGCCGAACTTCGTCCCCTCTACCTAATCCGAGCAGGGCCTCCTCCATTCCCGGAGGGAAAAAGGATCAAATGAGAGATATCCCCTTGAGAATGCATACTACTTTTCTCTCACTGGAGGATTTGTATGAAAAACTGTTATTAGTTAATAGTTATCAGGATCTGATTGGGTAACCGCTTTTTTGTCTGTTCCAAATCGGTATCGAAATCATTTCTATGCTTCGTTAGCGCAAGCGTGCCCGCCAGGGCATGGGCATGAGAGGTTTATTAGGAAGGAAAAGCAAAGATTGTGAGCCAATCACCCCCTGCTGCCTCGTCAAGGGATGATTGGCCTATGCAGAGAGAATTAGCTTCTAATAATTCTCACTTAGAATTTCAAAATGGGCCTGGGGATGAGCGCAAGCAGGGCAAACTTCCGGAGCACTGTTTTCATGATGGATATACCCGCAATTCCGGCAACGCCAGGTTTGCGGCTCGCTGCGCTGAAATACCCGCCCGGCCTCTATATTTGCCGCCAGATCCAGGTATCGCTTTTCGTGTTGTTTTTCAGCCACGGCAATTGCTTCCATGATGTGGGCAATTTCCTCAAAACCCTCTTCCCGAGCCACTTGGGCAAAGGAGGGGTACATATCACTGTGCTCATAATTTTCCCCTGCTGCCGCAGCCTTGAGATTATCTACTGTGTCCCCGATCACTCCGGCTGGAAACTCGGCATTCACCGTGACATCTCCACCTTTCAGGAGCTTGAAAAGCCTTTTGGCGTGTTCCTTTTCCTGGTTTGCTGTCTCTTCAAAAATGTCCGCAATCTGCACATACCCGTCTTTTTTGGCTTTGGAAGCAAAGTAGGTATACCTGTTTCTTGCTTGGGACTCACCGGCAAAAGCGGTGAGAATATTTTGTTCTGTCCTGGTGCCTTTGAGTTTTGCCATGAGTGTCTCCTTTTTTCGCTTGTTTGTGAATAACCATTTGATTAATCCAAAAAGAATAATAACTCTTATTTCTTCTATTGACAAGTATCCGTTCACGCTAACCCACATGTCTGCCAAAGCACAGACACGCTTTTGCTAACGAAGCATGGAAAACGATACCGATTGGGGGCAGATAAAAAAAGGGTTCGCAATCAGTTCCTGATAACCATAAAAAATAGCTGTTGACCAGCTACAACCGGCCTCTGATGCAAGGTTATTTGTTCTGCTTCTGGTTGTCAGCATTTTTTTTGGTTTCCTTTGACCTGGAGGAAAAGATAATGCATTGTCCATTGGTGGATCAAATGTATTTCTTTATTTTTCCCTTGTTTTTCTGCAATCACCTCACAAACCTTCTCAAACTTTTTACAGGAGGTGTTTATGGCCCGTTATCTTTTTCTTCTCAGTCAAGACAGCAACGAGGCAGCTACCCGCTGTTTTCAGTTTGCCAAGGTAGCTGTGGACAAGGGGCATCAGGTAGATCTGTTTTTGATTGACAGTGGAGTGGAATGGGCCAACTCCAAGCGGGATATGAACCTGAAAACGGTCACCGGCGACTGTCCCAATGATTATCTTCCCACCCTGGTGAATAAGGAAATCCCCATCGGGGTCTGAATCCCTTGTGCCAAATCTCGTCAGGTAGACGAGAGCCGGTTTTTTCCCAACATGTACCTTGGAGGGGCCCCGGCCATCATTGATATCTCGGCTGAATCCACGGTATTTAATTTTTAGTATCCCAAATCCGCCTGCAAAGCGGCGGATGGATAGTCACAAAAAAGGGCAGGCATTCAGACCTGCCCCGCAGCCAACAACTCTTTCCCTGCCACATAGACTCTGGGGAGTGCAGTACTGCCCTGGACTCACACTTAGGGTTCCACAACATTCTGGACATGAATATTATATTTTTTCATCCGGTTCCACACGGTTACCCTGGATACACCCAAAATTCTGGCCGCTTCTGACTGATTGCCACCAGACTGTCTCAAGGCTCGAATAAGCTCTTGCTTTACCTGTTCATCTTTCACTGGCGCATCCCCAGCCCGGCTTTCCCGGGATATGGCTGTTTGGAAAATATGGGGCAAAAGGTGATTGGGTTGAATCATTCCCTGGGCGCAGGCCACAAATGCGTATTCAAAGACACTTTTTAATTCCCGAACATTTCCCGGCCATGAATAGCTGGTCAGGGCTTCCATTGCTTCCGGAGTTATGCCTTTCAACGGTTTTCCGGTCTTGAGCTTGATGCGCTGGAAAAAATGGTCGGCCAATAGAGGGATATCTTCGGGCCGTTGCCGCAAAGGTGGGAGGTGAATGGGGACCACGTTGATCCTGTAATACAGATCCTGGCGGAAACTCCCTTGCCTGACCAGCTCCTGCAGATTTCGATTGGTAGCGGTTATAATCCTGACGTCCACTTGAATCGGTTTATTGTCCCCCACTCTTTCAATGACCTTATCCTCTAAGACCCGAAGCAGCTTGACCTGAGTGGAAAGAGGCAGATCCCCGATTTCATCCAAAAAGATATACCCCCCATGGGCGGCCTCAAAACGGCCCTGCCGATGGGTATAGGCACCGGTAAAGGCCCCTTTGACATGGCCGAAAATTTCACTCTCCAAGAGTGATTCAGTCAAGGCAGCACAATTGACCTTGACCAAAGGCTTCGAACTCCGTGGACTCTCGGCATGGATTGCCTCTGTCACCAGTTCTTTCCCGGTTCCGCTTTCGCCATACACGATCACCGGAGCATCGGAATAGGCAGCATTTTTTATCAATTCATAAATGTGACGCATTGGTGCAGATTTTCCCAGAATACCGTGAAAGCCGTCTTCAGTACTCAATGCCCGGCGAAAAGCCTCGATCTGGTGATCTTTTTCCACAATCTCGGATATCTCGGTCAAGGTCTCAACCGCTCCAATAACCTGTCCATCATCCTCCCGAAGGAGGGTAGCGTTTTTCAACACCGGGGTCTTTCCTCCATCTTTGCGCTCAATGGAACACTGGCGCATGGAGATCTCCCCAGAGCGGAACAATGTACACCAATGCTCATCTTCCAGGCCCCTGACGGCGTTGCAGATATCACAGTTCAGGATTTGACAGGATTGCCCTACCAATTCGGCACTGGTATACCCGGTCATGTGCTCTAAGGCCTTATTTGCGGACACAATTTTTCCATGGGTATCAACGATCATGATGCCCTCTTGAATTGTATCCACAACAGTTTTCCAATATGCATTCAGTTCTCGACCCAACATCTGCCTTGTCTCCTTTACCTTCAAAACTGTTTCTCTCTATGTTTCGATAGAGGTAAACACATGTAAAAAGGATTTTTAACACAGCCCTGGGATTCAGGCAATGTATCTGCCAAAAGATGAAAACCGCCCCGCTGTGTATGGAAAGATCCTTGTGTGCAAGGCATGTGCGGACAAGCGCCTGGTTGCGCCTGATGAGCTGATGAAGGAGCCCGCATTGCCGGGGCTGCCGAGATTGTGGACTTGATAACCGATGAGAAGACAAAGGTCATAAGCTTTTCGTAAATCAGTTTCGGTCAGTGCCGATGTATCGGCACTGGCGGCTTGATCGCTCTTCTTGTCAAGAAATGCGAATTGGTTTATACATTTTTTGGAGGAAAAAATATCAATTTATCAATATTTGAGTATGTTGGGAGGTAGACATCAATGACCGATCCTCTAGATTCCTTTGTGGCCAATCTCCAAAACGAGATCTTTGAACAGACAAAAGAAGAATTCGGAACCCCGTTCTACAAACGCTGGCTGAATCCAGTACACATGGGCAGCCTTGACTCCCCATCCACCCAGGCTGAGCTCACCGGAAGCTGTGGGGATAAAATTCAGATCTTTTTCGATATCCAGGATGATGTCATCAAGCAGGCCATGTTCAAAACCACTGGCTGCGGTCCAAGTATTGTCAGCGCAGACGCGGCCTGTGAGCTCGCTGAAGGCAAGACACTGGAAGAAGCTGCGGGCATGGAGCAGATGGATGTCATGTCCATCCTGGGTTATTTGCCGGAAGACAAGGAACACTGTGCCCATCTGGCCGCAAGCACAGTCCGGGAAGCCATTCGGCTTTATTGGCTCCGGCAGCCTTTCTAAATCAGCAGCTTATGCAACGCCTTTCACTTCCTCCAGTCTGCATAGGCATTGCAGTTCTCATTGGCACAATAGGCCCAGTATCTCCGTCCTGGGCTGTATCCGCTTTTGTCCTTTGGGTGACCGACGGTGACACAGTAACTGTTGTGGACCAAAACTTTCATCTGCAGCGCGTTCGGGTCTATGGTATCGATTGCCCTGAGTCGGAACAGGCCTATGGCTTCACAGCTCGCTTAAAAACTGCATGGGAGGTATGGCTGCGTCCGGTCACCCTCCTCCCTGTGGAGAGGGACCGTTATAATCGTTTAGTGGCCCGGGTCCAAAAGGAAAGCCGGGAGTTGTCGGCAGCTTTGCTTGCCGCTGGTCTGGCCTGGGTCTATGACCAATACTGCGATCAGGACATATGCAGGACATGGAAAACCCTGGAATACAGAGCTCGTAATCAAGATCGAGGCTTGTGGATCGAGCCCGACCCAATTCCTCCATGGAAATGGCGACGAGGCGAGAGGTCAAAAAGGGGGTGGAGATGGTGGTAGGCGGCAGGAAACGTATGCCATCGACAATTGTTCAGAGCATAAAACCCAATTCGAAAATTTTTTAGCTCCCCCAGACATATTCCTTGATTCGTTCTCCCTTGTACCGGCCGTCGCTCTGCTGGATGAGATCCATTTCCAGCACGGTCTCCCGGTTTTTGTAGTTTATGAATTCTTCATTCGTTATATGCTCCTGGAATTCATTGATGTGACAAAAGACATCATACACCACGTCCTGAAACTTCAGGCCTGTTCGGACCCGGGCGAATCCGTATCCCCTTTCCGGAGAAACCGAGTAGAGCACCCCGCGATAGCGCCTATCCCCGTCGTCGGCTTCCAAAAGATTGGGAATCAAAAATCCGGAAAAATAAAAATCCGCTTCATACCGCAGTTCATTGCTGGTATGGGCAAAAGACAAAATATCCACCCGCCGCCCCCTGTTCTGCAGGGCCCTGACCAGGCGGACAAAATCTCCATCTCCAGTACCTAAAAGGATATAATCCAGATTCTCGGACTGGACCAAGGCATCAACTGCCAGATCAAGATCAGCATTGGCCTTGAGTATGGTCTCGCCATCCTCGTTTATGAACCTGCGGACCCTTTTGACCAGCAAATGAAATCCCGATCTGCGGATGGCGTTTCGAAACTCTTTGTTCCTGCGTGCATATTCCGGATCTGAGGCTTCACGGTCAAAATCGGCAGCCACATACGCATTGGCCCGCAGCATCTGCACCCCTTGAGCCCTGACCAATTCGGCAATGACACCGAAACGCATGCCCCATCCGCCGTTTCGGGTCAAATTTTCCACATCCAAGTATACCCCGCCTTTGAGCATCCCCGTTTTCCTTGCTTGCTAGGGCGCTGATTCCACGCTCCGATGGAGCACAAAATCTGAGCAAAAATTAGCTGTTGGGTGAAGAAAAAACCGATGAACTGGTCAGATACTCTCTGTCATCTGCATAAACAAAGAGGCAACTGCCACTTTTGATCCGGTCAATAATGTCCGAGTTCACGGCAGGAGGCAAAGCAGGACATCCCAGGCTTCGCCCCAGGCGTCCATGCGCCTGGAGGAATCGCTTTTCAGCGTAATCTGCTGCATGAATGACAATGGCCCGTTCCCGGGCAAGATCATTGATCTTTGACTCTAAACCGTCCAAACGCAAGGAATACCCATGCTTGCCCCGATAGGTTTCCGCGGTCCGAAAGAAGCCCAGACTGCTTTGATATGAGTTCGGAATATTGGAAAATTCGCTGGCATAGGTGAGGCCACTATTCCGGCCATGGGCCACATAGGTACAATAGAGAAGCCGCTCATTGTCCAGATCAAGCACATAACAACGCTTTTCATTTGAGGGCTGCGTAAAGTCGATGATGGTCAGGACATTCTTCTTGGTGAAATCCCATTTTTGAAAACCGGACATGGCTTTGGAAAAGATTTTGTAGCTGAGATGTTCGGACAGCCCCAAACGAACGTACTGGCGTTTCCAACTCGCATCGCCGGACACATTGCCATTTCCGCACCACCCAGGTGAAATGATGAAACCAAACAACACAATCAATGTGATACAAAACACTATCCAGGAACCAGACAGACCTTTCTTGATGCAGCTTCCTGTTTTCATTGAACATCCTTTGTTTATTATTCTCCCAAAGGCCATTAGCCGTTACAGCAAAGCTCGGATACTAGCCAAAGATGAGCTCGGGGGCAAGTTACCAGAACTGTTCAGTTCTTCAGTAATAATCCTCATGCCTTGGCGGGCACGCTCCCTCAAGGGAGGACGAAGAAGAGGGAGCGACAGATTAGGGTTGATTTTTCACTAGTGGGCGAGATCAAAAAAAAAAAAGCCGGGAACAATGTCCCGGCTTTTTTGCTTCAAATCCTTTAGGATTCAATTTCAATTTTCTTTCGCTGTGCGCCCTCAGCCTTGGGCAGAGACACAGTTAAAATCCCGTCTTTGAACTTGGCTTTCACCTTATCCGCATCTACCTCGGTAGGCAGTGGAACTGTCCGATAAAAAGAACCATAGCTGCATTCTATGCGGTGATAATTTTTGTTTTTTTCCTCGTCCTCAAACTGTTTCTCGCCTTGCAGAATCAGGTTGTTTTGCCGAATAGATATATCAATGTCTTTGGAAGATAAACCCGGCAATTCCGCTTTGACAGTGATTTCTTTTTCGTCTTCACTCACATTGACCTGCGGATAACTGAACTCGGCAAAAGGCATACGTTCAAAGGGTTCATTGAAAAAAGATTCCATCATATCAAACAGATTTTGCGGGCGCTGTACCTCTTGGGACCGCTTGCGCAATTCAGGCAAATATTTCCTGAGCATAGCATTCACCTCCTGTTTTGATACCATGTACCATTTCCTTTTCGCTAAAAATAAATCAGGGTAAACCCTTGTCAAGAGAGCGAACGACTGTCTTTAAAGCTTTTTGGTTCAAGATAAAAAAACGCCCTGAAAAATCAGGACGTTTAGGTATCAACTTAAGTGAAGAAACTGGAGTATCCACACTGAGAATCTACCAACGCGGCCTGGCTTCATTGACCCGCAAGGTCCGTCCCCCAAATTCATTGCCGTTTAATGCTTCCATAGCCGAATCTGCACTTTCTTCGGCCATTTCTACAAAGCCGAATCCACGGGAACGTCCTGTTTCCCGGTCATAGATAATGTTTGCAGATTGTACCTCGCCATACTGTGAAAACAGATCGCGGAGATCGTCTTCAGTGGAAGAAAAAGGTAGATTCCCAACATACATCTTCTTACTCATAGCTCTTCTACTCCTCGAAAAGTAAAAAAAATGGACGAAAAGGCAGTCCCCGTGGACAGCCCGTTTGCATATTAAGTGCAAACACCGTCTGGGTCAAGCAAAAATTTTTCTTTTTCAGGAAAAAAATGCGTATTCCGGTCCAATAAGACTGGGTGAAAACACTCCGTAATAGTCTGAAATTGTTTTGGACACAGTCCATCATTTCATGTTATATTGAAAATAAAGAGAAAATCACTGGGTATCATTGCAACATCTTTGGAGGCGCATATCATGACCCAAACCAAGATAACCATCTTGTGCGAAAACACTGCGGCCGGCCCAATGGGCCTTATGGGTGAACATGGCTTCTCAGCCCTGATTGAAAGAAACGGTGAACGGATCCTTTTTGACACCGGACAGGGAATGGCCCTAGCCAACAATGCTCATATACTGGGCATTGATCTGAGCTCTATTCCTACAGTAATCCTCAGTCACGGTCATTACGATCATACTGGTGGCCTGCCGGCAGTCTTGTATCCTCCCCGGGAAACAGAAGTCATTGCCCATCCAGACATCTTTGTTCCTAAGTATGCCCAGTTGGATACCCCCAAAGGCAAACAAACGGTTTTCATTGGAATAAAGTACAGACAGGAGTATCTGGAGACAACTCTTCAGGCCCGTCTCTCTTTCCTCCGCGAATTTAAGGAAGTGGCTCCAGGAATATTCTTTTCCGGGGAAGTCCCCAGAAAGACCCGGTTCGAACATCCGGACAGCAGGTTACACATCAAACAGGGCGGAGAACTTGTCCCTGATCCCTTGTTGGACGACGCCAGTTTACTTATTGAAACGGACAAAGGGCCGGTGGTTCTGTTGGGCTGCGCCCATGCCGGTGCGGTGAATGTGCTCAACCACTTCGCAGAAAAAACCGGTCATTCACGTTTTCATGCCGTTATCGGAGGGACCCATCTGCGCTTTATGGGCGGACCCGGGGAGCAGCTTCACGCTTCCATCCAGGCCTTTGAAGAATTTGGATTGAACCTGGTTGCCGTCTCCCATTGCACTGGTCAGCAAGGCGCTGCCCTCTGTTATCAGCATTTCCAGGAACGCTTTGCCTTTGCCTCAGCCGGGTGGTCAGTAAAATTCTAAACCGCAGAAAACGACTACAGTTTCTTCAAAACCTGATTGGCCGCAGTGAGCAAGGGATCCCAGACCGGTCCAAAAGGTGGGGCGTAGGCCAGATCGCACTGGCAGAAATCGTCAACTTGCATTGCAGCAGAAAGAGCCACTGCGGCCGCATTGATGCGCAGCGCTGTTCCCCCTCTGCCCACCATCTGGGCCCCGAGCAGACGTCTGCTCTTTGCATCCACGATCATATGGGCCTTAATCGGCTCGGTCTTTCCTTGATAGGAATGGGCCTGGTTCACGGACTCGATGGTTGCAGTTCGTGGATCAAAACCATACTCCGAGGACTGCTTGGCACTGAGTCCGGTTGTGGCCACCTCCAGACCAAAAACCTTAAAAACAGAGGTACCGGCAACACCAGGAATATCCACTTCATGTCCCAAAAGATGATCGGCTACCGCCCATCCAGCCCGGTTGGCCCGCAGAGCAAGCGGAATCCAGGTCCGTTCTTTGGTCACCAGATGAAAGGCATCGGCGCAGTCTCCTGCGGCGTAAATGTCCGGATCAGAGGTACGCATACTCCGGTCTACAGCAATGGCCTTGTTGGGTCCCAGATCAAGTCCGGCCTCTTGGGCTAATTCACTGTTGGGTTTGACCCCGATTGCAGACAAAACAAAGTCGGCTGATAATGTGGTTTCCGAGCACTGAACCTGTAATCCTTTTGGCCCGGCACTTAGGGATTGGACAGACTGACCGGCATAAAGTTCGACACCATGATCAGTGAGTTCTGTTTTGATCATGCTTGATAACTCATGGTCCATCCAGGGCAAAAGCCTGGGTCTTGGCTTGACCATAGCCACCTGTATGCCACTTGCCCGAAGGGCTTCGGCCATCTCCAGGGCAATGTAGCCCATGCCGATAATCACTGCCCTGTCCACGGTGTGTTCTGCCAGATACTCTTTGATGGCCCGCCCGTGCTCCAGGCGTTTTAAGGCCATGACTCCGGGCAGATCAGTCCCCGGTATATCCGGCATTATGGGTGAAGCCCCGGTGGCGATGAGCAGCTTGTCATAGGTCAACGCAAATTCTCCTTGCGCCGATTGACCAATGACGTTTTTGCCCTCTGGTTCGATGCGGATGACCTTATGCCCCAGGCGGAGGTCAATATGCAGCTTTTGTTCAAAGACGTGAGCTGACCGGACAACCAAGTCATCTATGGGCCGTTTTGGAACAGCTATATTATACGGCATGCCACACGCGCTGTAGGAGACATCATGGGTCTGTTCCAATACAATGACTTCTGAGTCCGGGGATTTTCGTTTGAATCGACTGGCAGCACTCATTCCGGCCGCATCACCACCAATAATTACCAGGCGCATAAAAAGCCTCCTTATGATTGACAACACGAAAACCAGTCCCGCCATTGGCGGACCGGCACATTACACCCAAGAACAATATAACCGTGGACAAGGCCAAGGAGGAACATCCATGGACTGCTCATCCTTCCCCCTCTCCGGACGAGTAACGTATTGAGCCGAAGCACCTTCCAGAGGCAGTTCAGGGTCTGCACGCTGAACCCCCTTCTTCTCCTGGAGCTGCCCGTGAAGCGGTCCACACGGCTGAAGCCAAGGCCATCATGCAGGCTTTGGAACAAAACGGATACAACCGCTCCCAGGCGGCCAAAAGCCTGGGCATACACAAAAGCACATTGTACCGAAAATTGGCCAAATACGGCCTGAATCCTCCCCAAGGTACCTGATGTATTTTCAATGAACCGATTGGCGCTGATCAAAAAAGCCTCCCGCATACTTGCCAGGGTGTAAGGAAAAGACCGATGAAAATCGGGCTTGTGAACCTAAATTTTCACTGTTGTCCACGCAAAGACAAAAAAAGACAGGAGGTGTCATATGCCAGGAGGAGATCGAACAGGACCCATGGGAATGGGACCAATGACCGGAAGGGGCGCTGGATTTTGCGCCGGATCAAATCGGCCGGGAGCTATGACCCCGGGTTTTGGTCGTGGCCAAGGCTTCGGCCGAGGACGCGGCTTTGGTCGTGGCTTCGGCCGGGGCAGAGGACCAGGTTTTGGACCTTTCTGGGGCATGGCTCCAGGGCTCTATTATGGAGGATATGGCCCCGGAATCGCGCCGCCCATGAGTTTGGATCAGGAAAAAAATATGCTCCAACAAGAAGCAAATTCACTGCGCGATGCCTTGTCTACCCTTGAACAGCGCATCGCGGAACTGGAAAAACAGGAGCCTGCGTCCTAGACATGCATAGCAGACGGTTGCAAGGAGGCCATAACCCATCAGGCAGAGCTGCTTCCGGTCTTTTGCTGACCGGAAGCCTCTGCCTTTCTTATTTTTTCCGGAAACATCCATTGCTTGCAGGAGGGCTGAAATGTGTGCTATTTAAGGCCAGCAAGAAAATAGCACCGTGATGTAGCAGACAAAAACCCCGTCAATGGAATGAACTTTTGCCAAGCATCCTGCCTCTCAACGGTTCTCCATAAGGGTTGTCTGCCTGGAAATCGTGAGGACTATGCATGAAAGTCTCCACTCGAAGCCGGTACGGCATTAGGTTGCTCTTGGATATCGCCATGCACAGTCAAGGTCAGGCGGTTTCCTTGCATGAAATTGCCCATCGTCAAGACATTTCATTAAAATATCTGGAAAAAATCACCCGCATCCTCAAACAGGGAGGGTATCTGACCGGCAAACGGGGGCCTCATGGCGGACACCGTTTGACCAAACCCCTGGACGAGATTTATTTAGGGGATGTAGTCCGGGTCCTGGAAGGCGACCTGGATTTGGTCAATTGCTGGGTGAACAATACCCCCTGTCCGCGCATGGAACACTGCAAAACACATCAGATCTGGACCGAACTCACTGAAATTATTTACACAAAACTGAATACGCACCTTATTTAAATTTCTTGCAGGAGAACAATGTCCATTGCTTCCCCGTCCGTTCGAACCGTGAAGGCATCTTTGTGGTTGGCGGGAGCAGGGATGTGGCCGATCTTTCCCCGGCCTGGGTCGATGCGGCCAATGCAGCCCTGGAGGTCCACAAGTTTCTTGGAGACGGGACCAAACTCGTACCTGAAGCCAGGGCGGTAGTGGATAAGGAAAAATGCTGCTTTTGCCTCACCTGCTACCGCTGCTGCCCCCACGGAGCCATCTCCTGGGAGGATAAGCCGGTCATATCGCCGATTGCCTGTCAGGCCTGCGGCATTTGCGCCAGCGAATGTCCTCAGGATGCAATTCAGATTATGGGCTTTGAGGATAACGGCATCAAGAGCCAGCTGGATTTGTCCTTGAGCGCAAAGGCCGAGACTCCGAGTATCGTTGCCTTTTGCTGTGAGAATTCCTCCCTGGAGGCCCTGAAGATGGCCAAACTCTTTGGCCTGGATCTGCCGTCCTGGCTCAAGATCGTCCACGTCCCCTGTGCCGGAAAAGTGCATCTGGATTACATCTTTTCTGCTTTCCTCCAATTCTTCTTTGACCAGTTCCATACAATATTTCAGCTTTTCCAGACAGGTCAGGATCTGGTCCGGTTCCTTGGCGGTCATTTTGCGCAATACCTGTTCATGGACAGTGGCTTGATACGTCCGGACTGCATCGAGTTTTTGCTGTCCACTGCGGGTCAAGGCAATCACTCTGATCCGTGCATCGTGCGGATCCGGATGCCGTTCAGCCCGTCCCTTACCCACTAATAAAGCATCGATCAAGGCCGTGGCCCTGCTCTTGGCCACCCCCAAGTCCCTGCTCACCTGAGTCAGGGTTGCATAGCGCTTTTCCTTGAAAAACAGTTATTTTCAAAATGTCACAGCCTCTATCCTATCCTAAACAAAGCAAAGCCTGAACCAGGCGTTCTGGGGCGATACCCGGAGCAGTTTTGGGAGTGACCAATTGCCTGCTGAGCACATCCACCCCCATGGAACGTATTTCATTTAAGCTTATTTCGCCAGGATATCTTTCGACCAGCGTATCCATAAGGACATAATCCAATCCGCATGGACTGCCTGTCCTGGTCTGAAGTACATTCAGCAGTATCCGAATCTGATCCTGGAGAGAAAGGCCAAAGGATTCCGGATCGTAAAACGTATTGGGTACAAAGACTTTTGGACATCGTGCTTTTTGAATGCTTTCAGCTACCCCTTGAGGCAGGATATTGGCCAACACACTGGTAAACAAACTGCCCATTGGGAAACAGATGAGATCCGCTTGGGCTATCAGCTCTGAGATACCCTCATCAGCTGGAGCAGTACAGGGTTCCGGACAGTCCAGCCCGTGGGTCAAAAAAATGGACTGAATAGGGCTTGCAATCTGTTCTGACTGCTTCCCGGTCAGCAGGTGCTGACCAATGACCATTTGCCCATTGGTCAATACGGCCCCTAAATGATAATTTCCCTGCACCACCGGACGGATATGACCTCTTACCCAAGCCAGGCGGGAATAGAAAGAAATCACGGAATTTAAATCCCGCTGATTTTCCAGATAGCCACCTGCAAGTATCAAATTGCCGATACTGGCTCCAGACAGGTCGAAATCTTCAGGCATCTGCTGATAAAAAACCCCCAGATGATGGCTGACGATTTCCTGCATTGCTGCAGGAAGAGCACACATCATTGGATGTCGGCCGTGGACAAGATCTAAAAGCAATGCACGCAGCCTATCCCTTTTTTCCAACCGGGCCAATCGGTATGCAAAAAGGGCGCGCACAACTTCATTGCCGGGAAAATCCGGGTCGGCCAAAGCGATGAGTCGATTCCTGATATCCCCCACTGCGGGCATGGCAAAGGCATTTCGCAGTCCGGCTGAACTTCCACCGGAATCAAAAGGAGTAATGATATGTACTGAATTGTACGTGTAGGCAATGAGCTGCCGGCTCACTGCCCGTAAGGCACTGCCGCCGCTGAAGAACAGAATGTTCGGACCCAGGGCGGGATTTTTTCTGTACCTGGCCAATCTGGCTGTATCTTGTTTCTTGCAACACATATCGACTTGATTTATTAGGAAGGCAGTTCTCACTGGACGAGGATTTTGTCCATCTGTACATTTGGGTCCAAAAGTCCTGTCCCTGAAGATGGTGATCTATGCACGTATATTGACTGCTTTGCCCGTCTCGTCCACCCATTCCATCATCGGGAGCATCCTCGGCTTTGGGCTCATCGCCATAGGACCGGGCGTCGTCAATCGGCTTGTCCTGGGCGTGGTGGTTCTTTCCTTGGTCATCTCCTTTCTTTGCCGCTGCCATCTCTTTTGCCGTCTTTTCCCACATCCGCCGTTTCATCTTATTTTTATCCCAGATCCTGTTTTGTTCCCTTCTGCTTGACCTTGTCCAGCACATAGGATGTAAACATGCCGGCGGCATCAATGCCCTGGGCCTCATAGATACCCTGAAATCCGCCAAAGGCCGAGACCTCAAAAACCAACGGTCCATCCTCTGTTTCAGCCACATCAACACAGGTAAAATCCAAATCAAACAGGCCCTGGGCCTTGGCAGCCAGGTCAATACTCTCAGATCCGGGAGTATAGGCTTGGTACTTACCTCCATTGGCCGTGGTTGTATTCCACGATGTCCCCTGGCTGCACCGGGCATAGGTCGTCACATATTCTCCGCCTAAAAAGGCCAGGCCCAAATCCCGTCCATTGAGTTCTATCTTTTTTTGAATGTACATTATGGCATTTTCCGCCTTGTATTCCCGGATTTCCTGATCAAGATATTCTGAATCCTTTATGAGCCGCATCCCCCTGGCTTTTGAGGTGTACAACGGCTTCAAGACCGCTTCTTGAAATCGCTGTACTGCTTGCTTGGCCGCCTGGATATCCTCGGTCACCACGGTCGTAGGTATGGCTATACCGGCTAAACGAAGAGCCGCGGTACAGCTCAAGCGATCCACCACCCGCATCATGCTCTCCGGAGCAGAAAAAACAGGCAAACCGCGCCGGTGCAAAAAGCGCAGAATTTCCAACCGGTCCAAAAGATCAGGCGAATACCTGTTCCCAATCTTTTTGACCATCAGGCCGTCCAAAGCCATGAGGTTCTGGCCTTGAAAATAGGCGGTTTTTTGCTCCAAATCCAGGGTCACGGCTTCCATATCCACCAGAAGGCGATGCCCGGTTTGAGCTTGAACCTCATCGGCCAGCCATTCCGAAGACTTTCCTCCGGGAGTTCCAACCACGCCTATTCTGTACACGACAAATCCTCCAGGACAACAAAAACACCTCGTATGAGCTCGAATGAGATTGTACTGCCTGCAGCCTTTCATCATTGGGATAACCAGTCAGACCTCTGCGTATGACTGGCAAAGAGGGCGAATGATTATTCGCCCCTACTACCAAATCCTATTTTGCATCATTCATCAATAATACAGCACCTCGACCGGAAAAACAAAATCTTCCCAGGGCAGTCCCTGATGGGCCACCAGCCGGTCCAAAAGAAAATGGGAACGAAGATACATACTTTTGGCAAATGTGGTATTGAGCTCAAAACGGGTTGAAGTATAAAATGACCTGGCCAGGGCCAGGGCCAGTCGAGCATGAAAGGCCGTGTCTTTCTTCTTCCAGGCAAAATCCCGAGCAAAACGGAACATCCCGGCATTGAGCCAGTTCAATCGAAACCGCAGGCTAGGATTAAAGATCGGGATTCGGAAATTAGAGACCAAAAAGACCGAAACATCCTGGACAAAATCGTCCTGGGTCGAACGGTGCAGATCTATAAAATGAATCTTTTGTTCGGTGTGGCTATAGACCACATTATTGGCATTAAAGTCACCATGAATAAAGACCGAAAAAGGGACCGACAGCTGCTGTTCAATCTCTGCTCCGGCTTGAAGAAGCTCATTTGTGGACAGTATATCTGCATGCCCGATACCTTGCCTTTGGCGCAAAAAATTGGGATGAACACTTAAAACTGCTTCCATACGTGTGCGCAATTGAGGGATAAAGCTGGTTTGGACTTTATTCCAGACCAGAGTCTGGGTCCAGACCTCTTCCAGGACTTCGCGGAGGATAAAAAAGGTATTTTTTACCGTGTCCATGTCCGTGGTCAACACAGTCTCGTCAATTGTGCATCCAGGCAGGAGTTCCAAGAGAAGAGAGGCGGTGTCCTGGTCTGGATCCTCATAAAAACTGAAGATTTTCGGAACCAGTCCGGGGAAGATACCTTGCCATCGCTCCAGGCACTCTTTCTCCCTGTGGATTTTTTTGGAAACCCCTTCCTTAAAAATCGATCCTTGTTTGGATTTGGGTTGATCCTTATTTTCCACCCTCCCTATCCGGCATCCTGAGCGGGACCCCCAGATGTAGCGAAAATCCATTTCCGACAGCTCTGTAGGCAGGCCGGATTTATTCAAGTTCTGCTGCAAGGCCTCAAATTGATGGATTTTAATCTTCTCACCAATAACAGCAAAAAGAATGGCTTCCCCGATGTTCAGCAGTGAATCACCAATCCGTTCCAGGTAACGGATTATGAAAACCACGGTAATGTAGTCTCCTGGACGTTCCGGCCCCTCTTGCAGTTCATCCATGATTCGATCAAACCTGGCCTTGCACATCAGGTCCAGGGCATTCTCAGAACGGCAAATACGCAAGGCCCGGGGCAGACTCTTGTTTTGCAAAGCCCCGTGAATCTCATCCATGGCAGCTAGTATCTCCCGGATCATGCTCTGATAATCGTAGGCCTGCAAAAGTCCGGCATCAGAGAGGTATTGCACCTGATGGACAATATTCACGCAGTAGTCTGCGATCCGCTCCAGATTGACCGCAATGGTCTGCATGCTTCGGTACGTGTTGATGGCCTGGGTGGACAGTCTGTTTTGGGAGGCAGAGGCGATATGCGTATAGCAGGCATTTTCAATGCTGTTTTTCAAATTATCTATATAATCGTCTCTGGAGACAATATATTCATAGAGTTCTGCCTCTGGTGCCAAAAGAAAGGTCGACGTCTGCCGGATATGCCTGATGACTTCCAGAATGAGGAATTGAAAATTGTCGTGAAGGCCGCACGCTGTCATGTATTTGCTGCACAAGGCTTGGAGAGTTGTTTTTAGCCAATTATCAGAAAATACGTATCGGTTATCCGATTATGAAGAACTTATTGACAAATCGCTGTCCTGCCCTTCATCCGAAACCGCTCTATCCTCCCAAACGATCTTAATTTCCAGCTTGTTGCTGACCCCCTTCCGGCTCCCTCTGATGGACAGATGGAGCAAGGATGCCGGGGTCAGGATCATCTCTTGCCCCTGTGCGGACAGGACAATCCGCTGCTGGGCCATGGCCTCCTGCAACGCTTGCAGCAGATCCTGCACACTGGAGGCATCTTGGACAGACTCATGAAAAAACTCTTTGCCTTCGGCCATGAACCCTTATCTCCTTTTTGGTTCTTATGCTGCAAACAGGAATTATCCCTGCAATCTGGCCTTGTACTCTGCAATGACTTCTCTGCGGCTGTTTCCGTTCCGCAGCAGGTGCTTGCGTACCTCCCAGTCATCCCAGGCCGGCTGGTATCCAATTTCCCGGTCCGCTTTGGATGGGTCGGTTTCTGTTTCGTCTCTGACTTTTTCCCCCATATGGGTATCGTCGCCCATGAAGATCAAAAGCGGTGCTCTGGAGACGGAACGCTCCTTATTTTTTTTGATCACCACACTGATCAAAAAATCTGTATAGCGAAGGGATTGCGGATTCCATACCTCATATCCGTCTACATCGTATTCAGCCAGGAGAATGGGCCAGAACTGCTCAGGATGGGGAACAACAATGCCGGCCCCTAATCCCCGGGCTTCTTCTATCACTTCCGAGGTCCGAAAAAAATACTGCAGGGGAAATTGCCGCTTTACTTCCCTCTTGACTTCCTGAAGGAAATTCAGCGCCCGATCGATAAGCTGATGGCCATGAAACGGGCGCAGGGCATGAAAAAAATTACGAACCATTTTATTTTTGACCACATTCAAGGGCAATTCACCAATATACTTTTGGAGCAAGGAATCCAGTTTGCGGACATAAACGGAAATAAAGCGGATCAGATCATCATCTGCTCCGGTCACTCGGGCGGCTGCCTCCAGAGGCTCCTGCACCGGTTGGGTGAATGTGTTGATGAAATCCAGAAGCTGCGTTGCCCGGTACTGCCTGGTGTGCTCCAGCATGGACTGCAACACACCGGCCTGATCACCTTTTTCTTGGGTCAAGTGAAGAAGAAGCTGGACCTTTTGGTTAAAACACCTGGAATAACAATCGACTTCCACCCCGGCGTATCCGGCGTGGGACAGAAGGACATTGTGCTGGGTGGGAATTATCAGTTCCTGCTCACGATTGGGAAACATGGTCTGCAAACGGGTGATTGCCAGATCAATGGGCACAAACTCCGGATGCCAATGAACGGCCAGGACTTCCCGCTGCCGGGGGTAGACGGTCTGCGGGACACAAACCTGATGCTCTTGCCCGGCGGTCAAAACAGTGCTGTTGATCCGCCAAAAGATGGCCTCATCCTGCTCACTGACTTCCTCTGGAACCGAATCAGGAGCCAGGGCCGGATATTGGGAATTGGGGATGAACATGTCTGACTCACAAATGAGTATTCGAATTCAATGAGTGATCATCTTGAATAACTACTCGACTTATTTATACCTTTCATGGCAACGGTCTTTCAAGGACTCGATCCGATCAAAAGCCCGCTGCATGCCCTTGAGCTCCTCCTGGTCAAAAGCCTTTTGAAATTCATGACAAGCCTGGGTGAATACCTGGTAATACTCGTCTCCATAGCCTTGGAATGCAGTCATCCGATAGCAGTCTTGAAGGAAAACCGAGACGATTTCCCTGGAAGGCTGCTGGTTGGCCAGCAGGTTGGCATGCAGTTCCTTGTAATAGGCCTTCATCCGTTTTTTGAGTCTGGCGTATGCATCCTCTTCGCTTTCTTCGTCTTCGCTATCCTCAGTCTGCCAAGGCGTGATTTTGACTTTCACCTGAAAGGGGTCATCCGGCCATGTCTTGGCGCTGAACTTCAATTTGCGCATATTGGCCAAATCCAGGCCGTATTCAGCAACCTGTGTTGCCTGATCATTTTCCAGACTTTCAGCTAAAAAACGGAGAAAATCTCCCAGTTCTTTTTTAGACATTTCGAAAACATACCGACGTTTTGCATTCATATTCGCCTCGTAATCAGCATGGGGATTTGTAAGGGCAGATCTAGGAGCATTTGGAATCAAACCGATTGGAATGTTTTACATTAATGCCCTGAACAATGAAATAGATATTCTCTGCAATATTGGTGGACAAATCCCCGACTCTTTCTAAAGAGTTGGCCACAATGACTGTATGCACTGCCCTCTCCACTATCACGTTTTCACTGCTCATGAAATCGATCAGGCAGCGGATAATCTTGATATTTAAGTCATCTGCCGTATTATCCTGCCCGCAGACCTGCGCAGCCTGATCACAATCCAGCTTGGAAAAGGCATCTATGACACTCCTGTACATGCACAGAGAAACATCGGCCAGGGACTGCACGGCATTCATCAAAGTCAATTTTGGGCGTTGATTGAGCATGAGGGCTCGTTCAGCAATATTCGTGGCTTGATCTCCCAGCCGCTCCAGGTCGTTGGCAATCTTGGAACAGCCCATGACAAAACGCAAGTCCCAAGCCACAGGTTGCCACAAGGCCAAAATGTGCAAAATACTCTCTTCGATTTCAACTTCCAGAGCGTTTATGGCCTGATCCCCTTGAATGACCTCTTCAGCCAGGGAGTCGCTTCGCTCCATCAATGCCTTGACCGAGGCATTCAAGGCCCTCTCAGTCAAGGCGAACATCTTCATGATTTGAACTTCCAGTTTTTCCAATTCCTTGTGAAAATGCGTTTCCATGCTCTCCTCTCATGCTATCCAAATCGGCCGGTAATGTATTCTTCAGTCTGTTTTTGCTTTGGACGGGTAAACATTATATCCGTGGCATCGATTTCTATCAGTTGGCCCATGTAGAAAAAGGCGGTCCTGTCTGAGACCCGGGCTGCCTGCTGCATATTGTGAGTGACAATGATAATGGTCAACCGAGTCTTTAATTCATGGATCAATTCCTCAATCTTCTGGGTAGCCAGAGGATCAAGGGCTGAAGCCGGTTCGTCCATGAGCAGGACTTCAGGATCC
>CAYZLB010000045.1:0-19218 GCA_964479235.1 uncultured Desulfohalobiaceae bacterium
TAGATGTTTATAAGTACACCTTAGCTCCTTGTCCAGTTTTTAGGGGAAACTTCATTTCAAGGCATGCCCCTCAATGCCTTCTTCCTGGAGCGCTTTTTTCATTTGCCGGGCCTGATAGTTAAGAGCAGTGCTTGTTGCGTGTTTTCGAAGACGCTTACGAAGTCGCCCATAAGCTGGCTCCAGAAAATCTTTGCCTACGTCCCGTAGGAAGTGGAAATGGCAGATAAAGTCCTTTGTGTTGGGAAAGACTTTGCTCACAAATGGACCAGAGCCGTAAACTTGAAAGCATTGGGAGCATTTCCCCAATGTCTCATGGGCCACAACTGGTCCATTCATAGTCAATATAAGTTTCTCTCTGGTCTTTTGGACCAAAAGACCTTGACCGCAACACCTTTCGACTTCCGGCATAAAGTGGACAACCGGAGCAGTCGGAAACAGGGCAGCAGGTGCTATCTTTTGGTGGAGATGTTCCAGGCTGAGCCTTAAGGCCCGGAGGGCCCCTACGCCGCAGTTGGCGGAGTTTTTTTTACCCCATACTGGGCGAAAACTCTTTGGATTTCTCGTGCGGTAATGGTTACAAAACTAAAGTTCCGAAAAAGGGCTATAGGTAAGGGGCTAAAGGCGCCTGCCCGCATTGCTTGCGCTTCAAGCGCTGCAGGCGGGGCTGTGGCTTGAAATCACATCGACAACTTACTTCAGAAACCCAATGATTTCAAAGAACTTCAAAATGGAGGCTGTCCAACTCGCAGAACAGCCATCCAAAATCGAAGAGGCATATGACCTCATCAATCAGGGCTTATCCCAGATCACACGCGAGCTTGCCGTGATTCAGTGAACGGGAAAAAACGTAAATTTTTCTCGCGTTTTTTATTGTGAAAGCTTAGAAAACGGCAAAGAGCTCTGTAACTATCACATCTCATCATACAAAGCCGCTATCTCTTCTTCGGTCAGCAATCCTTCCTCCCGGACGATATCCAGGACATTTTTCGCGGATGCCTGGGCCTTCTTGGCGACAGCAGTGGCCCGGTCATATCCCAGCCTGGGCACGAGATAGGTGGCCAGGGCCAGGCTCTTCTCGATGTTCTCGGCGCATTTTTCCTTATTGGCAGTGATGCCTTTGATGCATTTCAGGGCGAAGTTTTCAGCACCAGAGGCGAGCAGGTCGATGGATTGCAGGAGGTTGTAGCCAATCACCGGGAGCATGAGGTTCAGCTCGAAATATCCGCCCTGGCCGCCCAGGGTAATGGCGGCGTCATTTCCAACGACCTGGGCCGAGATCTGGAGCACGGATTCCGGAATCACGGGATTGACTTTGCCCGGCATGATGGAAGATCCCGGCTGCAGGGCGGGCAGGTTGATCTCGCCAAGGCCGCATCTGGGACCGGAGGCCAGCCAGCGGATGTCGTTGGCGATTTTGACCAGGCTCACCGCCAGGGTCTTCAGGACTCCGCTGGCTTCCACGGCCGCGTCCTGGGTGGCCTGGGCCATAAAATGATTACTGGCTACCCTGAGCCCCAGGTCTGTTTCCCGAGACAAGGCCAGAATGATCTGGGAGGCGAAGTCGGGATGGGTGTTCAGTCCGTTGCCCACGGCGGTCCCCCCCAGGGCCAGCTCTTTCAGTGGAGAACCGAGGCGCTCGATCCGTTCGAGGCCCCAGTCGATCTGTTGGGCGTATCCGGAAAATTCCTGGCCGAGAGTGATGGGCACCGCGTCCTGCAGGTGGGTCCGTCCGATTTTCTTGACGTCTTGGAATTCGGAAGCCTTTTCGTCCAGGTTTTCCCACAGAATGAACAGGGATGGCTGGAGGTCATGCTGCACCGCGTTCAGGGCGGCCAGATGGATGGCCGAAGGGATGACGTCGTTGCTCGACTGGCCCAGGTTGACGTGATCATTGGGATGGACCGGAGATTTTCCGCCCCTTTTGCCGGTGAGAATCTCGTTGGCCCTGGAGGCCAGCACCTCATTCATGTTCATGTTCGTGGAGGTCCCGGAACCGGTCTGGAAGACATCGACCACGAAATGATCCCTGAATTGCCCTTCCTGAGTTTCCCGGGCGGCCCGGCTGACGGCCCCGGCAATTTCGTCCGGCAACAGGCCCAGCTGGTGGTTGACCTCAGCCGCGTGTTTTTTGATCAGGGCCAGGGCCTGAATAAAGCCAGGCGGGAGCCGTAGACCACTGTCTATAAAATTATTGACCGCCCGCATCGTCCCCGCCCCGTAATAGGCGCTTTCCGGAACCTCTATTTCTCCCAGCCCGTCTTTTTCTATTCGATACTGTTCCATGATGGTCTCTCATTGATCAATGAAGAAGCTCCTGTTTTGAGCATTCTTCGATGAAGTTTTATACGAGAAGTTGAATCAGTATACCAACTTTATGAAGGGTGGACAAGATTGGATGCTATCTCAAAAAAAAACCAAGTTGGAGCAGTATACTGATCCCATTTTGGTTTTTACAACAAAGACCTGCGACACCAAGGCTCCAGGCCCAAATTTCACATAAAGCTAACGCTACAGCGAAACTTCAGGTGCAATCATATCTTGTATAGAGCCAGTCATGCCTCAAGCGCGTGCCTGTCGGCCCGCAATGCCAGGCTGGAGCCTGGCGATCCCAGCACAAAAATGCTTGTGAGCATAAACTTTCGCTGTAGTGCTAAGTTGGATCAGTATATAGATGTTCTTTAAGACAGGTTGACCGAAGTTGGCTCTTCAGGTTTTTGCGTACCGACATCGAATAACTTGACATGAAAAGTGGAGAAAGGGGACTGGAAGTACGCATCATCCCCAGAGAAGAAGCAGTCTTCTGGCTGGACAAGGACGGCAACTGGCGCAACCGGCATGGAAAATTCCGCAATCCCAAACTCATTGCTCACTTCCATTCCTGTATCCAGAAAGACGAGCAGGGCTACTACCTGACTCAGGAGCACCCAGAGTATCGGGAAAAAGTCTATTTTCCCTACGAGGATACAGCCCTTTTTGTCTTCGATGTGCAGGAGAAAGGCCAAGAGGTGAGATTGAAGCTGAATACCAGGCTGGAAGTCCCGCTCGCACCAGACAGGCTGTTTATACAAAACGACCACCTGTACCTGGATCTGGACGGCGAGCGGGTCAAATTTTCAGAACGGGCTTTGCTCAGCTTGTCCAAGCACTTGCATTTCGACGATATACTGGGCAAAGCCTGGATTTTCTATCGTGGTCGTTCATGGCCCATTTCTTCTGATCAGAGCCTGAGCCAATAGCTTGGACAACTCCGGCCAGTGTTTTGACCTTCCAAATTCAGAAAAAAACCAAAGACCGCATAGGCGCACAAAAATGCAGAAATACACAAGCAGACTGAGGGTGGTCAATTTTGGGTTGTCACAACCAAACAAAGGCAAAAGGAAGTGCGACGAAATGGCGCTAAGAAGGAGGCACATAATAAAAAATGTGACCTTTGCCTTTCTTGCTTGGCGACCTTTGCGCCTTGAGCGAAGCGGGCGGTTCAAGATTCTCTTGGTTGGGTTGCGGGCGTAGCTCGCCTTGGTCCTATTTTCAAGCCGAAAACACGACCTCCCGAAAGAATTGGGCCTTGATTGGAACGACACGTAACTGATGTGGTTTTGTACAATAATATGCGTATGTCTCAGCAAAATCTTCCCTGGAATTTTGCCTTGCCGGGGAAGAGACAAACTGATTCTCCCTGGGACGAATCTTGTGAAACCATTGATCCCTGTGGGCTTGGCTCAAAACACGCAAAAACACATAATGCCCTATTTCGTGGTACAGGACATGGTAAAATTCGGAAGATGTTTTGAAAGGAAAAATTATGATCACTGATAGATCAGATTCGTGATAATAAAATCCCCTGGTCCGAAGAGAAAATGGCTTTTGGTGGACAAAGGACAAATGCGTGGCAAAAGTTCTGTGCGGGTCATAGCGAATGGCCTGGAGCCCTTCATAATGGGCCCGCGGGAGGCGTTTAACAGCCTGGATCACTTGACTTTTTGCGACAATATTTTGACGTTCAAAATTTGCAACTAAGAGACGCATGATTCATATAAAAATAGGAACGTGGCTCCTCACGTTTTAACTTTACCATACTTGCCGTATGAAGACCGAAAGGTCAAAAACCTGTTCTCCAGCTTTTTCTTTTTTATTTTTTCCAACAAGGTGGTCCTCTTCAGATTGAGGCGTTCGGCCGCTTGTTTCTTATTCCCATTTGTAGCCACCAGAGCTTGAAGGATGAGTCTATCCTCAAATTCGCTTACCCGGCTATTAAAATCAATTTCCTGATCTGTGAAGTGTAATACCTGCTCCTTTGGAATATTGGGATCACTCTCTTCATCGACCTCATAATATTGCTGGGAATAAACATCATGCTCGAAGCGGATATCTTCCGGCAAGTCCTCAAGATCAATAATCCGCTTGGGATGGAGAACACAGAGCCTTTGGACCAAATTTTTCAACTCGCGCACATTGCCCGGCCACAAGTAATTCTGTAATGCCTGGAGCGCAGGAATTGAAAACGATTTTTTTTGATCAGCGTGGCCACGATTGAACATCAGCGTGAATTTCTCAACCAGCAGCAAGATATCCTCAATCCGATCACGCAAAGGGGGTATTTCCAAGGGCACGACACTCAGGCGATAAAAGAGATCTTGACGGAATCTGCCTTCCTCAATTGCTATTTTCAGATCAGTATTCGTGGCAGCTATAATCCTGGTGTCGACCTTCGTTGACTTGACGGAACCTACAGGTTCGAATTCCATCTCTTCCAATACCCGCAAGAGCTTGGATTGCAACTCAGGCCGCATATCTCCAACTTCATCCAAAAACAAGGTGCCACCCTGCGCGTAATGCAGTCTCCCTTTTTTGCTCTGCGAAGCCCCGGTGAAAGCACCTTTTTCGTATCCGAACAATTCGCTCTCTAACAGATTATCTGGAATTGCAGCACAATTGACGGAAACAAAATTTTTGTTCGCCCGAGGGCTCGATTTATGAAGGGCTTTAGCTACCAACTCTTTGCCGACACCGCTTTCCCCTTGTATCAAGACAGTGCTTGTCGCTTCCTCCCCCAGGCGGATTATAAGCTCAAAGAGATTTTGCATTACCGGAGATGTTCCCACCATTCCGTGGAATCCGTCACTCTCCCGAAGACTCACATCATTTTCGGAAGTTTCAGGGAACACGCCGTGTAAAGGTAACAAGTTTGAAATTGACAATGATACTTCTTCTGGATGCCATGGTGGAGATATGATGCTCTGAGCACCGCACCGAAGGGCTTGAACATGCATATCCTTGTTCTGTGAAGAAATGAGGGCTATCCGCAGCGCTCTCGGAAGGGACTTCTTAATGTATTGCATGAGAGCATAGCCTTGATCTTGACTGGAAGTAAGATCTACAAACACTATTGCGGGCCGAAGTTTTGCAATTTTTTCTCGCGCTTGACTAAACGATGATATAAGATGCGGTGGATTTACAAGCAGATGAGATAGCTCATCTTTCAGCTCTTCCCCTTGCTGAGACTTCGAAGTCACAATAAATGCCGTAATATGTCGTTGATCCAGCATATCTTTTATCTCACTGGAAAGCCAGAAAATTGTTTAATGTATAAGGTAACAGCCGATACCTCCGTGGACATGCCGGTTATCGCCCTCTTCTCATATCCTGTCCAAAGACCTTTTTATCCGCCAAAAAGACGATAAAGATCAACAGAACCGAGATCCATTGAGGTAGCCACCGACCTCGTCATTTGTCAGATTTGCCTTCCGGCAAATCTGACATATTTTTTGGGCCAAAGAGTCCAAAAAAACGTATTGCCGAATTGATCATATAGAAACGTGTGACCCCCTCCGTCATTGCCTTGGCCCGGATTCTTCGAATACACCGGGATCAGGCTGGCCAGGCAATCGAGGGGAAAGTCATTCTATCTGCTCTGTATTCCCGCCTGCGCGGGAATGACGGACAAAGCAGGGTCTTGTTTCATACGAGCCAGGCTATTGTGTGGCCATAATTTTGACCATTTTCGATCACAGCCGACACATTTGCGAGTTCATTCACCTGGAAACTTAGCATGTATACTCAGCATTCCATTATGAGTCAAACAAAAACACAATAAATAAAAAGTGCTGGACAAACCTGGCCGGTTCAAATGAGAATTCAATTTTGGCTTGCGATTTGCATTTATCTTAGAGCTCATTCCCCGGCAGAACAGATCGTTGGTTGTATCGTTTTTTTCGCCACACTTCCAAGCCAGATGCCGCAGATTTGTATCTCATTGAAATTTCCTGGCCATTCCCGAGAAAATTGCCGGGCTGCACGAATGCAACAAAGAGGCTCTCACATGTTCAGCTCTTTTTGCCAACACGAACATGCATCGAGGTTTTGAGCAGTTGAGTTTTTTATGGATATCCTGTGTGGCACAAACAGGTGTCGGACTTCTGACATATGGCCAATGAATCTCCAGCCCAACAACAGGGTCAAGAAACAAGCAACAAGCCGCTCTCATTATGGCGTCGCATTCGGCAGTGGCCCCTTTCCAGGCAATTGAGCCTGCTGGCTGTAGCCCTGTTGTCCATAGCCGCCTTTGCCTATTTGATCCTGCAGGCCCGGGTGGCCGACTATCAACTCCTCTATGGGAACCTGGGAAGCAAAGAAGCCTCTTCAGTGACAAAGTGGCTTGAGGATAACAATATCCCCTACGAGCTTCAAAACAGTGGACAGGCGATATATGTCCCGGCCGATCAAGTACACAAGGCCCGCCTGGACCTGGCCGGTGCGGGCTTGCCTAAGGGACAGGGAGTCGGGTTTGAAATCTTTGATCAACAACGCTTCGGTGTAACCAAGTTCACCCAACAAGTCAATTATCAACGAGCCCTGCAGGGGGAATTGGCCCGAAGCGTGGCCAGTTTGGATGCGGTCAAAAGTGCTCGTGTACACCTTGTTATTCCTGAAAAACGTGTCTTGCAGGACATGCAGGAAGAACCCAAGGCTTCGGTCGTGGTCACCATGGATGGGGGAAAAATTCTCAGCCAGGACCAAATCAGCGGTATTGTCCGTCTGGTGGCAGGAAGCGTTGAGGGCTTGGAGCCAAAGCAGGTTACCCTGGTTACTGGTCAAGGGCGGGTATTGCACGGAAACGAGCGTTCAGATGACGAATCTCCTTTTTCCGGCCGTAAACTGGAATACAGGCAAGAAGTTGAGAAAACCTTGGAGCAGCGTGCGTCGACTCTGCTCAGCCGTGTTTTTGGCACTGACAATGCCCTGGTCCGGGTCACGGCCGATATCGATTTTATTGAAAAGAGTACGACAGAGGAATTGTATGATCCGGACAGCTTGGTCCCCCGCAGCGAAAAGAGTGTGGAAAAAATTCGGGGACAACGGGCAAGCGGAGGCATTCCTGGAGCTGATACCAACTTGAATATGCAGGACAATCAAGGTCAATCTCTACCCAGCCAGGAATCGAGTGAGACCATTAATTATGAAATCAGCAGGACGGTAAGCCAGATTACCAAGGGCATGGGGGATATTCAAAGGCTGTCTGTGGCTGTTTTGCTTTCCGAGCAATTCCTTGCCTCTGGAACAGGCGGAGGCAATGCCCAGGATGTAATAGAGGCTGTACAACGGCTTGTGTCCGGAGCCTTAGGGCTACGCAAGGAACGCGGAGACCGGATCGAGGTGGTTTCCATGCCCATCAGCGCAGTCCAGTCATCAGAAGGCGTTTCGTCTCAAGAGCCAAGTCCATACTGGTACATTCCACTGATCAAATACGGACTCATCGCCCTGGGCCTGCTCCTTGTCTATTTTATTCTCATCCGGCCACTGATCAAAACCATGCGCGGCGAACAAAGCGAACCTTACAAGACTGTCCAGGAGCTTGAGTCGGAATATGAATATGGGATCGAAGAACAGAAACGAAAAGATCCAACAGAACAGTTGAAACAGGAAATCGCACGTTCAGAAGTGACTCCGGCCCAAATCGTCAAAACCTGGCTCAAAGAAAGTTAATAATCTTCCGGAATTGCTCATGGCAAAGAAAATCCATCGTGATTTCGACAGGTTGTCCGGTGTAGAAAAGGCGGCCGTGCTTCTTTTGTGCCTGGGGGAAAAAACCACAGCCGAGGTATTCAAGGAGCTCACGGACAATGAAGTGCGCATGATCAGCCGGGCCATGATGCAGTTTGACCATGTGCCCGCTGCCATGGCCCAAAAGGTCCTGGACCGGTACAAAGAAGCCCAGCAGGAATACGCCGGCTTTTTCATCAACGGAAGCGAGTTCACCCAAAACGCGATCTATGCCACCGGAGACCCGGACCGGGTGGATGCCTTACTGGAGGAAATAGCTCTGGGTACAGGAGACCGGCCTTTGGAGACCATCGCCATGATGGAGCCGGGGACCATCGCCGGGCTGCTGCAGAACGAGCACCCGCAAACCATCGCCCTGATCCTTTCCACCCAGAAAGCGGACCAGACCGGGCGCATCCTTCCCCATTTCTCCGAGGAGCTCAAGTCGGACGTCATCTATCGCATCGGGAAAATCGACAAGGTCTCTCCGGAAGTCCTGAGCAATATTGAAGAGGCCTTGCGGCGGGAGATCGGCGGCGTGATCAATCAGGAACAACAGCAAGTCGGGGGCGTTGACAAGGTTGTCGAAATTTTGACCCAGATGGAAAAGGGATTGGACTACAAAATTTTGGAGCGCATAGAGGAACAGGACCCGGAGATGGCCGAAGAGATTCGAAAGAAGATGTTCACTTTCGACGATTTAGTGCACATCGACAATCGGAGCATGCAGCTCATCCTGCGCGAAGTACGCAACGAGACCCTGACCTTGGCCTTAAAGACCGCCTCGGACAAGGTCCAAAGCAAAATCTTCGCCAATATCAGCGACCGGGCCAAAACCATGATCCAGGAAGATCTGGAGTCCCTGGGTCCGGTACGCCTTTCGGACGTGGAGGCCGCCCAACAGGGCATAGTCCAGCTGGCCCTGCGCCTGGAAGAGGAAGGAAAAATCGTCATTCCGGGACGAGGAGGAGAAGAGATCCTTGTCTAGAATTCTGCGCGGAGATATTCCCGGCCTGGAACGTATCCAATTCAGGGAACTCGATGCCATACCGGATGCTTTGGACAATGTTTTCGAAGCTGTTTCCTGTGTTTCGGAAATAAAACATGAAGCCACGACTTCCTCTTCATCGAGTACAGACGATCAGAAGGACAACAGTTCGAAACCAAACAATGCGAAAGGCAAAAATAAAAATAAGACGACTCCCCCCAAAGAAACAAAGGCTGAAAAAGAACAGCCTCAGGAGCAGATTGATGTAGAGGGCCTGCGGGCTGAAGCCTATGCCCAGGGTCAAACCGAGGCCCGGAAAAAGATGCGTCAAGAATTGGACACAGTCTTGCAGGCATTTACCCAGGCAGCCAAAGAATTGGACGGGCTTCGCTCCGACTTTTTGCGCCGCCAGGGGGAGGATCTGGTCCGGCTGGCCATGGAAGTGGCCGAGCAGGTGATCGCCGCCGAGTTGAGCCTGAACCCGGATCTGATCCTTTCCATTGTCGGCAAGGCCATGGAGTCGGCCTTTGAAGCAGATGAGTACCGGATACTGGTCAATCCGGAGGATGTCAGCGTGGTCCAGGAGAACAGACCCCTCCTGCTGGCCAATATCAACGGTCTGCGCCAGATCCATGTCCAGGGGGATGCGAGCATTACCCGCGGAGGATGCATAGTGGAATCAAATAAAGGACAGGTGGATGCCAGGGTGGAAAGCAAAATGGCCGAGATCCACAAACAACTCAAGCAGGCTGTGCAGACAACATGATGGATGCCCTTTTTCATTGCGTCCGCAATCTGGACCCGCTCCGCAGCTGCGGCAAGGTGACCAACATCATCGGTATGCTGGTCCAGGGCTATTGCCCCCAGGTTTCTGTGGGCTCCATGTGCGAGATCCGGTCGGAAAACTGCACAGAACCGGTTCTGGCCGAAGTGGTCGGGTTTCGGGACTCCATGGCCCTGCTCATGCCCCTGGGCGAATTACAGGGCCTGGCCCCTGGGAACTTGATCAATGTGCGGGATTCGGATGCCCGTTTGCCCGTGGGCCAGGCCATGCTGGGCCGCATTCTGGATGCTATGGGCAGACCCATCGACGGCCTGGCCGATTTTTTCCTCAATGAAGAACGACCCATATACAGCCTGCCCCCCGGTCCCATGGACAGGAAACGCATAGATGCCCCTCTGGACCTGGGCGTGCGGAGCTTAAACGGTCTGCTCACCTGCGGCCTTGGCCAGCGATTGGCCATTATGGCCGGCTCCGGGGTGGGCAAAAGCACTATGTTGGGTATGATGGCCAGAAATTCTCAGGCCCCGGTCAATGTGATCGCCTTGATCGGGGAACGGGGCCGGGAAGTCAGAGAGTTCATTGAAAACGACCTGGGCAAAGAGGGTTTGAAACGATCTGTGCTGGTGGTGGCCACATCGGATCAATCCCCGGTTCTGCGCATGCGGGCGGTCTTTGTGGCCACGACCATTGCCGAATATTTTGCCGATCAGGGCCAAGACGTCTTGTTTATGATGGACTCTGTAACCAGGTTCGCCATGGCCGGACGGGAAGTCGGCCTGGCCGTCGGTGAACCGCCCACGACCAAGGGCTATCCTCCTTCGGTATTCGCCAAATTGCCAAAGTTTTTGGAACGGGCCGGCAACTACAAGGGCAAAGGAAGCATCACCGGCCTGTACACCGTGCTGGTCGAAGGCGACGACATGAATGAACCGGTATCGGACGCCGTACGCTCCATCCTGGACGGACATATCGTCCTCACCCGCAGGCTGGCCCACAAAAACCATTATCCACCGGTGGATGTCCTCCAGTCCACCAGCCGGTTGATGAAGGAGTTGGTGGATCCCGAACATATGGAACTCAGCGCACGGATCAAGGAAATTTTGGCCACCTATGCCGAGTCCGAGGATTTGGTTTCCATCGGGGCTTACACCAAAGGGACCAACCCAAAACTCGACCAGGCCATGGATCTTCTGCCGGGAGTGAACGAATTTTTGACCCAGGACCGGGAAGAAAAAGTGACCATCCAGGAATCCCTGAAAGACATGCGTCATATCTTTTCTCAATAACAAAAACCTTCATCAAAGACCAGGAATATGACCTATTTTCCTTTGCAGTCCGTGCTCGGATACAAAAAAAGTCTGGAAGATCAGGCCCAGCTCTCCTTGGCCAAGGCCAGACAGGAATACCAATCCATCAGCGATCAAAGGCAGGCCGAGAAGCAACGGCTGCTGCACATGCGCAAAGAGTTCGAACAGCACCAAAGTCAGGGTATGGACGGCATGTCCCTTGTCCTTTATCAGCAGTGCCTGGATTCCATGAGCCATGGACTTCGGCGGATGGACGTGGAACTTGCTCGGGCAGAACAAAAGGTGTTGGAGAAAAAACAGGATCTGCACCAGGCATGTACGGACAAAAAAAAGCTGGAAAAACTCAAGGAACGTCACGAGCAAAGGTCCAAAGCAGAAAGCAACCGTTTGGAGACAATGGAACTGGACGACGTTGCCCTTTGCGGTTGGGGGAGGAGCGGATGATACGGTTTTACCGTAAGCGGGAATTTTGTTTTCTTCAACTCCTGTTCCTGAACTTACTCCCCATCCAGGGACTCGCAGCAGCACTCGTGGTGTGCACCCTTGCCTGTGCCCAGGCTCAGGAAGTTCCAATGGAGCAAGACCGCAACTCCCAGGCCCTGGCCTTGGAAGAAAAGCGTATTGTATCTATTTTGCAGGATAAACTAGCCGAAGTTGAAAAACGGGAAGAGGAAGTCCGAACCAAGGAAAAGGAATTAAAGGTTCTGCGCAGAAATGTCGAAAAAACATTGGAGCGCATGCAGCAAATACGGGCCGACCTCGAGGAGAGGGTGGAAAAACAACGTCGGCTCCGTATGGAAAAAGTCAAAGAACTCAGTGGAATATATGAAAACATGAATGCCGCTCGGGCAGCCCAGGCCATGCTGTCCATGGACCGGGACCTAGCCATCGGTATTTTGTCCAATATGCGCCGGAAACTGGCCGGGGAGGTCCTGGACCAGATGCCGGGCGAGAAAGCGGCAGAGATCAGTCGGGATTACAGCAACATGGGAGGTGAACCGCCTCCTCCGTAACCAGTGGACCCACACATGAGCCAACTTGCTCCGGTTATCGTCCAACCGGCAAACACATCCAAAGACCTGCCCAAGACCTCCCGGTCTGGGCAGGGGCAATCGTCCGTCAAATCGCAATCTCCCTTTGTCGACCTACTGACTTCTTCCCAAAAGAGCCATACCCATAGCACACCTCGCCAGTCAGGGATCTCCACCAATGATTCCGGTCAAAAAGGGCAACTGCTTTCTTTTTCCAATGCCGACACTAAAGCCGATCAACAGGTCCAGGCTTTGAACCAACTACTCCGGGATATCCTCCATACCAACTCTGAGCTCAGTGAAATGCTTAAAGAAGCAACGGGCACAGGAGATCTCAGCGTCTGGTTTATGAACCGCCTGATGGGGGCCCTGGAGCTAAATCAAACGGATGGAGCTCAGATGATCAGCCTGCAAACGGCGGAAGAAACTGCAGATCAACAGCAAAGTGATCTCAAAGGCCAAACAGAGGACGATCTCGCAGGGTTCGAACTCCTTTCCGCTCTTATCAGCCAAATCCAGGGGCAAGAGCAGTTAAGTAGTCAATCTCCTGACCTGAAAACAGGTTCCGAGCTTCGGCAGATACTGCAAGACCTGCAGTTCTTGCTGAGCGGAAGCAAGGAGCAGGCCCCAAACGCGCAGTTCTCCCAAGCAGCAGAGACGCACCGAATGCCGGCGACCGGTCAGGGGCAAGAACAGTTAACTAGTCAATCTTTTGACTCGAAATCACGCTCCCAGATTCAACAACTCCTCCATCGGATACAAACACTTTTGGACCAGAGTGAAGGCAAAGCCCGCACCGCGGATGGACAGAAAGCTCTCCATGTGCAGGAAAGCGGGTACAAAACAGTTCAGGAAAGTGTACAGCTCCCTCAGGGGGCTGCAGCATCGCAGCAGATATTTCCCCAGCCAGCCCCAAACAGAGGATTGGCTTATTACCTCCAGTCATATCAAGGTGCTGAACAAAACGGGCAGGAAGGATCGGTCAAAGCTGACCAAGTGGCTGCAGGTGGAGATGGGCAGACCAGTGAAGGGAGTAAGGACGGCCTGTTTGGGCACGGACGCGGTTCTCTGGCCGAGGCCATGTTCCTGCAAAATAACTCAAGCGGAAAAGGACAAACCAGTGCAGGGAGCGGTAATCAGTTCGGAATGAGCCAGCACAGCCAATCTGTAACCGAAAGTGGAAACGGCGCTCCTGCGAATTTTGCAGGAACTCACGTTTCCTCAGCCGCAAATCCATCAGCCGGGCAGAGTACCACCCAAACATTTAGCACCCAACAGGCCTTTGAGCAGAGCATGGTGGACCAGGTCCGGTTCCGGCTGTCTCAGGGCATGCGTTCCGGGCAGCAGGAGGTGGTGGTCCGCATGCATCCCCGGGAGCTGGGCGAGGTGCGCCTGAGCTTGACCGCGGACGACGGCAACCTGCGGGCCCACCTGCACGTCCAGTCCCAACAGGTCCAGGATGTTCTGGAGCGGAATATGCCCAGACTGCGGGAAGCCTTGGCCGAGCAGGGTATTGATGTGGATGATTTTATGTTCAGCAGCGATGAGCAAGGACAACATACTGAATACCGGAGCTTTGCTCAGGATAAATGGACCGGGACCAGGCAATCGGAGTCTGGAATCACGATACCTGAATCTTCTGAAATACATACAGAAAATGAGCAATTCAACTACAGCCCTAAGCAGGGACTGAGCGTTCGCATTTAAAAGGATGGACAAATTCTATGCAGACCACAGCCACAAGCTCAATCAGCCATTTGATGCAGGACACCAGCAACACCATTCCCAGTGAGGCCAAAAATCAGGATATCCTGGACAAGGACGATTTCCTCCAGCTCCTGGTTACCCAGCTGGAAAACCAGGATCCGCTCAATCCCCAAAAGCCGGAGCAGATGGTCGCCCAACTGGCCCAGTTCAGCTCTCTGGAGCAACTGACCAATATCAGCGAGTCCATGCAGGGAATGGAGGCCATGAGCCAAAGTCTGAATCAGAGCAAGGCCCTGAACATGCTGGGCAAGGAGGTTCGCCTGGAGGGAAATTCCTTTTCCCTGGCTGAAGATGATGTCTCCTTGAGCTACCGGCTGCTGGATGAAGCGGATCAGGTCACCGTGTACGTTGCTGACAGTACAGGGCAGCAGGTGGCTGAGCTCAGCGGTTCGGGCACGTCCCCTGGGGAGCATTCAGTGACCTGGAACGGGGAAAACTCTGAAGGAGAACAATGTCCTCCGGGTCAGTATTCCTTTGTGGTCGGGGCCCGTAAGGATGACCAGGTTTTGCCGACTGAGCCTTTGGTTATGGCCCAGGTCACCGGGGTGGACTATGCTTCCTCCGGAGAGGCCATGCTGCAGACCACAGCTGGAGATGTAGCCCTGAGCCAGGTAGGCACTATCCGTATGGCTGAAAAGCAGGAATGACTGTAAAATCCATGAGAATATTGCCGCTACAGCCTAAATTCATTGTTTTTCTGTGCTCTCAGTGAGTCACTGAATTGACAACACACGACATTCAAGCACACGCATGAAAGGAGATCGATATGGGAGTTGATACCGCATTGTATTCCGGGGTCAGCGGACTGAGCGCGACCAGCAATGCCATGAACGTGATCGGAAACAACCTGGCCAACGCCCAGACCACGGGATATAAGGCCGACCGGTCCCTGTTTTCAGACATCCTGGCCAGCGAGGTGGCCTCGGCCAGCGGCAGTTCGCAGATCGGCCGCGGTGTTGGGCTGGCTACAGTGGATACTGTGTTCGAACAGGGCAGTTTCAAGGATACCGGAGTCAGTACGGACATGGCCATAGACGGGGACGGCTTCTTCATGGTCAGCCACCCGGATCAGGCAGGGACCAAGTACACCCGGGACGGTTCCTTTCGCTTTGACGACCAGGGCTATCTGGTCAATGCCATGGGCTACCGGGTGCAGGGCTATTCCATTGATAAGAACGGCAACGCCAACGGACAGCTAAACGATATCTATACCGACTTGAGCGGCTCCATCGAGCCTTTTGCCACCACTGATGCTTCGTTTAGTACAAATCTGAATCAAGATTCTGAAGTTATAGATCTTGCAAACTTTACTGTGGATTCAAGCACTGGAAAAAATGTAAGTGGGATTACATATGGTGCTGTTGTTTCAGCCCCTTCAAGCAATGAAGGAGATACTGTAGATCTTTCTTTAGGAGATGGAACAAGTTTGAGGGTTGAATATAGTGGTGGTAGTTGGAGTATTGATGGATCTTCTACTGCATTTTCAATACAAGCTGACGATAGTGATGGATTTACTATTGTAAATGATAATAATGAAGAAATGTCTATAGATAGCATCTCATCGCAAAATAACAGTCCTTCTGTAGATAGTTACATATCTGAAATTAAAATAGATTCCGAACCAGCTGATGGAGATAATTTTTCGGTAACACTCAATGATGGTACAACTATTGATGGTACTTATGACGTATCTGCTTGGACTTGGGGAGATACGGGAAGGTATAATTCTCCAGACTATGATGATAGCAGTAACGTATTAACGTTGTCAACTAACAAAGTGTTCAATGTGGCTGATCCTAATACTACATCGAACTTTAGCACTTCATTAAATGTATATGACTCTTTGGGTGACTCCCATCAGCTTTCAGTGTATTTTACTAAATCTGAAGAAAATCAGTGGAGTTATAATATTACAGCACCTGGAAGTAAAATTGAGGGAAAAGAATCAGGTCAATTGGTAAGTCTTACCTCTGGTGACCTTGAATTTGATGAGAATGGTTCCTTAATTTCTGGGGGAGATGTATCCATGGATGTTCAATGGGCTAACGGGGCGGCGGATTCTTCAATAGACATCGCCCTCAACCTCACCCAGTACTCCGGCCAGTCCTCCCTGGTCTCCAAGTCCCAGAACGGGTATGCCTCCGGGACCCTGAGCGATGTGAGCGTGGACGAAATGGGTGTGATTACCGGGTCCTACTCCAACGGCCAGTCCAGGCAGCTGGCCCAGGTTGGCCTGGCCAAGTTCGCTAATCCCAACGGCCTGCTCCGGGACGGCAATAACCTGTTCGCCCAAACCCAGGCCTCAGGCCTGGCTGCTGTGGGCGCTGCCGGCTCCGGAGCCGGGTCCATCCGCTCCAACTCCCTGGAGCAATCCAACGTGGACATCGCTGAGCAGTTCACAGACATGATCCTGACTCAGAGGATCTACCAGGCTAATTCCCGGACCATCACCACATCGGATGAAATGCTCCAGGAAGTGATCAACCTCAAGCGCTGATCTGCGTCAATTTCGTGACTATACAAAGCCGGCCTTGGCCGGCTTTGTATTTTGTTACCTCTCATCACATCCTGAGAGTTATCCGCCATACCACGAAAAATTACTCAGCAAAGACAAAAAGTCAGATTTTTGTCAGCTAATATGTAATCCGCATTTCATGTCCATCCCTGAATAATCTCAAATCCTGTATGCTGTGACCGCAGGGCAAATTATTATTCGCCCCTACTGCTCGCTCGCCAGTTTCATCCTTGATCAACTCGGCAGGGCACAAAAAATTTTGTACTCGCATCATCGCAGCTGAATCAACATCCAGCCTGAGTATTGGCACATTGCTTGCTTACCCTCATTCGTACCCTTAACCGACGAACATCATCATATACTACCCATGCGACGTCTTGATTTTGCTACTTTCCTGGGCATTGTCTGCGCTTTTAGTCTCATGCTCATGGCTATATTGACCGGCAGCAGCCTGGCCCTTTTTGTCAATCTTCCGTCATTTATGATTGTCATCGGCGGCACCTTCGGGGCCCTGTTGGTCCACTTTCCCCTTCGGGATGTGCTGAACTCTCTGGCTGTGGGCAAAAACGCCTTTTTGTACCGCGAATCATCGCCCAACGAAACTATTGAGGTGCTCATTGAGTTCGCCAGCAGGGCCAGAAAGGAGGGTCTGCTGGCCTTGGAATCTGCCACTCACGAAGTGCAGGACGCCTTTCTGGCCAAGGGACTGCAGATGGCTGCCGACGGCCATGAGCCAAGAGTCCTGGAAGAAACCCTCAACCGGGAGATCGAATCTGTTGAAGACCGGCACGAAAAAGGGGCGGACATCTTTTCCGCCCTGGGAACCTACTCCCCGGCCATGGGCATGATCGGAACCCTGATCGGACTCGTCCAGATGCTCAAAACCCTGGAAGACCCATCAACCATAGGGCCGGCCATGGCCATGGCCCTGATCACCACCCTGTACGGTTCGGTCATGGCCAATGTCATTTTCCTGCCCATGTCCGGAAAACTGCAGGCCCGCTCCCAGACAGAGGTGCTCAAAAAAACGCTCATCCTGGAGGGAATGAAGTCAATCCTGACCGGTGAAAATCCCCGTATTATGGAGCAAAAACTGCATGCCTTCCTGGCCCCGAAGGAACGGGAAACCAGGTTCAAGAGGTAATTTGGGGAGCGACTGTGTGAGACAGCGGAATAATAAGAAAAAAAAAGACAAAACCAACGGCAGTCCGGCCTGGATGGTCACCTACAGCGATATGGTCACCTTGCTCATGACCTTTTTCGTTCTGCTCATCTCCATGTCTGATATCAATAAGATCAAGTTCGTCAAAGCCGTGGGATCCTTGCAGGGTGCATTGGGAGTCTTGAAAGCAGCCGATTTTACCGATGTTTATCCAGTTGAACTGCTAAAAAAAAGCACCCTGTTCGATGAGCGGGTACAGAGAGTCTACGAGCAGATAGAGAGCAGGATTCACGACTTAAGCCTGGATGAGGAGATTGAAGTGGTCAAGGACCGGGGAGCCGTGGTCCTGCGCTTGAACTCTTCCATCCTCTTTGATTCCGGATCGACCAAATTGAAGCCGGGAGCTGAGCCTGTGCTACGCGACATTGCGGAGCTCATTCGCCCTTTGCCCTTTGATCTGCGCATAGAAGGGCATACCGACGATGTTCCGGTTTCCAGGTCCGACTATTCGAACTGGGACATTTCTGTGGAACGGGCTGTTTCAGTACTTAAATTCTTCGCTGATGACCAGCTTTTGTCCCTGGACCGACTCTCGGCTGCTGGATATGGAGCACAACGGCCCATTGTTCCCAATGACACCCCGGAACACCGGGCTATGAATCGCCGGGTGGACCTGTATTTGGAACAGGGAGAAGACTATCGGGAGCAGCTTCCTTACTTAATCGACACCCGAAACCAATTTCCCTTTTAACCATTCGGATCTGTAAAAAAACAAACCGCCGCATACCAGCCAAGCAACGGCTGTTCAACACGGAGCAAGTCAACTTATGGCCAAAAACAAGGACGAAAATCCAGAAACCGGGCAAAAGAAAGACTGGAAATTCATACTCATCATGTCTCTTCTGGTCCTGCTCCTCCTCCTGGCGGTAGCTGCAGGAGCATATTACATTGGAGCTCAAATGGGGGGTGACTCAGGAACAGAAACTGCCAACGGTCAGGCCAAAGAAAAAAAATCGGGATTTCCCTTTGGTTCAACTGAATATTTGGGACCTTTGGTCGAGCTTGAGGACTTCGTAGTCAACATTACTGATGGAGAACAAACCAGGTATCTAAAGGTGGCCATCACCCTGGAGACAGGCAGCAAAAAGACCAGGGAAGAAATCGAGAGCCGCCTTCCCCAGGTCAGAGATGCAATCATCTTTCAGATTAGCGGCAAAACTTTTGACCAGGTTCGAGATCTGCAGGGCAAGATGCAGTTAAAGGCTGAACTTGTTCAAAGTCTGAACGAGCTTTTAAACATGGGCCAGATCGACAACGTCTTTTTTACCGAATTTGTTGTTCAATAGTCTCCTGATTTGAGACTGTGCATACGTGACCAAGCAGCAGGAGTTGGGCGTGGAAAATATCCTGTCCCAGGAAGAGATCAACGACCTCTTGGCGGCAATAGCCTCTGGCGAGGTGGACATTGAAAGCGAGGCCGAGGATGAAGCCGCCAAGCACCGGGACCTCAACCGGCTGGACCTGTTTCGGGGACAGACCTCCGCCAAGTGGCGTATAGCCAACTTTGATATCATCCTGGACGCCTTTGCCCGGAACAACGGGATAACTCTGGCCAACAGGTTTC
>CAYZLB010000046.1:0-19096 GCA_964479235.1 uncultured Desulfohalobiaceae bacterium
GGTCTACAGATTCAATCCGGATGGCTACAGTGTCCCCGGGCTTGAGTTTGTCCCATTGAACTTCAGGTGCGACTCCTGCTTGCTGATGAAGTTTTGATTTGGGTAAAAGGCCGACGACACCTGGTTCCAGCTGGATGAACAGGCCGAAGTCTTCCCGTTTTTCAAAAATACCAGGCACGACCTGCCCGGTCTTGTAGCGCTTTTCAATTTCATCCCAGGGATCTCCTTCAGCATCGCGCATGCTCAAGGAGATCCTTCGGGCCTGAAGATCAATATCCTTAATTTTTACAGCTATCTTTTGGCCAGGAGAGACCTCGTCTTCAGGCTTGTGGACGCGTTTTGCATAGCTCATTTCACTGATGTGGACCAGACCTTCTATGCCTGGGGATATTTCCACAAAGGCTCCAAAAGGTGCGGTTTTGGTCACTGTACCATCCACAACGCTGCCTGATTGGAATGAGGGAGCTATGTCCTCCCAGGGATCGGTCTGGGTTTGCTTGATGGACAGTTGCAGGCGGGGCTGCACTTTGTCCTGTTCTTCAAGGCTTAAGAATTTGACTTGGACCGTATCGCCTGGGCTGACCACCTCATCCGGAGAGATATTCCTGGACCAGGACATCTCCGAGATATGGACCAGTCCTTCCATGCCGGGACCGATTTGAACAAAGGCCCCAAAAGAGGCCAGCCTGGTCACTGTTCCGGAAAGGACATCTCCAGGATTGACCGTATCTTTCAAGTTCTGCAGAGATTCTTCACGTTCCCTCTCCAGCAGGGCCCGTCTGGAAACCACAATATTTCGGCCCCGCTCCTCGACTCTGGAAATGAGAAAGTCAAAAGTTTCTCCAACCAGGCTTTCGGCATCATCAACCGGATGGATGTCGATTTGGCTCAATGGACAAAAGGCTGTTTTTCCCATTATCCGGACCCGAAATCCACCCTTGCAGGTCTGGTGGACCTTGCCTTGTACCGGAATCCCACTGTCTTGAGCTTGTTCCAGCTGTTCCAGGCTTCCGTCCGCTGCCCCCATGGATCGGCCAAGCTTAATTTCATTGTGTTTGCGGGAAACAACAAAAACTTCAACCTCATCCCCTTCCTGATAAGGAAAATTGCCATCCTGATCCGTGAGTTCCTGCTTGTCGATGACTCCGTCAGTTTTGGTTCCGGTATCTACATAGGCCTGTTCCTTGCCCACGGCAATGATTCGGCCTTGAATCTTGTCCCCGACCCGGAGTTCTTTTCCCACATCAAATTCACTGTCTTCCAGGAGCTGAGCAAAACTTTTTTCGTGATTGTCCTCGGGCATGTGTCTTTTTTCTCCTTCAACCGATTGAAAAATCATTGTCATCAGCGTAGGCTCATTTCTCTGGATACAGTATATCCAGAGCTGATATCAGGGGTACGATGGATGCATTCCAGTGTCAATGTATGGAAATACCGGACCGGATATGAAACTTGAGAATCGTGATTTCTTGCTATACGATTTGTTCTGCACCAAATGTACCGGGAATAAAAAGTTGACTTTTGCATGCAGCATCGATTTCCGGCGACTGAAACGATAATCCCTTTGTTGTAATAGAACGTTTTCCACAGGGTTTCCCTGTGCTCTTGGAGTATTTCATTCATGCATGAACTTGACGCAATTTTTTCTCCCGATTCCCTCGCGGTGATCGGAGCTTCAGCCACACCAGGCAAAGTGGGCCACGATATTTTCAAAAACATCCTGCGGGGAGAGTACACAGGAATCTTATACCCGGTAAATCCAGGAGCCAAGTCTGTTCTCAGCGTCAAGGCCTATCCCACTGTGCTTGAGATCCCGGGCCAGGTGGATATGGCCATGATCATTCTGCCTCCAAAATTCGCTTTAGAGGCTGTGGGTCAGGCCATTGAAAAAGGCGTCAAGGGTATTGTGATTGTTTCGGCCGGGTTCCGGGAAGTAGGCGGTGAAGGCCGGGAAGTTGAGGACAAGATTGTGGCCATGTGCCAAGAAGCGGGAGTACGGTTAATCGGTCCGAATTGTCTTGGGGTAATCAATCCGGTCTCTGCGACCAGCCTGAATGCCAGCTTTGCCACCAGAATGCCAGAACCGGGGAATATCTCCTTCATTTCCCAAAGCGGGGCTTTGTGTACATCGGTCTTAGATGTTGCCGCTGACCGGCAGTTCGGATTTTCAAAGTTTATTTCCATTGGCAACAAGGCAGACGTGGACGAACTCGACCTGTTGGAATACCTGCACCAGGATCCGGATACAGATGTCATTCTCATGTACATAGAGGAATTGCGGCGTGGGCCGGAATTTGTGGAAAAAGTCAAGGAAATCACCTCCGGTCCAAGGCGAACCCCGATCCTGGCCATCAAGTCCGGGCGCACAGCAGCCGGAGCCAAGGCCGCATCATCCCATACGGGATCTTTAGCCGGATCGGAAGCTGTTTATGATGCAATCTTTGAACAAAGCGGAATCATTCGGGTGGAATCGATCAACGACCTCTTTGATTTTGCCGGGGTATTTACCTACAAGCAACAAAGCAGGCTGGGGAAAGTGACCCGGAGGCTTCCGGCTGGAAACCGGGTGGCCATCGTGACCAATGCCGGCGGGCCGGGGATTGTGGCCACAGATATGACCATATCCTCCGGGCTCAAACTAGCTGAGTTTAGTGATGAAACGATTGAAACCCTGGCCAGTCATTTGCCGAGTACGGCCAACCTGAATAATCCTGTAGACATCATTGGGGATGCGGCTCAGGAACGTTATCAGCATGCTTTGCAGGCCGTGATCAGAGACGAGGGTGTGGACGGAGCTGTGGTCATATTGACTCCTCAATCTATGACCAATGCCCTGGCCACAGCCGAAGCAGTGGTCAAGGTGGCCAGCCAGTCGCCCAAGCCAGTCATATGCTGTTTTATGGGCGTAGTAGACGTGTCCAAAGGGGTGCAATACTTGCAGGAGCAGGGATATCCAGTCTTTCGTTTTCCGGAGAATGCAGCCAAGGCCTTTGGGGTCTTGTATCGCTTTTCCAAGTGGATCAATCGTCAACACCTGGCTGAGTTCTCCTTGTCCAACGACAAGGAAGCAGCGGATCAAATAATCCGTGAATGTTTGGATCAGGGCAAGACCAGGTTGGGGGAACTGGATGGACTTCGGCTGTTAAAATGCTATGGATTTGATGTTTTGCCTACTGAATTGTCCACAAGCAAAGAGCAGGCCGGAAATCTGGCTAAAGAAATGGGCTTTCCGGTGGTCATGAAGATTGTTTCTTCCCAGATTCTGCACAAGTCGGATGCCGGCGGTGTGGTGGTGGGCATTGAAACCCAGCAGGAATCCGAGCAGGCATTTGAGTCCATTATGGCCAATGCCCGCAATTATGCCCCGGATGCCCAGCTCGACGGTGTTCTGGTCCAGAAAATGTCCGATTCAGGTCAGGAAGTCATCCTGGGTTTGAACCGGTATCCTATCTTTGGCCCCTTGCTCATGTTTGGACTGGGTGGAATATTTGTCGAGGTTTTCCAGGATGTTTCTTTTCGTTTGGCCCCTGTGCGGCGCAATGCGGTCCGAAGAATGGTCCGGGGAATCAAAGGCTACAAGATGCTGACCGGATTTCGGGGGCAGGAAAAAGGAGACATTGAAAAGATTGAAAAGCTCTTGGTCAGTCTTTCGGATATGGCCTTGAACCATCCCCAGATCCAGGAGATGGACATCAATCCTCTTATTGTCCATGCCCAGGGCAAAGGAGCAACTGTGGCTGATTGCCGGATTATCCTGGAAGATGTATAAAGATGTGAAAGCATGTATACTCAAACCGGCAGACATTAACTTTTTTTGCCCGCTCGGGGGCAAAAGATATTTCGGATTTGCCGGAGCAAAGCTGAACAGAAAACTGCAAAGGAGGAATTATGGTCAAAGCATTTATTAAACGTCGGGTATCCAGTGAAAAGGCCAGGGAGATGATTCCCTTGTTTCGTAAAATGAGAACCCTGGCCATGCAGCAGCATGGTTATATTTCAGGTGAGACCCTGCGCAATGTAGACCAGGATGATGAATACTTGGTTGTCAGCATGTGGAACTCGTTAAAGGACTGGCAACGCTGGCTGGAGAGCAAGGAACGACAGGAAGTGCAAAAAGAAATCGACGTTTTGCTGGGAGGAAAAACCGAGTATTCATTGTATCATACTGGATTTTCTGATTAATTCAGTGATTTATTGTGATATGTCTTTTATGTAAAGAGATGGGCATTCGTTAAGTTAATATTGTAACTCAATTATTGAAAATGAGCCTATAAAAAACCGTGTCAATGAATTGGCGCGGTTTTTTGGTTCAAGCCATACATTCAATTGTGTTCACATGGACTTCACAGAAGCCATCACCGTCTTCATCTCGAACATATTCTCTAAGCCCATGGTTGAGACTTTTATGTTCAAAACCCCATTCGTTGAGGCGTCCATATATGGTGTATTCATCAGTGTATACAAGCTTCGGAGCTTCCTTTATGATAATTCTTTGCACACCCAGACAATGGTTCCCAGAATGTGCACAGAATGATTGCTTAATTGTAAATATACAGGCGGATAATTTGGATGGGGGCTTATAAGCATGAGCATGTCCGGATGACGTTCCACACGCCGGATAAGTATCGAGTCTCCAATACCCAAAGCATAAATCCGGCCGGAAATAATATCTTTTTGAGCTTGGTCGATGAGCACTTGGTCCCTATGATAAATGATGGGTTCCATACTGTCCCCACAGGCCTGGAGCAGAACCATGCTGTGCATACTGCCTTTGCTTTGGAGCCAGCCGGTGTGAAAGGCATATGGCTCCTGACTTTTTGGGGCATGCACCAGATCTCCTTCTTCCGATAACTTGGCTTCAACCAGTGGAACAGGGTGATACTGATCACCAGGGAGGCTTTCTTGTGGCTGATCTTGGGATCTTCCGCTCAGCCAATCTGGGTCTAAAGAAAAATCTCTGGCTAATTTGTATACCCATCGTTCCGGGACTGTGCCTCGTTCTTTGGCCTGGGTCACGGCCGAACGGTTGATTTGCAAGTGTCTGGCCAAATCAGTTTGGGACTGAATAGGGGTTGACGAGCAAAGGCGCATGAAGAATTCTGTATACAAAGGCATATGAGTTCCCTGAAAAGCTGGTGGGCACAAACGACTGACGGCAAGGATTTACCACTTATGGACAAAAACAACAACACAGGCACAGCAAATGAGCACAACGCACTTTGATGTGATTATAGTCGGCGGTGGACCTGCCGGTCTCTTTGCGGCTTATTACATAAGTAAACATTCTGATTTGCAGATTCTTCTCTTGGACAAGGGCCGCATGCCCATGGAGCGCAAGTGCCCGATGAATGACGAGCAAAAATGTGCTCATTGTCAGCCTTGTAATATATTGTGTGGATTGGGTGGAGCCGGACTGTTTTCAGACGGCAAGCTCAACTTTATACCCAAGCTGGGCAAGACGGACCTTCTGCAATTTATGTCCTTTGATGATGCCAATGATTTGATTACTAAAACTGAGGGAATATTTAATGCCTTCGGCATGGATGGGGACATCTATCCAACCGATATGGATCAGGCCAAAAGACTGCGCAAAGATGCCCGCAAGGAAGGTATAGAACTCTTGCTTATTAAGCAGAAGCATTTGGGCAGCGACTTTTTGCCCCGGCATATTGGCTCCATTGTCCAGGAGATTGCAGAGCAGGGTGTGGAAATTCGCAGCTCAACCGAAGTCATTGGTCTGGCAGTCGAGGATGAGTATGTACGTGGGGTATATACACACTGCGGAGAAGAACTGTCTGCCAAATGGGTTATTTTGGCTCCGGGAAGGGGAGGGGCGGAATGGATGAATTCTCTCGCAGACCACCATCATCTGCACAGAAGCCAGAGGGGAATTGAAGTCGGGGTCCGGGTGGAAGTGCACAGAGATATTTTGCAGGATGTGACAGATATTATTTATGACCCCACCTTTTTTATCCAGACCGGAAAATATGACGATCAAACCAGGACATTCTGCACCAATCCCGGAGGATATGTAACCCAGGAAAGTTATCAGCGCTTTGTCTGTGTCAACGGTCATGCATATGAGCAGACCAAGTCCGAAAATTCAAATTTTGCCTTTTTATCCAAGGTCGTGCTCACAGAGCCTATTACCGACAACCAGGCATACGGAGAATCCATAGCCAAGTTAGCCTCGCTCATTGGTGGAGGACAACCCATACTGCAGCGTTTTTGGGATTTGAAACGGGGCCGGCGCAGTACATGGGCCAGAATTGCCAAAGGGTATATTCGGCCCACCCTGAACAATGTGGTTTGCGGTGATATCGCCATGGCCCTGCCGGAGCGGATCATGACCAATATCGTTGAAGGCATGCATAAACTAAACACTGTGATTCCAGGTGTTGCAAATGATGAGACATTACTTTATGCTCCGGAAATAAAGTTTTTCGCTACCCAGATCTCCACTGATGCAACCCTGCAAACCCAGATCGGGAATCTGTATGTTGCCGGAGATGGGGCAGGGGTGGCCGGAAATATCGTTGCTGCCGCAGCAACTGGGCTGATGCCGGCCATGGCCATTATGCAGCAGGCATCTCCAGGTCAGTGATCAAAAGTTCTGTCCCTCTTCCAAGGGAAGGAAGAGTTGAAAGTCGGAAAAATCGTCTGTCTCGCACTGCCAAGCACAGCCGACACATTGAAAGCTTGTCCTTGTTCTGTTCACATACCGACGGCCTTTATGGGGAAGATGGCAATCAAAAAAGACATACACCCATCCCCTGACCCAGGAAGGGTGAGTACCCATTTTTTCGTAAGTAGGAAACAAAATCCATTCCAAGTCTCCAAAGGTCAAACCCGGCTCATCCGGCAATATACCAAAACAAGGAGAAGATGTCATGACCAAGAGCTTACACTGTTTAGTTTCCGGTAAAGTGCAAGGGGTCAATTTTCGGTCCTGGGTTAAAGGCCAAGCCGAACATCTTGGCGTAAAGGGCTGGGTGCGAAACCTTGATGACGGCCGGGTTGAGGTCCTTGCCCAAGGCCCTGAAAATGCTTTACAGGCTTTAAAAGGCAAACTGGCCACTGGTTCAACCATGAGCCGGGTCAATAACGTGGAAACCAAATGGATGGACTACGATAAACAGCATGAGAACTTTGAACTCCGGTTGTAAAAAGCAGCTTGGCCGCGGTTCTCTGCGGCCAAGTTCCTTTACTGGACCAATTGATCCATAATCCTCAAAACCTGATGCCCCAGGTTGCTGTCTTTGCTGATTTCGCGTTCTACGTTGGTTATTCCTTTTAACACTGTGGAATGACGCCGATTGAATTGATTGCCGATATCCTTCAAAGAGAGAGGGGTATATTTTCTGGCCATATAAAAAGCCGTGTTTCGGGCGGAAACAATGGACCTTTTTCTGCTTTTGGACTGCAATGCGCTCAGAGGCATATCAAATGCCCTGCACACGCAGTCGATGATATCATCCATGTCTGGATTTTTCGTTTCTTGACTATAATTTTGTAATACCTCCCGGGCCATCTTTTCATCGACTGGTTCCTGGAGCAGGTTGGCTTTCAAGGACAAGTTGTGCACGCAGCTCTCCAGCTGACGGACATCTGAACATATTGAAGAGGCTATGAGATGACACAATGAATCCGAAAGTTCGAGCCCTCTGCTTTGGGCCTTGGCCTGCAACAACCGTATCCTGAATTCCAGTTCCGGCTGCTGAATTGGGGCCAGGACTCCGGAGCAGAAATATGATGTGAGCTGACTGTCGACCTTTCCCAGCTCCTTGGGCAAAAAGGAACTGGAAAAAACCACTTTGCTCCCCTGATCTCCCAAATCCTTGATCAGGGAGAGCAATTCCTCCTGCATTTTGGCTTTTCCTTGAAAAAAATGCACATCCTCCATCAAGAGGACATCAACATTTTTTCTATACCTGGCCTTGAATGTCTCCACCTCCCGTTGTTTGATGGCTTTGACCATCTGATTGGCAAAGTGTTCTGCTGGAAGATAGCAGACATTGAGGCTGTTTTGCCGTCTTTGCTGGCAGAGATGATACCCTATGGAGTGCAGCAGATGGGTTTTTCCCAGGCCCGGCGAGGAGCAAAGAAAGACACTGCCGGCAGGAAAATCATCCGTACACAGACCGGAACAGGCGGCATAGGCCAGCTGGTTGCAGGATCCAACGACAAAATTATCAAACTTGTATCTCCACCGATATGGAGATGGGGAAGGGGGGGTGGTCGTACTCCCCGGCAGCATTGCCTGCTGTTGATTACCTGCTGCCTGGAAGAGTTTTCGGTTATCGGCAGCAGCAGTTTTTTTTTGTCCCACTACGGCAATATCGGGGATATACCCCAGAGAGTGAGCGGCAGCCTGGCGTATAGAGTCCTGCAACCGGTCTCTGACCCAGGAAGCAACGAACTCGTTGGGTGCGGTCAGGAAGATGGTCCGCTCTTGGATTTCAGCCTGCAAAGGCTTGATCCATACCTGAAAAATTCCAGGTTTGAGTGATTTTTGCAGGTTTGATTGAATCTGGTGCCATGTAGTGCTCATAAGATCGGCAGGGTAATCAGGTGGTGGAATTTAGGCAATCGAGGATACAGCTTGTTATTCGCGATCTTCACACAAAGAAGCGTCTCTTGTCATCTATTTGATATTATTTATTTTATTTTTGATAATCCAGGGCAGTCCACACTCGTGACCATTCTGTAAAAATTCAGCTCAGATGCGGGCAAGAGACCTTTTTGGCATTAATTATCAACATATGTTCTTTTCTTCTCCACAGGCAATATTTGTATTTTATACAATCATCTTCATTTTTTTTGCAAAAGCTATGAATATGAGATATAATCCGGGTAGGGGGGAGTTTGAGGAGTTCAAAAATATTTTCTTACTATCATATTGACATGAATTAAAACTTTTGCAATTGTCTTTTCGTTTTCGGACCCTTCGAAGGTGTTATGTTCGTGGCGCAGTTCGCAAGAACAATCTTACCAATTTTCATTGTGATCATAGAAACAAGGGATTAAAACGTCCCTTTTCCGCTCAATCACGAACAAAGGAGTGAGACGAGATGGCGTATGATGCAACAAAAATGCAGGACTGGCAGATCTCTGAGGCAGCGGAAGAAAATATGCCCATGCCTGATGAATGGCGAGAGAAGTTAGGCCTGGAAAAAGACGAAATGCTGGCCATGGGCAGGCTGTCCAAACTGGACTTTTTGAAAATCATGAACCGGTATCAGGATAAGCCCGACGGCAAGTACATCGAAGTCACAGCTATTACACCCACTCCCTTGGGCGAGGGAAAGAGCACCACTTCAGTGGGTCTCATGGAAGGTTTGGGCAAGAGAGGGAAAAACGTCGGCGGGGCGCTGCGCCAACCTTCAGGTGGGCCGACAATGAATGTCAAAGGGACAGCCGCCGGGGGAGGAAACGCAATTCTCATCCCAATGACGGAGTTTTCCCTCGGCCTGACTGGAGACATCAACGACATCATGAATGCTCACAACCTGGCCATGGTCGCCTTGACCTCCAGAATGCAGCATGAGCGAAACTATACTCCGGAAAAGATCGAAAAGCTCTCCGGCATCCCGGCACTGAATATCGATCCCAAACGGGTAGAAATGGGCTGGATCATCGACTATTGCGCCCAATCTCTGCGGAATATCATCATCGGGCTCGGCGGACGTATGGATGGATTTACCATGGAATCCAAGTTCGGCATTGCCGTTAGTTCGGAATGTATGGCCATCTTGTCCATAGCCAAGGATTTGGCAGACATGAAGAAACGGTTGAATGAGATTACCGTGGCATTTGACAAGAACGGCAAACCAGTAACCACCGGCGATCTCAAGGTGGGCAATGCCATGACCGCCTGGATGCGCAACACAATCAATCCTACCTTGATGTGCACTGCCGAGTATCAGCCGTGCATGGTTCACGCCGGTCCATTTGCCAATATCGCCGTCGGCCAGTCTTCAGTTGTTTCCGATCGGGTAGGCCTGAAATTGTTCGATTATCATGTCACAGAGTCTGGATTTGCCGCGGACATTGGCTTTGAAAAGTTCTGGAATGTCAAATGCCGCAACAGCGGTCTCAAACCTCATGTATCCGTCCTGACGACCACTATCAGGGCCCTGAAGATGCATGGCGGCGGCCCCAGGGTGGTTCCTGGTCTGCCTCTGCCGGAAGAGTACACCAAGGAAAATGTCGGCCTGGTAGAAAAGGGCATTGAAAATATGGTTCATCTGATCAATGTCATACGCAAATCAGGCATGAATCCCGTGGTCTGCATCAACTGCTTCCACACCGATACTCCGGCTGAAATCGAAGCCGTGCGCAAGGCAGCGGAAGCGGCCGGTGCCCGCTGTGCCAAGTCCACCCACTGGGCAGATGGGGGCGACGGTGCCCTGGAACTGGCCGATGCGGTCATCGATGCCTGTGAAGACGAATCCAACTTTGAATTCCTCTATCCTCTGGAAATGAAGCTTCGGGATCGCGTGGACAAGATCGCGAAGGAGGTCTATGGAGCAGACGGAGTATCCTGGACACCGGATGCGGAAAAGAAGGCCAAGATGCTGGAGGACGATCCCCAATATGCCGACTTTGCAACCATGATGGTCAAAACCCATCTCAGCTTGACTCACGATCCGACCTTAAAGGGCGTACCAAAGGGCTGGACCCTCCCTATTCGGGACGTGCTCATTTATTCTGGCGCCAAGTTTCTGTGCCCCTGTGCCGGAACTATCAGCTTGATGCCTGGAACAGGCTCTAATCCGGCCTACACCAAGGTAGACGTGGATACTGAAACCGGAAAGGTCAGCGGTCTGTTCTAAAATAGTGCCCAGCAGAACAAAAAATCCACCGGCTTTTCCAGTCGGTGGATTTTTTATTCTTTGAATACGGAAATAGTATGTGGCTTCTAGCTTTTGCTGTAGTGTTAAACCTCAGGACACAAAGTGCCAATGACTGACAGCAAAGCCAATTCCAAGACCGTATTTAAATCTTTGGATGTGTCAATCACCACATGTTCACAGTTCTTAGATGCGGTAATCGGTTCAAAATCAGCTTTTTGGTTCGTCAGCAAAGATGATCTGCCGTCAGAGACATCCGTGCCCTGATCCTGACGGAATTGAAGCCGGCTTTCAAGGATTTCATCCGGGCACACACACTCCAGCACGATACAGTTCACTCCCATTGATTTCGCTAAATCAGACCCCATCTCCCGGTAATGCTGACGGATAAAGGATGCGTCAAAAATCACCGAATCTCCTTCTGTCAGCAGTTTCCGGGCTGAATCCATTAAGGCTTGGTAGGTGTTTTCTGTCGCCTCCCGGGTATAGAGACCATGTCCGTATGCACTGTAATCTCGACTTTGAGGATCCACGCCGTACAGTTTCTTCCTGATTTCATCGCTGCGCAGCACGTGAGCGCAAAGCTCCTGCCCCAAATGCCTGGCTATTTCGCTTTTTCCTGTGCCCATGATCCCGCAGAGTATGATCAAAGTAGGGGGGTGCAGTCTGAGGGCATAGGACCAGGCCAGATGCAGAAAGCGGACAGATTGCTCCAGGGCGTGTCTTTGTTCTTTCCGGGAAAATTCCTCTTCAGTGCTTTCAATCCCAAAGACTTTCCCCCGGGTCAGGGCATAGTAAGCCTTGTACAGATCGATCACTTTCTGTGCTTCCCAATCTTCTGAAGCCTGAACATAGGCATGGAGAAGGGTGTCTGCATTCGACGTATAGCCATGGAACTCCATATCCATAAGCAGAAAAGAAAGGTCAGCGGCTGTGTCAATGAACCGGAAACGTTCATTGAACTCAATGCAATCAAAGGCAATAAGCCGTCCTTCAAATCGGCAGATATGTTCCATACGCAAGTCCCCGTGACATTCTCTTGTTTTTCCTCGTTCGTGCCGAGAGTCGAAAATCGACTGATTTGTTTGCAAAAACCAGTGCATCAACCGGCGCATGAGCAAATGCCGTTTTGATGATATGGCCAAATCTCGAAGCATTTCTGTCTGTTCAAAATTTTCCTGGATATTACCTTGAATACGGAGCAGGGATCCCATCTCACTATCTTTGGGCACCGGTTGCGTCTGTGAATGGAAGGTAGCTAAAAGCCCGGCCAACTCATTGAGCAAGTTCTCATCGACCTTTCCTTGCCGGAAAAGGACCGGAAGCATAGAATCTTCAGAAAGTCTACGCATTTGGACAACATAATCGACAATCTTCGATTTTTCATCCTGCCCTAAGAAGAACCGCTCATTCCGCCGATCCTTGCTGACTTCCAGGACACCGAGATAGACTGACGGTGCCAGGCGGGAGTTCAGGCGGACTTCTTCCTGGCAGTAGAAATGGCGGTTTTCCAATGTAGAGAAGTCCAAAAACCCAAGATTCACTGCCTTTTTCAACTTATAGACATGATCGGCAGTCAAAAAAAGACAAGAAATATGGGTTTGAATAAAATCCACACCCTGATCACCCGGCAATGTATACAAACTGGGATTACGCATGGCCTGAATCAAATCGCTCTGAGGCATAAAGACCACCTTGAATGAACTTCTGTGAGTTAGTGCCTTATCTCTAAAGCTCTGTCATAAAAAACAAGAAATGGGTTGCGGGCGAAGCCCGCTTTAGATCCTGATATGAAACAAGATCCATATGTATTTAAGATTCTGACCACAGCATTCTGCCTGTGGGCGCGGACCCTTCGCTATAGCCGGGTCAATTTTGAACCGGTCCAGGAAGCGAGATCCAAAGGACCCGTCATCTTTGCCATTTGGCATGATGAGCTCTTTGCTCCATGCTATTTGCATCGGCAGGAAGGCATTGTGGCAGTGGTCAGTGCGAGCAAGGATGGGGAAATCCTGGCCCAAGTCATGGCCCGGCTGGGTTTTTTATTGGCTCGAGGTTCAAGCAGTCGCAATGGACTGCAGGCCGTGCGTCAGGTCCAGCAGGTCATTCGGGAGAGTAGAGCAGATGCAGTGCTCACAGTGGACGGTCCTCGTGGACCACGACACGAAGTGAAAGAAGGAGCAGTGTACATTGCAGCCAAGTCCAAAATGCCTATAGTTCCGGTCCGGATTTTTAGCCATCCGGTGAAGAAATTTCGCAAATCGTGGGACAAGTTTCAACTGCCCCTGCCCTGTGCCCGCTGCGTTGTGCATTATGGACAACCATACACCCTGGATCAGGAAAAAATCAATTCCCGCTTCCTGGATCAAGAAAGCAAGAGGCTGCAAAATTCCCTGCACGAACTGCACAAAGAGATACACAGCAAACTTTGAAGAAAGATAGGATCATTTCATTGAAAGCTTTTCCGATCTAAAAATTCCTTTTCAAACATTCTTCCAAAACAAAACTCAGCACCAACAGAAGTACTGCATCAGTAGATAGAGACAAGGGACTGGCTCAAGCAATTGTTGTCCTTTATGAACATGTTTATGTACCTAAACAACGAGCGCAGCTATGTAAAGCAGCGGATGTTTACGAGAGATTGACGTATACTTTTTCTAAACTTTAAAGTTGTTGCCTTGAGATCAGTCCGTTGTGTCCTGTATGTCAGGTGTCAGAAACCGAAGATGTAAGTGCTCCGAGCATAGTCTACCAAGATAATTACCTTATTGAAATCCTTAAAGTAAAACATGAAGTATGGACTCAGATTTTACCAGGCAGGCCCGGCGCAGCTTTTCGGGCAACACGTGAGTCCTGCAAAGGCTACGGTTCTTTGCAGGGACAGGCTATGCAATTTGGCGTAATATCGGCCCCTGATCTTTTTTGGTGGGACGAAGAAAGTGTAGGCTGAGCGGCAAAGAGAGTTTGCAAGGGGCAGGGATAGCCTTATGGCGATTCAAATTCTAAAAGTTTACATAATATACATTCCGAGACAATTATATCTTGGTTGAAGGAAAGGATAGGTATCTGGCAAAGCAACCTATGCACCTTAGTGCCTTTGTGGTTCCATAAAGCGAAAGACAAAGGCCGCATGTCTTTTCCGTCATTGCCCGGCTCCGATTTCTGAATGCATCGCAATTTGACTTGCCGGGCAATCTAGTGAAAAGCCATTCTATCTCTGGGCGCTCCTTTCTGTGCCTTTGGTGCTTGACGATCTGGGCTTGAGGTTTGGGCAACAAGTGAACGTATGCTCTGCACGCCTTTAGCTGGTTTATTAAAAATAAACACAATAGTATCCTTGCTTTTTAAGGTAATGGGGAGATTTGGGATATGTTCATTTATGGAAACAATCGACTGGGATAGGCCCTGGTATGCTGTTGCAGGGTCAGGTGCACATTTCCTCTCCTGAACTCGAAAAAAAAAGGTTGTTTGCAAAAAGCTGCTTGTTGAAAATGACATAGCTTTGATTATTTCTTTTTCAGTCTATCTACCCTTTCATGATCTCCACCCCATCCGGTGGGTCAAAGGAGAATCGAGAATCGTCAATAACAACGTTGAGCTCTATATCCTCAAATGTAAGTTTATTCTTGTTTCCGAAGAAATCAACCAGTAAGACTCGCCGAATCAGATTGGTTTCCTTGTCCAGCCAGATATGAGCCATAACCAAACTGGGCTCTGGATTCATGGGGGTCAAGCTGATCTTGGTCCAGTCTGAACATTGGGCATCCTTCCCCTGCACTTGAATTTGAAAATCCTCTTTGAGGTTGACCTCCCCGCTGATGAACTTGAGCATGGTCTTGGAATCGAATCGCCCTTTGAGAGTGTACCGATAGGCTGTCTTTTCCTCCGGGAAATAATCCCAGACCACATCCCCTGTGCTGATCAAAAGCTCCTCTTCAGGGTGAGTGGTTTGCCAGCGTATTTTTTGCGGCTGCTGGTACCAAATGGTCCCCTTACGCTGCTCCGTTACTCCACTGGATGCATTGGTCAATTCTTGATTGAACTCGGCCTGAAAACTGTTGATCTTGGCGTACTGATCCTGAATTATGTCGGCAACATGGTCATGGTCAGCAGCAAGGAGAAAAACAGGAAGCAAGGCCAGCAGCAAACAAAAAATAGAAATCAATTGTATGTTTTTTGGCATGTTGTATTCCACCATTTTTGTTAGATTTGCGGGAGGCAAAGCTGTCTACTGATCTTTGGCTTTCGATCTTTGAGTCCTCCCCTTGCCCTTGGCTCCTTTCTTGGGCCGTATCCCTATGACATTTGGCAAAGGAGCAAACGATGAAGGGGCATCGGACCATAGAAAAAATTCGGAAATCCCCTTCCAACCCTGTATACCATTGTGGGTAGACACTACCAGTCCGGCCGTGGGACCGCCTTCTACAAATATACAGTTTTTGAGATTCAAAGGCATATCCAGCAAGACATTGTTGACATCGTGAATTGTGAGCGGGGTTTGACAGAAAATAAAAAGCACATACCCGTCTTTCGTTATACCTACACTAGCCACGCTGTATTTCTTGTTGCCCTGTTCCCAAACATTTTTCCCTTTCTGGCTGATCATGCGAAAGCTCTGAATGACCGTGTTGTATTCATCCAGCAGTTCCCTCCAGTTCTGGTCATGCTCTTGATCGATTATCCGGATCTCAGGGAGATGGTCATGAATAGGGTGAAATACCAGAAAACCTTCATATTTAGGATGAACATGGGGATTGTTCAGATGATCATAATTCTTCATATAACCAGTACTGGTCCGCTGATCTTTCCAAAACATGCTGGCATTGATCGCGGCATGCAGATCATGAGCCTTCATCCACTCTGGCAGGGTCTTTCGCTGTTCATTCTTTTCTGAAACAGTCAAAAGGTGGAAATCGTATTGTTTGGGATCAATCTTTAAAACTGAGATATATAATTGCTGCTGTCCTGATTGTGTCTGCGTCCTTGGTTCAAAGATTTGCAGCCAAAGACCGGCCTGCAGCTTTTTCCAACCATCGTCTCTCTCTTCATGAGCCCAGGCTGAACTGGAGTAAATGACCACCAGAGAGAAAACCGAGAGAAGAAAAGAGAATGCCTTTCTCGATGAATGCATAGACACACTCAATCAGGAATTAAAACACACCAAATCGGCCATGGTGTAAACCCTGCCGGGTTTTTGATCAGATATCCATTTGGCAGCCCGCAAGGCCCCTTGCGCAAACGTTTCCCGGGATGACGCTTTGTGGGTTATTTCAATCCGTTCCCCGGGCCCAAAAAAGTATACAGTATGTTCCCCAACTACATCTCCCCCGCGCAATGTCTGCACTCCCATTTCTTTTTCCGAACGTTCGCCAACCATGCCTTCCCTGCAAAGGCGCAAGGATTCATCATCCGGCCAATCCTTGGCCCTGGTTACAGCCTGGGCCAGCTTCAGTGCGGTTCCACTGGGTGCGTCCTTTTTCATTCGATGGTGAATCTCCATCAGTTCCGGATCAAAAGCCGGCCCCAATGCCTTTGCCAGTTTGGGCAGGAGTTCCAGAAGAACACTGATGCCAACACTCATATTCGGGGTCCAAAACACAGGGATATGTGTGGCCACATCCTGGATAATGATATCCTGTTCCCTGTTTAGGCCAGTGGTTCCAATAACCAAAGGGCAGGAATGAGATCTGGCAATGCGGGCTGTTTCTATTGTCGCCTCTGGCTGGGTGAAATCAATGATCACTCCCGGTCCAACTTTGGTTAACACATGGTCCAGATCAAATCCATAGGTACAATCCATATCCAGAATATTATCCATGCGATCCTGCCGTTCTAACATGGCAGTCAGATGAAGCTCGGGATCCTTGTGAGTGAGCTGAATCAGCATGGACCCCATTCTTCCTCCAGCTCCCATGATGATCACATTTGTTCGGGACATATTCTCTCCTTTTCTTTTGCTGATTCCAGTTTCACGGCTATAAGAATAAAATCAAAAAATTGCAACTCTGAGCTACAATTTTTATGCACTAACCAGCATCTCCCGTAAGCTGGCTATCGTATCCCGAAGTTCAGCGGCCTGCTCAAATTCCAGTTTTTGCGCTGCCTGCCGCATCTGTCGTTCCAGGCCGGCGATACGCTTGGCCAATGCCTTGGGATCACTTGCATACTGGGCTGGATCTTCGGCAGCAACGGCCTGAGCCTTCTGCTTGGCCTCTTCGCTTACTTCGTAGAGGGGATTGGACCAAGCCTTCAATATGGTCTGAGGTACAATGCTGTGCTGTTCATTAAATTCCAGCTGCATTTGCCGCCGACGTTCTGTCTCTTCCATGGCCGAGCGCATGCTGTTGGTGATTGCATCCGCATACAGAAGCACTGTTCCATGCACATTCCTGGAAGCCCGGCCAAAAGTCTGGATAAGAGACCTTGGAGAACGTAGAAAACCTTCCTTATCCGCATCCAAGACTGCTACCAGGGAGACTTCAGGTATGTCCAGCCCTTCCCGTAACAAGTTGATACCCACCAGGACGAAAAAATCGCCTTGGCGCAGGGAATGAATGATGGATACCCGTTCCAAGGTATCTATGTCTGAATGCAGATATCGAGTCGGCACTCCCCTGTCCTGCAGATACTCGGTCAAGTCTTCAGCCAGCCGCTTGGTCAAGGTCGTGACCAGGACCCGCTCGTTTCGGTCTTCTCTGGCTTTGCACTCGGTGAGCAGATCATCCATTTGACCACTTGTCTTTCGCACTTCAATCGAAGGATCAACCAAACCTGTGGGACGAATGATCTGTTCCACCACCACACCCTGAGAACGTTCAACCTCCCATTCCGCCGGGGTGGCCGAGACATACACGGTTTGATTTTGCCGCTCCAGAAACTCGTCAAATGAAAGAGGCCTGTTGTCCAGGGCCGAGGGTAAGCGGAAACCGTAATCCACCAAGGTCTGTTTCCTGGATCTGTCCCCATTGAACATCCCCCCTATTTGAGATACCCCCACATGGGATTCGTCGATAAAGAGCAGAAAATCGTCAGGGAAATAGTCCAAAAGGCATGAAGGCGGAGTTCCCGGGGCTCGACCGTCCAGATGGCGGGAATAATTCTCGATGCCATTACAGTATCCAAGTTCCTCTATCATCTCCAGATCGAGCATAGTCCGCTGTTCCAGCCGCTGGGCTTCGACCAGTTTGTTATTTTCCCGAAAGCATTGCAGCTGGTTCTGGAGTTCATTCCGGATATCCTGCATAGCCCGGTGCAGATTGTCACGATCCGAGACATAGTGGCTGGCCGGAAAAATGAGAATCTTATCCTGGGGAGATAAGACCTCTCCAGTCAAAGGGTCGATCTCGTGAATGGCATCGATCTCGTCGCCAAAGAACTCGATGCGCAGGGCCTGCTCCCGCTTGTAGGCTGGAATGACTTCCAGAACATCGCCCCGGACCCGGAAGGTTCCGCGATGAAAATCATAGTCGTTTCGCTCATACGTGATTTCAATCAATCTATCCATGAGGTGTTCCAGACTCATGGGCTGGCCGACCCCCACTGGAATAACCATTTTTTCATAATATTCCGGAGAACCCAGTCCGTAAATGCAGGACACTGAGGCCACAATAATAACATCCCGTCTGGTGAGCAGCGAATAGGTAGCTGCGTGCCGGAGCTTATCTATATTGTCATTCATAGAGGAATCCTTTTCAATATAGGTATCGGAATGCGGCAGATAGGCTTCCGGCTGATAATAATCGTAGTAACTAACAAAATATTCCACAGCATTTTCTGGAAAAAGCTGCTTGAACTCGCTGTACAGCTGAGCAGCCAGGGTCTTGTTCGGGGCCATGATCAGGGTCGGCCGCTGACAGGCGGCAATCACATGGGCCATAGTGAAGGTTTTTCCCGAACCGGTCACTCCGAGCAGCACTTGATCCGAGACTTTCTGTTCAATATTTTCGCTGATGGCCTGAATCGCCTGAGGCTGATCCCCTTGAGGGGTAAATTCACTGTGAATACTAAACATATTTTGGATTCAAAGTTCCAGGTTTATGGTAAGGAATTGAGCAAAATGACCAGCGCAGCTGATAGGTCATAGTTTAGCGCAGAACATCAACATCGGCAATCATCGGGCAGGAAAAGGTCAAAATTTACCCCTTGCATTTTGAATCAAAATTGGATATACACTCGGTCTTGCAACGACACGGTGGCGAGGTAGCTCAGTCGGTCAGAGCATGCGGCTCATATCCGCAGTGTCG
>CAYZLB010000047.1:0-19013 GCA_964479235.1 uncultured Desulfohalobiaceae bacterium
GCAATCAGTTTTTTCATTTGTCCGGTTTTTCCCCGGTGCCAGCCAGAAGTGTACCAACTGGTACCTGTTTTCCCGGCCAACATTTTTTCTTTTTGGATGAAATTGATCTTGCGATAGGATATGTCCGGGTCGCGCTCAGTCCGGACAGCAAAGGCATTCTGGCCGATAAATCTTTGATCCGGGTGATAGAGAAAACGGCCTCTGTTATCGATAAGCCAGGCGTACCCGGTTTCTCCGGATCGAATGGGGCGTATAAAAGGGGCAATAAATAACTCCAAGCGGATTGTGTAGGCTAGAATAGAGTTCTGATCATAGCCAACGGCCGCTGCCATATAGAGTTTTCCTTCCCTCTCAAACACAGGGGAAAGAGAGATCAGGCCTTGGGAAATGTGCTGGTGAGAGGGTAAGTGCAATTCATCCAACACAGGGCTTTTTTCAGCAACCAACTCAATTTGGGTCACGCCTTTGTGAAGGCCAGTGCTTTCCAGGAAGCGGATGATTTTTTGTCGTAATGCAGCTGGGGTGGAGCTGATGTGGGAGCTGGTCAGGAGAATTTCATGCCGGAGCAGGGACCAGTGCCGTTCCAGGGTATTGGAGACGTTTTTGGCTAAAGCCAATTGTTCCTGATTGAATTGTTTGCTGACCACGGCCCTCATTTCATTGGCGTACCACACTGAGAGCCAGAGGGCCGTGACCAGCAAAACGAGGAGAACTGTTCCGCTGGCTAACACGCGAAGGGGCAACTCCTGTAGGCGCTGGATCAGGAATTTCGTCATGGGTCGCGATCGAAAAAAGTCATATCATGTGTCGAAATATTTTACAGGAAGAAACGCATTCTCTCATTGCAGCCGTGTATTATTTCTTGGCCATCATCCGTCGTTGACAGTGAACTGAACCGTTATCCCCAGCTTTTCCATCCTGGAATGCAGTGTGGGCCGGGACATACCCAGGATCTTGGCTGCTTGGGAACGGTTGCCCTTGGTCATGATTAGGGCTTCTTTGATAACCATGGCTGAAAAGTGCTCCATACATGTATCATAGACATTGTCCGCTTTGTCTTCAAGCATGTTCTGAATCCAGTTTTGCACACACCGTTCCATATCCTCCATTTTCTCCGGTGCGATTCGGTCCCGGCTCGGAAAGGAAATGTCCTCGGTCTGAATAGGCATGCCGCGATTAAAGATCAGGCTCTTTTGCAGGGTATTGGCCAATTCCCGGATGTTTCCCGGCCAGTGGTAGGCTTGAAGCCTTTGCAGGGCCTCCTGGCTGATGCCAGGATTTTCCAGGCGCATGTCCCGGCAGAAGCGGGAAAGGAGGTACTCGGTCAGGGCCGGAATGTCCTCCAGGCGTTCCCGCAGTGGAGGCAGGACGACGGTGACCACCTGCAAGCGGTAATAGAGGTCTTCCCGGAATCGTCCATCGGCCACAGCCTGTTCCAGGTCCCGGTTGGTGGCGGCCAGAATGCGCACATCCACCGGGATGACCTCCCTGCCCCCAAGCCGTTCAATGCTTCGTTCCTGGAGCAGTCTGAGCAGTTTGGACTGGATGGGGAGGGGCATGTCGCCGATCTCGTCCAGAAAGACCGTCCCTTTGTTTGCTTGTTCAATTTTTCCTACCCGTCGATGCACAGCCCCGGTAAAGGCCCCTTTTTCATAACCAAAAAGCTCGCTTTCCAAGAGGTTTTCCGGGATGGCCACGCAATTGATGACCATGAAGGGCCGTTCTGAGCGCTTGGAGTGCTGATAAATGGCTCGCGCCGCCAGTTCCTTGCCAGTTCCGGATTCTCCCCGGATGAGCACGGTGGCGTCGGTGGGTGCAACCCGGCCGATGGCCTTGTACACCTCCAGCATGGCAGAACTCCGCCCGACTATGGCATCCTGCCGGGTGTGAGCCGGTTCAGGGTCCATGTCCACCGGCGTGGCCATAAAGCGTCCGGCTTCCAGTCCATTGGCAATGGTCTTGAGCATTTCCGGAACGTCAAAGGGCTTGAAAATGTAGTCAAAGGCACCGATCTTCATGGCTTCAATGGCGGTTTCCGTGGTTCCGTAGGCAGTGAAAATGATCACCGGCAGCTTGGGGGCCTGGTTATGAATGCCCTCCAGGATTTGGATGCCGCTCATGCCCGGCAAACGGATGTCCAGAACCACAAGGTTCGGGGGATGCTCGGAGATCCGCTCCAGTCCCTCTTCCCCGGAGTGGGCCCGTTCAGCTGTATACCCTTCCTGATTCAGGATCTTGGCAAAGCTTTTGCTGAGTTGCTCGTCGTCGTCAATTATCAGAATCCGGCTCATGCTCTCCCTCCTTGACCGGAAGGACAATCTCAAAGGTTGTTCCCTGACTGGGTCTGGACACAAATTGAAGAGTCCCCCCATGTTCTTCCACAATCCGGCTGACGATACTCAAGCCCAGGCCTGTGCCTTCCTCCTTGGTGGTAAAAAAAGGCTGCATGACCCGATTTTGGATAGTGGAGGAGATCCCCTCGCCATTGTCCTGGACCCAGATGACTAATTGGCGGCCTGAGCCTGTGCCTCGCGTTTTGAGACTGATTTGAATCCACCCTCCGTTGGACATGGACTCATAGGCATTGATGATCAGGTTGATCAGGGCTTCTTTCAGCTGTTCCGGATCAGTCCACACCAAAGGCAGTTCCTTTGTTGTCTGGATATGGACCTGGACATTATGGGACTGCAATCTGTACTTGAGCAATTGCAGGGCGGAATCGATGATATCCTGGACCCGGCAGGCCTGCATCTTCAGTTTTGGTGGGCGGGCGAATTCCAGAAAGTTCTGGACAATGGTATCAATGCGGCTCATCTCTTCCGAGATGACGTCAAAATCTTCCTGGTCGTTCTCCGAAAGGTGCAGGCTGCGACTCAAAGAGAACAGGCGCATTTTGATGGAGGTGAAGGGATTGCGGATGGTATGGGCCATGCCGGCAGCCAGCTTGCCCACCAGGGCCATTTTTTCCGCCTGCTCCAGGTGCTCCCTGCTCTTGGTCAGTTCGTTGTGGGCGAGATCAAAGTCTTCAAGAAAACGGTGCAGGCTGGCGCTGAGGAACTGGACCTCATTTTGTTCGGTTTCTCCGGACTGTCCGCCGGTTTCATTGGCTAATTGTCGGATGGGATCCAGAATCTGTCGATACAGGATGAGGGCCAAAAAACCGGAGAGCAAGACGAAGCAGCTCACGGCAAACACCATAATGATGCGCAAGGATTCCGCCCGGGCCTGGCTTTCCTGCCTGGCCTGCATAATGCGGTTCCATTGAATCTGTTTGTAGGTTTCGCACATGTCCAGGATTTGAAAAAAGAGATCGCGTTGCTCCCGGTGCAGATTGGAAATATGTTGAGCCGTGGTCTCATTTTTATAGGTGTGGATGCCCCGGTCTTTAAACCGGATGTATTGGGCGTAGGTCTGTTCAATCTGGCGCAGGACCTTTTTTTGTTTCTTCGTTTGTGACAGATTCCGGGCTTGCTGAAAATAATCCTGGAATATTTGCCGGTAAGTGCCCAGCTCCTTGAGCCATTTGGGTTCGCTGTCCAGGGAGTAACAGGTCAAAAATCCCTTTTGGTTGGACAGGGCGACCTGCATCTCCTGGGCCGCCCTGTAGGCTGTAATTTCCCGATGGACCATGGTGCTCACTGCCTCGTCGATACGCATAGTATACCAGAGGATGGCCCCGCCGCAGACAACAGTGATCAGGCCCATGCTGGTGATCAGGGCAAAGATTTTTTGACGTAAACTGAGATGCATTGGCCAGTATTCCAGATATCAGCTTTACCTCCGGCAAATCTGACATATTTTTGGGCCAAAGCGCCCAAAAAACGTATTGCCGGGTTGATCGAGTATGAAACTGTGGTTTGACAAGGGGCGAGCGGCGCTCGCACTTCTGAGGCCAAGCTGGAGCTTGGCGATCCCGGACGGCCAAGCCAGCGACCGGGGTTGGATCTCGTTTCATACGAGCCCCGTCTCTGGCGGGCTCGTTCGGGTGAATCACGTTTCATACGGGCTTTAGTCAAAGGATGTGGATAAGGCATTTTTCACCGCTGCATCCCTGATACGCTGCTCGTGTTCACGCTTTTTACTCACAGCTGCCTGCACCTTGGAGATTAATTCGTCAATATCGCAGGGCTTCATCAAATAATCATAGGCCCCGAGCTTCATCCCTTGTACGGCCGACTCTACAGTTGCGTGACCGGTGAGCATGATGACTTCTATGAGCGGAAACCGCTTTTTTATTTCCTGCAATGTCTGCACACCGTCCATACCAGGCATTTTGACGTCCAAAATAACCACATCCAGATTCCGATGGGAATCTATCATCTGCAGGGCCTTTTCGCCGCTGAGGCTGGATGCGACCTTTAGTCCCCGCTTGGTCAGGCGTTTGGTCATGGTTTCCACAAAAGGAACCTCGTCGTCCACGAGTAATATATATGCATCAGTCATGGGTTTTACTCCTCTCGTTTTGGTCTTTTGGTCCAAAAAAAAAGTCAAATTTGCCGGAGGCAAAGCGTGTTATAGACTCCAGGGCATCGAGTTATACTCCTCCACTTTCCAGAACCTGCCGTGCGGTTTCCAGGATGCCTGGAGGAAAGCCAACGACCTGATAGGTGCCCAGAAAGCCGATGAACCAGACCACAACCAGGGAAATGATCCACAGCAAAAGTCCGTATTTGACAAAATCCAAGGGCGCTATGGCCCGTTCTCCAGTATCCGGGTAGGTTCCCAGACCATAGACAATGGCGTTGTTCGGGGTGCCGACGATCAGAAAATGGGCAAAGGAGGTGGCAAAGGCTACAGCCAGCCCCGAGGCCCATGGTTCGGCCATATGCCCGGACATTATGCCCATAGGGATGACAATGGGTCCCAGCAAGGCCGTGGTCCCGGCATCGGACATGAAGTTGGTCATCAGGCCGGAAAAGGCGGATAGGCCGGCCCACAGACCAAAGCCCTGGTTGATGCCCACGGCATTGAGAGCTCCGAGCACACTCTGAGCCAGCCAGAGTGCCGCGCCGCTTTCTTTGAGCAAAGCGCCAAGGGTCAAGGCTCCGCAGTACATGAACCAAGCGTCCCAGGAAATGCCGTTTAATATTTTCCGCCATTCCGTGACCCGGAAAATGACTGGAATGAGCAGGGCCAAAAGGGCCGGACCGCCTAATCCCAGACTATGCCCTCCGAATATCCATAAGGAAAGGATGAGCAGGAGCATGCCAAGAGTGACAAACTCGGAATACTTCATCCGTCCCATACGTTTGGTCTCGTCTTTCATGGCCTGAAGACCGGGAGTGAGGTCCTTGTGCTTGATTTTGCGGGAAAAGAAGAGAAGCATATAGACAGCGACCACTAACCCCAAAATAGGCACCATGGGAAAGCCGTATTTCATCCAGGTGAAGAAATCCATGGGCACGTTGTATCCTTCCCAAAAACCCATCATGATCACATTTCGTCCTCCGGCAGCCGGGGAGCCTACTCCGCCAACATTTAAGGCAAAACACAAGGCAAACAGCAGAAACTTGGCCAGGGCCGGATCGTGCTCGATTCTGCCTTGGGGGCTGTTGTGGGATACGGCCCCAAAGTACACGGCCATCATCACCGGGGTCATGAAGGCGCACATGGCGTGGGCGGAAATAAAGGACCCGAGCATGGCCATGCTGATGCAGAGCACAAAAACCGGGACGTAGAACCCCTTGGTCCACCCCAGGATCCAGGTGGCCAGACGTTTATGCAGCCCTACGTCCACCACCACCACACCCATGGCCAGGACCCCGAGGAGGAAAAGAGGCGCGTCTCCGGCAAAGGTCTCGCCAATCATTTGTTTGGGCAACAAACCCAGGAAATAGGCCAAAAGAGGCATCAAGATCCCGGTCAGCCCGATAGGAATGGCCTCTGTGGCAAAAAAAATGACCGCCATGGGGATAATGCCCAAGACAGTCATGGTCTTGTCCGCCGCATCCGCGGGGTTATTGGCAATACCCCACTCCTGCATCTGGGCCGCAAACCCGTTTTCAGTAACTATATCCACCAGGCTTTGCGGCGTGGGCAGAATAAATCCAATAAGCAGGAAAATGCCCGCACCTATGCAAAGCCATAGGATTTTATTGGATAGGATCCCACCCTGGTTTTCATTATCCATTTCATGACTCATCTCGTGTTTCCTCCATTCTTCATGGACATTGAATTGATTGGTCTGAATTTCCTGCAATGAATGTCCAAATATTCCGGTTGTTGGACGCACCTCACCTGTTCTGGATCAGCTTTCCAGCTTATCATATTGTTATAGTTGATTATATTTCTTTAAATACCGAAAGTGGTGAAGAAATGAGCTCGTTTACTCTCGCTTGGCGGATGCGCTCTTCTTGGTTGGCCTTTCGGGCATAGGCACTGTTGACCTTCATGACCAGATCTTCAGTATTGGTTGGCTTGAGCAGGTAATCAAACGCTCCGAGTTTCATCCCTTCAATTGCCGACTCCACAGTAGCATGTCCGGTGAGCATGATGACTTCAGTTAACGGTTTGATTTTTTTCATTTCCTGCAGGGTTTCAATGCCGTCTATCCCGGGCATGGCCACATCCAGGATGACCACATCAAAATTATACTTTTTGATTGTTTCCAGGGCCTGTTCTCCATTCAAGGACGTGGTTACATCGTATTCCCGGAGACGGAGACGTTCAGCCAACTGCTGAACAAACTGCTCTTCATCATCTACGATAAAAACGCGTATTTTCATGGTCTATTCTCCTGAGGGAGGAGTTATGGCACAGGATTTGATAAGGTTTCCAATTTGATGAAATACGTCGACCAATCTCAAAATACCTGTAATATCCTTGTCCTGAAGGACCAAAAGGGATTGGTGCTGACCTATGATCAGTTGGTGGACAGCGAGCTCTAATGTATCTTCTGCCTGGACGTATTCTCCATTGTCAGGCGTGTACATGCATTCTTTAACTTTAATTGACGCCGCCTTGCGGCACAAGTCGACCAGTGGACGATCAAAAAGACCGTAGCTGGTGATCATATTCCGCAAAAAGGATGGGCTGAATCCGCTGATAGTTGTCCGCTTCATGGCCCTGGAGTCGAAGAGTTCACTGTATTTTGGTTCCAGGGCACGGAGGACATCAAGTTGGCTCAGTTTGCCAACAACCTTTCCCGCTTGATTGACGACCAGGACCGCCCGGTGCGGGTATCGTCGATCCTGTGAGGCAGCCAAAAAATTTTCCTGGGCTTTTTCCAATGATTCAACCGCATGATGGAGAAGGTCGTCCTCATGGATTGTGGCATATTCTTTGAGCGGGATCATGAGGTCTTTTATCTGAATGTTCTTCATTTTTCCTCCTTTTGCCCGGAGCGCAGACGTGTTTTGAAGGACGGTGGTGAAATCTTTGTCCTCACCTGTGATTTTCTCCTTTCCTGCAACCAATCCCGGCCGAAATCGGGGCCGGCAATTTGCGCCAGGCTCCCGGCAACTAAATGGTCTTCCATTGAGCGCCAAAAGCCTTGTTTCGTATCCTGCCGGGCCTTCTCTTGGCCGGCCGCCTCCAACTTGGAGAGGAATGCGGGCCAGGAAAAGGGAGATTGAAGTTCATCAAATGCCCCATGACGCATGGCGCTTATAGAGAGCTTGATCTCGCCCTTGGGTATGAAGCAGATAATCTGTGTCGAAGGCAGCACTTCCTTGATTCTTTTCATGAATCGAATGCCTCTGGCTTTCAGGTCGAAGAGATCAAGCAGAACCACATCTGTACCGTCAGCCAGACAGGCCTCCAGCTCTATCTCGTTCGTGGCCTGCCGAGTCTCTTCAACCTTGGAAGCCAGAATCTGGGCCATATGATCAAGAAATCCATGGTTTGTTCCAGCCAGAAGCACCTTCATGCCTCACCACCTGTGGCCATGTGGACAGTTTAGGACCTTTTTTTCCGTTTTTTTTCCATCATTTCCCGTGCAGACTTCATATCGCCGGCCTCAGCGTATGTTGCTGCGCTCATGGTATCTTGCAGGCTTTGGTACGCGCCCTTGATAGATCGGATGAGCTTATCTATGTTGACCGGCTTTTGGAGGTAGTCGTATGCGCCGAGGCGTTGAGATACCCTTTCGTCCTCTTCGGAACCATGCCCGGTCAGTATGATGACTTGTACATCTGGGTAATTCTTTTTCAGTCGATCCAAGACTTCCAAACCATCGATTCCCGGCATACGCAGGTCCAAGACAACCACATCAGGGATTTCGTCAGTGACCAACTCCAGGGCCTGCTCTCCATCATAAGCGATTTTAGAATCCAACTCCCGCATCTGAATCCGCTCAGAGAGAGAATTGACGAAATCTTTCTCATCATCGACCAGCAATACTTTGATATTTTTCATAGGATGCTCCAATCAAGAAATTTATAGTTGGGCAACACCGTAATAGACTTTGACATTATCCAGCCCCACAGTGCGCAAGAAATCATTGAGTCCGCCCTGCTGCGAGCCACGTTGGCATTGCGATTCAGTTTGAAGATATTCCCGACCAAGATCGTGGGCGTTGGCTTCCGCCATGACGCTGGCCATCAACAGATTGTCGATCTTTTGCATAAACCGTTTCATGGGATCCTCCTTATTGTCTGCTTTGGTATATCATCCATTACGTGATATCTTTCACAATGAGCTTTGCACACAGCATACCAAATGAAATGATGCTTTGCTCTTGTCCATAAACACAGAGATATCAAGCTGATATGAGCTAATGTAATCATAGGTTTTTATCTCCAGCGAAAAAGAAAAGAACAAGTGAATCATATTGAAACAAAAGAAGACGTGTATTGGATTACCATATGAAACATAATGAAAAATATTGTGAAACGTACAATCCATGCTTGTCAAGAACGAAAGGTTGTAAGTTCGAGCGGAATTTTATTGACAGGTGTTTCGCCTGAGTGATAATGAATAGTAATTCGTGATGTTTAAAGGATGCAGGTGGACAAATACAAGGGCAGAATTGTTTCACTTGCGAGTGTTGGCGTATGCCGCAAACCCGCGCTTCATTTCTGGAGGAGACTGGCGATGAAAAAAGTATTTTTGCTTGCTCTCGCATTGGTGGTACTCGGTGTGTCTGGTCCGGCCTGGGCCAAAAAAGATCAGGAAATCCGACTGGTTCAGGTCAATTGGACCGGGGTGACGGCCAAGACCGAAACTGCGGCCTACCTTCTGGAACAAATTGGATATAAAACTGATGTGATCACGTCATCTGTCCCCCTTATGTTTCAAAGCCTGGCTCGGGAACAACGGGATGTCGCCATGGGGCTCTGGTTGCCGACCCAGCGGGAAATGATCCGGGAATATATGGTCAAAGGAAATATTGATCTGGTGAGCACGAATCTGGATGGGGCCAAATATACTGTGGCTGTGACCAAAGAGGCTTATGAGGCCGGGGTGAAGCATTTTCAGGACCTGGATAAGTATAAGGAGAAATTCGGGGGGACAATTTACGGCATCGAGGCAGGAAATGACGGCAACAAGGTCATTTTAGACATGATTGCAGACGATGCCTATGGCCTTGGGGACTGGAAGCTGATGCCCTCCAGCGAGGCCGGTATGCTCACTCAGGTCAAGCGGGAAATCCGCCGGGGCAACCCCTGGATTGTTTGGTTGGGCTGGGCCCCGCATCCTATGAACCTCAATATCGATATGGAATTTCTCCACGGGGGAGAAGATTACTGGGGTCCAAATCAGGGGGCAGCTACTGTGAGAACTATTTGTCGGACCGGGTATGCCTGGAAGAATCCAAACATCGGCCAGTTTTTTGAGAATTTTGTCTTTACAGTCGATGAGCAGGCTCAGATGGCCGATGCTGTTTTGAATCAGGACATGGACTATGCCCAGGCCGGAGTGAAGCTGATCAAGGAAAAGCCGGAACTTTTAGAGCGTTGGTTCGATCATGGCGGCACCTATCAGACCGGCGTGGTCAAGACCGCGGACGGCAAGCGTGATGCCCTGGAGGCTGTAAAAGAGGCTTTGGGATTTTAAAGACAGAGGTCAGCGCCGCCTCTGACGGCTGGTTATCTGTTATTAGTTATTTGTTATCAGCAAGAAGCCACCGGTTTGATCCGGTAAGAAACTGGCGGTTGGATAGGAGGGGCGAATGATCATTCGCCCTGTTGGGCCATTTTGATATGAGAAAAAGCCGTCGGGCAGAATCCCGGCGGCTTTTATATGAGCATAAGATAGAAATAAGGCCGGGGGTCCTCCCCCGGCCTTATTTCTATAGGCAGCCCAGGCAGCGCTTATACATCCATTCATAACCCTGGATGTCAATGTCCCTGGGATTGCCGGGAGTCTGCGGATCGTTGTAGGCCTCTTTGGCCAGCTGGGGGATTTCGTCTTCCGTGACTCCGAGTTCGGCCAGGGTGGGAATATCAATGTCCTCGGCCAAGTCGTAGACGGCCTGAGCCCCCAGGAGGCAGGCTTCGCGATCGCTTAAGCCTGCTGTTTCAACGCCCATAGCCTGGGCCACCCGGCGGAATTTCTTGGGCCGGCCGATCCAGTTGTATTCCATGAAGGCACCCAAGGTGGCACCAACAGCCGGTCCATGGTGGATTTCCGGTTTGATTCCGCCCAGCGTCTGGGTCAAGGCATGTACCGCACCGGCGCTTTCCGTGCCGTAGGAAATACCGGCCAGGTGGGCGGCCATGGCCATGTAGTATCTGGCCTCTATATCCTGGCCATTGCCCACGGCCCGGCGCAGGTACTTGTCGCAGTACTCAATGGCCAGCAAGGCCACGGCATCGGTGTGCGGTTGGGCAAAGTGGCAGGTATAGCACTCAACGGCGTGGCACAAGGCGTCCATACCTGTGCCGGCGGTGACGTGCGGGGGCATGGTCATGTGCAGTTCCGGATCGACAATGGCAATATGCGGAGACATCAGCGGTCCGCCCACATTGAACTTGAACTTGCGGTCCGGATCGGTGATCACGGCCCAAACGGTGATCTCACTGCCGGTTCCGGCGGTGGTGGGAATAGTAATTAAGGGAGCGATGCGCCGTTCCAGATCACGCTTGGCGGCTTCCCAGTACAGGACATCGCCTTCATGAGTCACTTCCACGCCCACGCCTTTGGCCGTGTCCATGGAACTGCCGCCGCCCAGGCCGATCAGTCCGTCGCAGCCTTCTTTTTCATACTGCTTGGTGGCATCGCCCACAGTGGAGATGTATGGGTTGGGCACCACCTGATCAAAAACCCCATAGGAAATGGAAGCCTCTTCCAGAACCTTGGTCACCCGGTCCAGAAGTCCGGCTCCAACCACCCCGGGATCGGTGACGACCAGAGGTTTTTTCACTCCCAACTCTCGCAGGGAATCCGGCAAAGAAGCCAGGGCTCCCACTCCGTGTTTGGCTTTGGTTGCACACTGAAATTCTCTGAGTTTGTAATAGTTGTCCATTGTAGATCTCCTTTTTATCCCTCCCACGCTCGGCGTGGGAGCTGTTTTGACCGCTTCTGCAGTCTGTTTGTGGACGTCTAAGCGCCCAGTGGGGTTCCCAAAAAAAGTTATTGGTTGTCAGTTAATTGTTGTTAAAGTCCGGAAACGTACCGATAACCGATAACAGATAACTAGTGTCTCTTCTTCTCAAACACCGGCAAATCCTGCACACCGACTTGTTTCAGGGTTTCTGTGGTCGGCTGTCCGGTTTCATCCCATCCCCGCAATGCGTAATAATCCTTTACCATATAGGCCATATCCTGGACGGAGAAATGGTGTCCTTTAAAGGGCCCGCTGGGCAGGGGATCCTGTATAAAGCGCTTGGGTAATGTATCATCGGCAGGATCAAGCCCTTCCCGGAGATTGAACTGCCGGGTCAGATTCCAGATTCGTTCTCCAAGCTGGTCGAATTCCTCGGCAAAATGGGTCTCTCCTGTGGCCGCAGTGAGCAAAGCGGCATACGTCTCCGGCTGTATGCCGAATCCACCAAAGTCGCACTTGACCAAGGTATCGGTCCCGGCCAGATAGTTCTGCATACTGATGAGCATGGCCGCCTTGCCTTCCACGGCCAGGGCCTGAACAGGTTTGCCTTCCCATTCACCCCCGGTCACCTCCAAGGGAGCGGGCAGGCCACGCTGATGACATCCCCCCCGGTCCGCGGTCATAAAGGCCAGCCCGGTACCAGCTGCTCCCCTTGGGCCCCAAGCCGGAGATTCAAGCCCTTTGACATGCTGGGCAAAGGCTGAGGCATCACCGCCCAGGGCGGCTGCGGCCCGTTTGACCCCTTGGGCCAGGATCTTGCCCAGGTCGTTGTCCACAAAGGCAATGGACCGGATGAGATATTCAGCAGCCTGGACATTGCCGAACTCAAGGGTGATACCGTTTGGGGATTCAATGAACCCTCTTTCTCCGGCTTCCATGGCAAACCCGATCACCCCCCCGGTGGACATGCTGTCCATCCCAAAGCGATCGCAGAGCTTGACCAGGTGAGCTACGGCCCGGACATCGGCGATGCCCAGGTTGGAACCCATCAGGGCCGCGGACTCATATTCCACTATATCAGTGATAAAACCGGCGTATTTTCCGGTCCGCACCGCGCCCATCTTGCTGCACCGAATGGGGCAGCCCATACAGGCCGCGCTGCTCAGCCATAGATGCTTGGACTGGCCGACATCACTCAAGTTGGAAGCCTGCTCAAAAGTGCCGTCCTGAAAATTCCGACAGGGCAGGAGGCCGGTTTCGTTGGCAAAGTCAACAGCCGGGGCCGTTCCTCCATCCCGCATAGCCTGCACGTCTTCAGACTGTTCCAGCTCGGTATTTGCTTGGAGTACGGCTCGGCGGAAGGCATCAGAATCCTGGATGGTAACTGTTTGCGAACCGCGCACAGCTATGGCTTTGAGCTGTTTGGAGCCCATGACTGCCCCGGCCCCGCCCCGGCCTGCCTGGCGATTGTATTCACAGCTGATCAGAGAATAGAGAACCCCGTTTTCTCCGGCCGGACCAATGCTCAGGATCTTTACGGTTTGGTCTTTAAGTTCAGTCTTGATGGATTCGTTGGCTTCCAGGGCGTCCTGGCCCCAGAGATGTTTTGCCGGACGAACTTCAATGGTCTCATCGTCTATCCATAAATACACAGGCTCCTGGGCTTGACCCAGGATGATCAGCCCGTCGTATCCGGCATATTTGATTTCCGGAGAAAAATAGCCCCCGAAATAGGAATCCAAAAATGTTCCGGTCAATGGAGATTTGGTCACCACGCATCCGCGCATGGAAGGTGCACTGGTCCCAGTCAAGGGGCCGGTCATAACCATGAGGGGATTCTCCGGGCCAAATGGATCACACCCTGCAGGAATAAGGTCGGTGAGCAGCTTGGCTCCAAAGCCCTTGCCGCCCATGAGGTTGAGGCGCATCCATTCCGGCACCTCTTGCGTCCAGGAAGTTCTGGAATTGAGATCGACAAACAAGAATTTTCCCATATAGGCCTTAGGCATGTTCACCTCCCTGTACGATGAGCTCCAGGGCTCCGGTAGGACAAGCCCTGACACACAGGGGATCTCCGTTGCAAAGATCGCACTTGACCGATTTTCCGGTTTGTTTGTTGTAGGCGATGACCTGGCGCGGACAATACTTGGCGCACAGGCCGCATCCAATGCAGGTGTCCGGATCAATGACCCGGGCACCGGTCCCTTCATCCGGGCCGATGGCCTGCACTGGACAGACGTTCTGGCAAAAGGGATTTTGGCATTGTTCGCACAGGATTGGTTCGTGGACCAGGTTTTCCCGTTTGTGTTCAATACGCAAAGCGGCCAACCTGGGGTTGAACCCCCCGCAGAGCCGTTCGGAGCAGACAAGTTGACAAATCTCGCACCCGGTACACAGATCGAAATGCGCTATGAGGCGCAAACCCTGGGATGCTTGAAGTGTTTGGGGCATAAGATATCCTTAGGAAAAATTTTTTTTACAAGTGAAAGTGCTGTGTCCCTTCTTGAACGAACAATAAAGGATACCACAAAATACGTTTTCGTCAAGTCAGATCGAAAATATCTTAGTTGTTAAAACAACGGATCTGTGCATTGGCAAATGTAGAAGAAAGGTAAAGAGGAAAAAGGCCTGTGAGACTGAAGGTAATGTGTTAACTTCTGGATACAACACTAGGCGGTCTAAAACGGGTAAAATCCTTGGACCGAGTTTTGGTGCCGTCTTCCAGGCGGGAGAGGTTAGAGGTAGGTTCTTCCTTGTCTCATGAACGTTTTGCACTCTGACCAACTTTGGGGAATCATCGCAATCTTTCGGGGAGGGGCAGTGCTTCGCGTCTTCGCGCGATGCCTGCCCTCTGGGGTTTCCAGACACCTCACCTCTGTGCCGGTGCGGTTGCGCCAGGCATGGGTGGTATGGTCATGGGTATGTAAGCCCTCTCCCAGAGCGGACACAAGCCGGGGCATTCAGCCCCGGCTTTTTTTGTCTGTAGCGTGCACAATAAGAATGAGTCCTGATCTGGCTGTTATCTCCACCCAAGTCCCCTGAGGAATGGGTTTTCCATTTTCGGCTTTGGCCGCCCAGCTCTGACCATGCAGGCGAACCCGACCCTGGGGAGCGAGTTCGGTGACAACGATGGCTTTTTCACCGCTCAAGGAGTAGACATCCTTGCTTTGGCTATCGTAGGCTGGCCAGAGGAAGAAGAACAGGATAATGTCCTTGATTACCCAGAGGACGAAGATGACCCATCCTGTCCAGGCCGGTAACTGAAAGTAGCTATGGCTGAGCAGGAGCACAAGGCCCACCAGAAGCCATCCCGGCACCTGGAGCAGGGCATAGGTAACAACAGCCCGTCTGGACCATCCGGTTGTGATCATAAGGAGATAGGTATGAAATTGATTTTCCACTATGTTGAAGAAAAAAAGTTCACGTGGCAAACAACGTCACGATAGGAATGCAAAAGCGGGGTTCGCCCACAACCGAAGGAAGAAAGAATTGAACCATAAAGGCACGAAGGACACAAAGGCTCAGAGCTGGATATTCTCCAGAACCGGATAACGGTTTTGGAGAAGACTCCCTTTCATGTGGTCAAAAGTGAGTTGTATGCGGCGTATCAAGAGATGGCTGCGGATCAGGTCAGGGAAAATGAAGCATTCGATTGGGCTGAAGGTACATACGGAGATGTAAATGATCAAGAGGGGTGACGTGTGGTGGATTGGATTCGATCCTTCAGTTGGCGGTGAAATACGTAAGCAGCGGCCTGCTGTTGTGGTCAGCAACAACGCCGCAAACCAATTCTTAAATAGAGTTCAGGTTGTTCCTCTAACCAGCAGTATTGAGAAATTGTATCCAAGCGAAGCATATGTTGTTATAAGTGGCAAAAAAAACAAGGCCATGGCCGATCAACTGACAACTGTCTGCAAGAAACGGCTCATCAGCCATATCGGCTGCATTTCTTCAGCTGAAATGCGGGCCATAGCCCAGGCGATATCAGTCCAATTGGGTCTATGAAATGAATACTCAAGTAGTTTTATACTTATCAATCGAAAAAAGTTCGCAAGAAACGAAAAGTTACAAGAGGGCGAATGATTATTCGCCCCTACTGCATGTTGATCCGTACGTTTCATAATTGATCAACCCGGCAAATCTGACATGAAAAAACTACCCATCGGCATCAGCACCTTCAGCCAGATCATTCAAGAAAACTATACGTATGTGGATAAGACCAGATTCGTGCATGAGCTAACGGAGCAGGGGAAATACTTTTTCCTGTCTCGACCCAGGCGGTTTGGCAAGACTCTGTTCATAGACACCTTGAAAGAAGCTTTTGAGGGCAACCGAAATCTTTTCAAGGATTTGTGGCTCGAAGATCACTGGGACTGGGATCAAAAATATCCGGTCATTCACTTCTCATTGGGTCTTGGGGTCCCGAAAACCCGGGATGAGCTTGACGGGAGATTGCGAGATCTTCTTTTAAAAAATCAGGCCTACCTGGGAATAGCCTGCCGTGATCCGCATGATATTGCAGGTTGTTTCAGTGAACTGATCAGAAAAGCTGCTGCAGGTTTCAGGAGAAGGGCGGTTGTTTTGATCGATGAGTACGATAAGCCCATATTGGACAATATCACCAATCCAGACCAGGCTGCTGAAATTCGAGAAGGTCTGAAAAACTTTTACTCGGTCATCAAAGAGAGCGATCCGCATATCCAGTTTGTCATGCTCACCGGAGTATCCAAATTCTCCAAGGTCAGCCTGTTTTCTGGCCTGAACAACCTGATCGATATAACCATAGATTCCAGGTTTTCCACTATCTGTGGGTATACTGATTCGGAGATGCGAGATGTATTCGCCAGCTTTTTGGTGGGCAAGAATCTGGAGGAAATCCGACGGTGGTACAATGGGTACTCCTGGTTGGGAGAAGCAGTATATAATCCTTTCAGCATCTTAAACTTTCTGTCTCAGGGCAGTTTTCGAAACTACTGGTTTGAGACAGGAACCCCGGAGTTCTTGGTCAAATTATTCCGGCAAAAAAGGTACTTTGTCCCACAAGCAGAGCATATCGAAGCCTATGAGGCCATGTTCGGTTCTTTTGACCTTGACTATATCGAACCGGAAAACCTCTTATTTCAGACCGGATATCTGACCATCAAGAATATCCGGCCAGGGATTTTCGAACCTACCTATGAGTTGAGCTACCCGAACTATGAGGTCAAAAAGAGCCTGACCGAGAGTATCCTGCATCGCTACTGTGGGAGTCAGATTGATGTCCATCGCAACAGACACCAATTGGAACAGAATCTATCTGCCAACGATATCCAAGGGATGCGGAGCACCTTCCAAGCCTTCTTTGCCTCTATTCCCCATGATTGGTACCGCAAAAACCAACTTGCTGCGTACGAGGGTTACTATGCTTCTATATTTTATTGTTACTTCACGGCCTTAGGCCTTGATGTAACCGCAGAAGATACCACAAATCACGGCCGGATCGACATGACGGTCAAACTCAATAATCGAGTGTATATTTTTGAATTCAAGGTCATAAGTATCGATGCGACTCCTGGTTCCGCATTACGTCAGATCAAGAACAAAAAATATGCACAAAAGTATCAGGATGCGGCTGAGGAAGTGTACCTTATCGGAGTGGAGTTCGATCCGGAGGAACGGAATATTGTGGAATTTGAATGGGAGACGGTCTTTAGGGAGTGAGAAGAGGAAAAGAGAGAGATCAGAGGTCAGCTTTGCCTCCGGCAAATCTGACATATTTTTTGCCCCAAAGCGGGCAAAAAAGGGAAATTTGCCGGATTGATCAAGGATGAAACTTGGGGTTTCGGCCACATTCTTAGGCCAGATGCTCGCAAAGCTCGCATCAAGCAAGCCAGGCTGGAGCCTGGCGGTCCCGGCCGTGAAAGCCAACGCCGCATAAGCTAACTTCTTGTTTCATACGAGCTAGAGAAAGAAGACAGAGAGGGATAGCAGTGGTCTGTAGTCTGAGGTCGGCAGTTTGAGGAAAGCGGCCACAAAATCGGACATAAGAATACTAGAAATAGATTTATCATTCAGATATTATTTGATATATGAAAGAGAAAAAAGCGGACAAGAAACCAGCCGACAGCCAGTCTGAAGACAGGGGCGAACAAATCGCTTTGACACAAAGCAATTCTCTTCTTCCGTGCATTCCGCGTATACCGCGGTTCCATCACTGCATGTCTTGTAAAGCCTCCTCCACCTCGGACAGGGGCAGGGTCTGAACCGTGGCCTGGCCCAGGCCCTGCAAGAGGACGAAATGCAGTTGGTCGCCTTCCCTTTTTTTGTCTCGGGCCAGGGCCTGGGTGAGGGAATCAGGGTAGGCCTGCAGCCTGGTGGGCAGGTTGTGGGCTGTAAGAAGGTCTATAAGCCGGTCGCTATCGGCCTGGGAAAGCAGGCCCCGGCGGACCGAAATTTTGGCGGCAACAGCCATGCCTTGGCTCACTGCATGGCCATGGGAGATTCCGCTCACCTTTTCCAGGGCATGACCGATTGTGTGCCCAAAATTGAGGATTCGGCGCAGGCCGGCTTCCTTTTCATCCTGACCGACCACATTCGCTTTGATTCGCACTGAATCCAGGACCAGGCGCTCCACCGCCCAGGGTTTCCGAGCCAGAACGGCCTGTTGATCGACTTCCAGAAAAGAAAACAGGTCCAGGTCGGCAATGGCTGCGTGCTTGATAATTTCGGCCAGGCCGCAGCGGAAGGCTTCTTCCTCCAGGGTGGATACATACCCAGGATCGCAGAGGACAAACTCCGGCTGGTTGAAGACCCCGAGCATGTTCTTGTACCCATCCAGATTGACCCCGTTTTTGCCCCCTGCGCTGGCATCGACCTGGGCCAAAAGAGTGGTGGGCACAAACCCAAAACGTAGTCCCCGCATGTAGATAGAGGCCAGAAAGCCGGCCACATCACAGACAATACCTCCGCCGATCCCCAGCAAGAACCAGGAACGGTCAGCGCTGAGTTCCATAAGTCTTCTGGCGAGTTGAGCCAAAGTATCCAGGGTCTTGTTATCCTCACCCGGTCTCATTCGAAGAATCGGCAATCCAGGAAAACTCTGGCCGTAGAGCCGATAGACATTATCGTCGGTGACGATCACTGCCCGCTGGGTAGGGAGCATTGCGGCCAGGTCGCCTTCATTCCGGCCAACGAGGATACGGGAGGTATGCCCCTGGGTTTGGAGGATGGTTTCGTGCATTGCAACCTCTTGGGATATTTGAGAAACTGTTAACTGTTATTTGTTAATGGTTATCAGGAGCAGATCACAAAACCACTTTTTTTGTCTGTTCCCAATCGGGATCGTTTGTATGCTTCGTTAGTGTCAGCGTGCCCAATAGGGCATGAGGGTTTGTTCGAAGAGGGCCTGCCCTTGGGGACACGGGCGGCCTACTGGAAAAGCTCTCACCTAGTACAAGCGATCATAAATAACGGTAACGCTCATTGGCCGTCATTGCGAGGAGTCTTCGACAGGCGTCTTCGCCGAAGCAATCTCGAAATCGTTACCGATACTTAGGAACAGGTGTACTAGATTGTCACGCGTTCCGCGTGACGAGTCTGATCCCGG
>CAYZLB010000048.1:0-18786 GCA_964479235.1 uncultured Desulfohalobiaceae bacterium
AAACTGGACCAGGCAATCCTTTCCTTATTCGATTTTCCCCCAGCCATGATAATTCTTTGGTTTGGCCCTTCATAACCGCAGACGAGTGCATAATGCCAGACTGGCCACCAGGTCAGTCCTTTGTTCAAAAGGACAAGAACCGGATGACCGGCTTGGAGTTCTTTGAATAAAGCATCAGGACCGCGAAGAGGAAATCCTACCATTTTCTGCCGTCTGGCAGCACTGATCAGACTGCTTTGCAGAGTGCCTTTCCGTTTCGGGTCATAGACCAAAGGCACAATCGCTTCAGGTGATGTCTGGATTCCTGACCAGCAGAGGGCAGAAGCCAGAGCTGCCGCTCCGCACTGATGTGCGTCCTGTTCATAGGCCGGAATGTTTCGAATCTTAACTGATTCTGTTTTGGGTTCCCAATCAGACCTTGTTTGCAGAACATGCGGCGCACAGCTGAGAGAACAGCATAACAACACGCAACATATGGATATCTGGATGACCTGTAAGATCAACCACTTTTTTTCATAAGAACATGATACGTCTTGGCCGGTATGTTCAACGGCTGCGAACAAAGGTAAAGACATTGGTGAACCCAAGGATATCGGTGATCAGCAAGACCACAAAAACAAACACCGCACCTCCAACAATAGCTCCAACTGCTCCTTCGCCAGCCGGGAGTGTATCCAGCTTTCCCTGGATCTGTCCCAGTTCGTGGTCAGAAAGGGCCATGACCCGATCCCTGGCTTCTTGAACGTCTATCCCGTGTTCTTTCAGACTTTGTTCTACATCTTCACGCTGCAAAAGCTCTTGGAGCTGACTGCGGGTTGCCTCGGCTTTTGATGGCAGCACGGAATCTGTTCCAAGCATAGCGGCCTGCAGAGCAGGAACCTGAATGATGGTGGAACAAAAAACGAACAGGACCATTACGTTTATAACCTGAAACAGTTTTTGCGAATACGACATAATTCCTCCTGGCATGACTTAGGTAACACAGACCGACTTCATAAACTTTCTTCTCAGTAGAAATGCAAATGGTATCCTATCAACACCGACCGTACAGGGCAAGTTCAGATAATTTGACCATCAGATTGTTTGAGTCCCTTGCCTCGAACAAAAGCACCCCGGAGTTCTCAAATTTTTTATTTTTATCGTCCCCGGTGTGACGTATGTCCGTCCTATGCTCAGGGCATGCCAGGGTTTTTCTTGTTGCCATCTCACTCATTATTCCAGCTGGGACATTCTTCTTTGCCCTCGATGTGCGGTTTGATATCCAAAATGGGCGTGCCGTCCAGCATATCTATGCCCTTGACCTCAATTCTGCTTCCGTCCACTGTCAAAACCTCTACAATGGACAATCCAATGGGATTTGGACGCCGCGGAGAACAGATGCTAAAGACCCCAAAAGCCCGGTCTTGGTGCGGCGGGGTCTGGACCAGGAGCTTCTCACTGAACTGTTGGCTTTTGTGGAAATGGAACAAAACAACAATCCGTTGTCCGGGCTGGATATCCTGAAGTCCGGCAGTGAATTGAGGAGCTATCTCCAGACTTCCCTCCACATCGGAAAGGCTCCAGTGTCTTGGGATATCAGTTGCTGTCGTATGAACATGTCCAATAGGAGTAAATGGTACACTCATAATTCCTCCAATCTGCACCGTGTGTTACAAATATTTATATCTTCAACAGAAGCCAGGATGCTGTCAAGCTGCTCCCGGCTTTGAGCAAAGACTTGCTTTTCCTTTTCTGATGTGGATAATCGGGTCAATGCACGCATTATCATGCCACCATCTGGGCAGGCTCTTCATCCTGCTCACAGTCCTGGCCGCCCTTGGCGGATGCACCCCCTTTTCACCGAAAGTCCGCTCTTCTCACCCAATAGAGCTCCCTGCGGCCTTTGCCTGGAACATGAACGGAACATCCCCAATTGATGCATGGTGGCACTCTTTTGAAAGTCAGGAGCTCGATCGTTTCATAGGCACGGCCTTGGGTAAAAACTTCAATCTCCGCTCCAGTTGGGCCAGACTGGCCCAAGCCAGGGCATCGGCCCGCAAGGCCCGAGCCGGTCTCTTTCCAGTCCTGGACGTAAGTCTTGAAGGCAGTCGAACCCGGACCTATCGAGACTATGACGTTGTAGCGGACAGTAAATCCACATCCCTGGACCTGGCCGCCTCTTATGAACTCGACCTTTGGGGCCGGATCAGGGCCGGCTATGCAGCAGACCAGCTCAGCACATTGGCCGCCCGCGAAGACGTGCGCACCACTGCGCTTTCTCTGACCGGCGAGGTGGTCAGGGCCTGGGTAGATCTTTTGGCTGCCCGGGAAGAAATGCGGGTCGTACAGGAACAGATCCGGCTCAACGAACACCTGCTCACGCTGCAGGTGAGCAGGTTCGAAAACGGCATGGCTACTGCGTTGGATCTCTCCCAGCAACAGGAGCTTGTAGCCAATTCCAGGTCAGCCCTTCCCCTCCTTGAGGCCAGGGAAAAAACTGCCCTGAATCAGCTGGCCCTCCTCCTGGGACAGGCCGATCCGGGCTCGGTTGAAGTCCATAGACACGTCCTGCCCCAACCCCTGGCTCAGCCGGAAACAGGCATTCCAAGCAGCTTACTCATGTCCCGTCCGGATGTGCGGGCGGCATACTACCGGCTGCAATCAGCGGATTGGATGGTCAGCATAGCCAGGGCCGACAGACTCCCTTCCCTGTCGATTTCAGCCCGCACGGCCATAAGCAACGAGAGCTTTACCCTGGCTTGGGGAAATTGGCTGACCAGTCTTGGAGCCAACCTGACAGGACCTGTATTCGACGCCGGGAGCAGGAAGGCGGAAGTAGCCAGGACCAAAGCAGCAGCGGAGGAGCGGCTGGCCGAGTATGCGACCACTGTTCTGGAAGCTGTCAAGGAAGTTCAAGACAGCCTGGCCAATATCGCTGGACAGAAAAAAAGGATCACTCGGAGAGAACAAGAGCTCAAAGCCGCAGAACAGGCCAGAGACCAGGCCAGGCTCCGGTATATCAAGGGACAAAGCGATTACCTGAACTTTATTACCCAACAGCGCAGCGTACAGAGTTTAGAACGGAACCTGATTGCGGCCAGGGCTGATCTTTTGTTCTCCCAAATAGCCTTGTACCGGGCCCTGGGAGGCGGGACAGGATGGACTGAGACATGAACCGATTGCTCAAGATTGCTCTTGGCTTGGCCATTATCGGCATTGGCTGCACAGCGGCCTGGTATTTTGTGACCCATAAGCCCAGTGTGAGCAGACAAAAACCCAAGCCAAAGGCCACCCCGGCAGAAATCATCGCCGTTTCCCCCACAAAGATAAGGGCCTCAATTGAAGCCATGGGGACCGTCGTTCCTTCCCGGGAGGTAACCCTGCGGGCCGAAGTGAGCGGACAAATCGTAGAGATAGCCGATCAATTCACTCCCGGGGGCAGGTTGACCAAGGGCCAGACAGCTGTGGGCATAGACCCAAGAGACTATCAGATTCAGGTCAGCAAGGCCACAAGTGCTTTGGCCAGAGCCAGGGCCGATCTTCAGTTGGAGCAGGGCAAGCAGGACGTGGCCAGACAAGAATTGGCCATGTTCCGGAAAGGAGGAGAGCTGAAAATCAATGAGACAGAACTGGCCCTTCGCCGCCCCCAGCTAAAGCAGGCCCAGGCTGATGTGCAAAGCGCTGAAGCCGATCTTTGCCAGGCAAAGCTCGATCTTCAGCGGACATCGGTCAACGTGCCCTTCAATGCTTTGGTCACAGCCCGGAATGTCAATCTTGGATCCCAAGTCAGCGGTCAGGACAACCTGGCTACTCTGGTCGGTACAGAGACCTACTGGGTCCGGGCCTCGATTCAGATCAACCGCTTGCAGCTCCTTGATCTCTCGAGCCCAAAGGGCCAACCGGTCCGTATTTTTTCCCAGTCAGGAAGCGGTGAATGGACCGGCCGCACCTTGCGGCTGACCGGTGAAGTGGATGAAAAAACCCGCATGGCCACTCTTTTGATCAGTGTAGCAAATCCACTGGATCAACAAGACGGCCAACAGACACTCATGATCAACGACTATGTCCGGGTCAGCATCCAGGGCAAAACCATGGACAATATCTTTTCCCTGCCCAGAGAGACGCTGCGGGAAGGGCACACCGTATGGGTCATGCGGAACAACAGCCTGGATATCCGCTCCGTGGAGGTTGCCTGGCAGGACCAAAACCATGTGTATATCAGGCAAGGCCTGGCCTCAAAGGATAAGGTGATCCGCAGTTCGCTGGCCACCCCGGTTCAAGGTATGAGCTTGCGGGCGGCTGAAGACGCTGGGGACGAATGACTGAGCAACAAACAGCTTCCTCACCAGCTCCACATGGTCCCTTGGCCTGGATGGCCGGGAACTCGGTGGCCGCAAACCTGATCATGCTTCTCTTTCTGGTCGGCGGGCTGATCACAGGTTTGAACATCAAACAGGAGGTCTTTCCGGAATTTTCCATGGATACAGTCAGTGTTGTCGTTCCCTATCCCGGCGCAAGCCCAGAGGAGGTGGAACAAGGCATTGTCCTGGCTGTTGAAGAGGCGGTCCAGGGGCTGGAAGGGGTCAAAGAGGTCAGATCCACGGCTTCGGAGGGCCGGGGACAGGTCCTGATAGAGGCCATTGAGGGCCAGGATATGAGCCGGCTGTGGCAGGACGTGGAAAGCGAGGTCAGCCGGATCGTCACCTTTCCGGATGAGGCCGAAGAGCCTGAGATCTCCATATCTGCGCACAAGCGAGACGTGTTGTCCCTGGCCTTATATGGGGCGGGAAATGAAGTTGTTCTCAGAGAAGCCGCCGAGATTGTCCGGGATGATCTCCTGCAGGATCCGGACATTACCCAGGTTGAGCTGGACGGGGTTCGGGACTTTGAAGTCCATATTGAGATCAGTCAGGATACCCTGCGCCGTTATGGATTGACTTTGGAAGACGTGGCCCGGACCATCGGCCGGGCCTCTGTCGATCTGGGAGCCGGCAGCGTAAAGACCCGGGCCGGGGATATAATGGTCCGGGTCATGGACCGCCGCTACTCGGCCCAAGAGTACGCCCGAATCCCGGTTTTGACACAGGAAAACGGCTCCCAGCTCCTGGTACAGGATATAGCCGAAGTCAGTGCCGGTTTCGAAGACGTGGAATCCTGGGCCACGGTCAACGGATGGCCTGCGGTCATGATTGAAGTTTACCGCATCGGCGACCAGACTCCCGGCTCAGTATCCAGCGCAGCTCAAACCATCCTCAAGGACCTGAACGATTCCCTGCCCGGAAACCTGCAAATCGATATCCTCCGGGACCGGTCGGACATCTTTCTCCAACGGGCCGACCTTTTGCTGCGCAACGCCTATCTGGGATTGGGCCTGGTTTTCTTTTTACTCGCCCTGTTCCTGGAGGCCAGACTGGCCTTTTGGGTCAGCCTGGGCATCCCCATCTCTTTTTTAGGTTCCTTTCTGCTTCTCTCCGGCACCAGTTTCAGTGTGAACATGATCACCATGTTTGCCTTCATTGTCACCCTGGGGATCGTGGTCGACGATGCCATCGTGGTTGGGGAAAACATTTACCACCACCGCAGAAAGGGACAAGACATGCTTCGGGCCTCCATCGAAGGGGTCCGGGAAGTAGCTATGCCTGTTGTCTTCAGTGTGCTGACCAATATGGTGGCCTTTACGCCCATGTTTTTTATCCCGGGGGTCATGGGCAAAATTTTTCAGGCCATCCCGCTGGTAGTTATCTGCGTTTTTGCCGTCTCCCTGATCGAAAGCCTACTTGTCCTGCCCGCCCACCTGGCCCACATCGGAGAAAAGCATCTGGGCGGCCCGTTGCAGTTCCTGGCCCGAACCCAGGCCAGGTTCAGTGCTTGGGTCGAACACCTGATCTCCAACCGTTTCGGTCCATTTCTGGCTTTCGCCCTGCGGCAGCGCTACCTGGTCCTGGCCCTGGGGGTGTCCATACTTTTGGCCACAGTTGGCTATATCCAGTCCGGACGCATGGGCATCATCCTCTTCCCCACCGTGGAATCGGACTATGCCTACGTCCAGGCCACACTTCCGGCTGGGGCAGCAAGAGAAGACCTGCACCGGGTGGAAAAACGCCTGATCCAGGCTGCGCAGATAATCATTGGAAAACACGGCAAAGCTGAACTGGCCACCTCAATCCTGACAGTGGTCAACGAAAACACTGTGGAGGCCAGGATCTACCTGACCGACCCGGAAGTACGACCCATTGGGACATCCCGGGTTACTCAGTACTGGAGAGAGCAGGTGGGTCAAATAACAGGCCTGGAGAGCATCCAATTCGAAGCAGACCGGGGCGGACCCGGATCGGGCAAGGCCTTGACCGTTCAACTCAGCCACCGGGACCGGAACCTTTTGGAACAGGCCGGCCGGGATCTGGCCGCCAAACTGGAAGAGTTTCCCGGGGTATCGGATATTGATGATGGCTCTCCCAGCGGCAAGCGGCAATTGGATGTCCATCTCTCCGATATGGGCCGCCGGATAGGGTTTACCTCCCGGGAAGTAGCCAATCAGCTCCGGCATGCCTTCTACGGGGCCGAAGCCCTGCGCCAGCAGGACGGAAGAAACGAAGTCACCATCCGGATCCGATTGCCGGAAAGCGAACGGGAAAGCATGACCACTCTGGACAATTTTCTCCTCCGGATCGGGGATCAGGAGATTCCTTTGGATAGTGCAGTCCGCTTTGTCGAAGGCCGTTCCTACACCAGCATCAACCGGGTCAACGGACGCCGGATCGTGGAAGTGACGGCCAATGTTCAGCCCCGATCCAAAGTGGAGGCCTTGAGCGCGGAGTTAAGGGCAAGTGCCCTGCCCGAACTCCAGAGCACGTACCCCGGACTGAGCTTCAGTTTTGAAGGCCGTCAGGCCGATCTGCGGGAGAGCGTCAACAGCCTGATCCAGGGCCTCCTCCTGGCCCTGCTGGCCTTGTACGGGCTTTTGGCCGTCCCCTTTCGCAGCTATATGCAGCCCATGATCATCATGGCCTGCATCCCCTTCGGTCTGGTGGGTGCAGTCCTGGGCCATCTGCTCATGGGCTATTCCTTAAGCCTGATGAGCCTGTTCGGGATAGTGGCCTTAAGCGGGGTGGTCATCAACGATTCCCTGGTCCTGATCCATTTTGCGAACCGTTTGCGCCGTCAGGGTCACAGCGTCTTTGAGGCCATCACCATGGCCGGCATGCAGCGCTTCCGGCCCATTTTGCTCACCACCCTGACCACATTCGGCGGCCTCTCCCCAATGATCCTGGAGACCTCACGACAGGCCCGCTTTTTGATCCCCATGGCCATTTCCCTTGGCTTCGGGCTGGTCTTTGCCACAGGTATTATTTTGGTCCTCATCCCCTGCCTGTATCTGGTCATCGAAGATACGGCCCGAGCCTTCGGCCTGGGGCCATGCATCCAGGATATACCGGATCAGTAGTACGCATCCAGGCGATACGAAAGGTGGAAAAATAGACCGTCTCTGCCACCAGCAACGCTTGTATGCACAAAAGAAAGCATCCCATGTGATTTAAATAACAAATTTGACAATTTCGTGACATGATTTATGAATTTTATTTAAGCTGTAACTATCGAAAATATTTCTTCAGGAGAAGATATGGCTCAACTGACAAATCCCATGGAAATCTTTCAACTCCTTGACAATTCAAACTGTCGTCAATGCGGACAGCCTACGTGTATGGCCTTTGCTGCCGCCGTTTTTCGGGGCCAACAGGATATCAGCGAATGTCCGAAGCTGGATGCGGAAACAGTGGCTAAATTTTCGGAAAAAACCGGTCAACAGACCACCACGGACCAGGAAGTAGAAGAAAGGGTCAAGCAGCTCAAGGCCGAAATCCCGAAGATGGACTTGGCCGAAGCAGCCAAGCGTTTGGATGGCAGGTATAAAAACGGCAAGTTGACGGTGAAAGTTCTGGGCAAGGATTTTCATGTGGATGCTCAGGGCAGGCTCTCTGCCGAAATCCACACCAACGCCTGGGTTTCGGTTCCGGTCCTGACCTATATCCTCTACGGCAGCGGAGTGAATCCAATGCACAAATGGGTCCCCTTGCGGGAACTCTCTGCTGGAAAGTCGTGGGCCGGACTCTTTGAACAGCGCTGCGAGAAGCCCTTGAAACAGATAGCAGATACAGCTCCTGATCTCTTTCACGACTTGCTGGACCTGTTCAGCGGACGGGACGGCAGGGACCAGTTCGACGCAGATATTGCCCTGATCCTGCATCCCCTGCCCAAAGTCCCCCTGGCCATCTGCTATTGGTATCCGGAAGAAGGCCTGGAATCCAGCCTGCATGTCTTTTTTGATGCCACGGTAGAAGAAAATCTGACTATTGGATCCATATTTTCTCTGGGAGCCGGTCTGGTCCGAATGCTGGAGAAGCTGGTTCAGAGGCATCAGCCCCAAGCGGCACTGGGGTAAGTCGTCAGCTTTGCCTCCGGCTGCCTGTTATTGGTTATCAGTTATCTGTTTTTTGCAAGAAGCCGCCAGTTTGATCACGAATGAAACGCAGGGATATCCCCCTCCGTCATTGCCCGGCCCGGATCCTTCGAATACACCGGGATCAGACTGACCGGGCAATCTAGGGGAAAGCCTTTCTATCAAAAGGGCAGGGCTTGGGGTCAAGCCCGCCTAACGGAAGAGCCCGGCTCGCAGGTAGGCCGTCCTTGCCCCAAGGGCAGGCCCTCTTCGAGGTAAATCTTGTTTCATACGAGCTTTGCCTCCGGCTGCAAAAAAGTAGGGGCGAATGATCATTCGCCCTCTTATACCTGGGCGGACACAAGGTCAGCCCCTACACGCTGCCGCCGCAATCGTGGTTTCAAATGTATGCCCGGACCTTATGTCCGCCCGCTTGGTCAATCAAGGCCAGACAGACCTCTATGATGACAGCACGTCCTGTAGCTTCCTGCTCAGTCCGGCTGCAGAAAATGGTTTCTGGATGAAATGAAACCCTGAGTCCACTATTCCCTGTTGGGCTATAATGTTTTCTGTATATCCGGACATAAATAGAGTGTGTTGCAGAATTCCGTACTAGGTATAAGTTAGCATAATCCAAATCGATCCCGAAGAAAGAAAATCCCAACATACGGATGCACTGGACGCTCATTCTTCGCGCCAGTGATCCTAAGCGTTGAAAACTGATCAACTACGTATGGTCTCGCCATTGCGAGGAGTCTTCGACAGGCGTATTCGCCGAAGCAATCTCTTTCTGCGACACGCCCTATTTAAGAACAGGTGTACTAGGGCTCCCTTTCCTGCAATACATCACGCAAAGCCTTCAGGGCCACATTGGTGGCCGGAACACCGGCATAGACCGCGGTCTGAAAAATGACTTCAGCCACTTCCTGAGCCGTACAACCGACATTCAAGGCCGCATGGATGTGCAGCCGGAGCTCGTCGGGCTTGTCCAAGGCCGTGAGGGCAGCTACTGTAACCAATTGTCTGGTCTGGTGGGGGATCTTTTCCCGGGCGTACATGGTTCCGGTAATGAACAAGGATAAATCTTTAGCCAGGTCTTTATCAAAATGTTTCCACAAATCAAACGGCCGCTCTCCCTGCACTCCATCGAAGTATAGGGCAGCCGTCTTTTTGGTCTTGGATTTCAGATCATCGCTCATGTAACCTCCATGTGTTTTGTGACGGAATTTCGGATGGACAGGTTGTTTTTCCTGGTTCCCAATTGGCCGGGCAGACCTCTTTGGCCTCTGTCTGCCGGACATGCTGGTATGCTCGAATCTGCCGCAGGGCTTCATTCACATTTCTGCCCACAGGAGGGGACAAGACTTCCATGGCCTGGATCACCCCGTCCGGATCAATAAGGAATTTTCCGCGGATGTTCACCCCTGCTTCCTTATCATATAAACCCAGCTGGCAATGATTACCATCACTGTTTCTGAAATTTTCTTAGCGAGCTCCGGATGCGCTCGTGATAGGCTTACGTTCATTCTTTTCCCAGGCCAAAATCGCCACTTGCACAGTTCCGGCTGAACTGGCAAAAATCTTCATTTGGGAATGACTCAGGGCCTGCATGGCATTTGGGCCAACCTGTCCGGTAATGAGTACATCCGCTCCGGAGGGACTGACAGCCTGAGCAGCTTGGATCCCTGCCCCCTGGGCCGCATTTTGATTTTGGGAATTGTCCATAAACGATGTATCCTGGCTTTGTGTATCGTAAATGATGAAACCAACGCACTGTCCAAAGCTCGGATCAAATCCGTCCTGCAAGGTCTTTCCTTGAGAGCTGACCGCTATTTTCATATAGTCCTCCTTAAGAAGTGAAAATTATCGTACTGTGTTTATAATAATTCTTTTATTGTCCGATGAAAACCCTTGAGCGCAAAAAATGTATTTTGGATATATCTCTCCCTTTGTGGAATGTTTTTATCCAGTCCTTCCCTCATGTAATGCCGTGCACAAGCGAGGATCTTCATGCTCACCCACGTGCTTATTCCTTTACGATTAAAAGAACAAGATCAGAAACTTCTTTCCATGGGAAACCTCTTAAAGTACTTTGGGACCCAAAAGGCCTCCTTGGTTCACGTCCGGACCCAAAATACAAGTGGCAAAGAAAATCAGCAGCTCACAGAAAAGATACGATCGTATGCTATACACCTGCGGGAGCTTGGTTTTGAAGTCGACATGTACTTTAAACATGGCCATGTAGCCACGGAAATCGTCTCCATGGCGGCAGAACTGGAAGTCGACTTTATTGGTATGTTTTGGGAGGGTAAACGCTTTCTGCGCAAGGCCCTGCTCGGAAACATTGAATCAGATGTGATCCGGATGGCCGATCTGCCGATTTTTGTCTATAAGCACTCATTTTTCCTGGCCAAAGATCAGAAGATGAGTCAAGCCATGTACGCCACCAACTTCCAGATCACAGACAGCCATGTCATGCCCTACCTGGCAGATCCGGATTTTTCCACCCAGACCCTGTATATTCTGCACGTGGGCGAACGAGCTCCGGATCCCTGGGCTGAAGCGGACCGGAAACAAAAAATCCAGCAGAATCTGGCCCGGCTCAAAAGCGAATGCGAACATGCCTTTTATCAGATCAATACCGTGGATGTTGTCGGCCGCCCTGGACCCAAGGTCGTGCAGATGGCCAAACGTTATGGGGTTGACCTGCTCATCATCGGCAAATGCGACGAACAGAGCGCCTTTGAACAGATCATGGGCTCTACTGCCCAGCTCATAGCCGACAAGGCCCCATGTTCCATCTTTATCGTTCCAGGAGAACATCGCAGATGAAAGTACTTTATTCCCCTGCATATTTGAAAAAACAGATTGTTTTCGGAATTTCCCTGCTCATTGTCTTGAGTCTGGTGGGATTAGGGGTGGTTGATCCGGCCATGCTCGACGAGTACTCCAGCCTGGTCCATGAATACATCATCGAAACCTATGGATGGGGATATCTGATCTCAACCTTGATCTTCCTCATCTTCAATATCTGGCTGGCCATGAGCAAATACGGCACCATCCGTCTGGGAAATGATAATGAAAAACCCCAGTACTCTTATTTTGGCTGGTTCAGCATGCTTTTTGCCGCCGGCATGGGTATTGGGATGATATTCTGGGGTGTGGCCGAGCCCATGAGCCATTACCTCAATCCCCCAGAGTATCTGGCCAGTCAATCGGATGCTGCGGCCAAATTTGCCATGCGCTACAGTTTTTTCCACTGGGGCGTGCATCCCTGGGCGGTTTACATCACCATGAGCCTGGCCATTGCCTACTTTTCGTTCCGCCGGGGGATGCCCCCTTTGATCTCCAGTTGTCTCTATCCGCTGCTTGGGGAAAAAATCTACGGGGTCGCCGGCTATTGCATCGATATCCTGGCCGTTTTTGCCACAGTCTTCGGGATCGTTACGTCCCTGGGGCTGGGAGCGATGCAGATAACCACCGGGCTGGGTGAGGTCTTCCATTTTGTCCCCACCTTTCAGGCCCAGGTTGTGGTCATTGCTGTGGTCACGGTATTGTTCATGATTTCCAGCATGACCGGTCTGGACAAAGGGATACAAATCCTGAGCAAAACCAATATACTTCTGGCCATCACCCTGCTTGGCTTTATGCTCCTGGTCGGACCGACAGCCTATATCTTTAATGTATTCACCAACACCGTGGCCGACTATCTGTCTGGACTCTTTAATATGAGTCTGTCCACCAATCCATTTCAGGGCTATGCCTGGACCCAGTCCTGGACCATCTTCTACTGGGCCTGGTGGATCGCCTGGTCCCCCTTTGTCGGCCTCTTTGTGGCCAGCATCTCCAGAGGCCGGACTATTCGGGAATTTGTCCTCGGGGCTCTTCTCGTGCCCACCCTGCTCACTTTTTTGTGGTTCAGCGTATTCGGCGGTTCTGCCTTTTTCCTGGAACTGCAGGAAGGAGCCCAGATTGCCAAGGCTGTTTCCGAGGATGTCTCTGTCGGTATGTTCCGGCTTTTCACCCATTATCCTTTAAGCGGCGTGTTGACCATGATCACGGTCCTCCTTCTGGGCGTCTTCTTCGTCACCTCTGCCGATTCAGCAACCTTTGTCCTGTCCATGATGACCTCACAGGGCAGTCTGTACCCTCCGGCAGGCAAAAAGATCATCTGGGGGGTGACAGTCTCCTGCACAGCCGTCATCCTGCTCTATTCCGGCGGGTTGGAGGCCCTGCAGAAGATGGCCATTGCCGCTGCCCTTCCTTTCACTGTGATCATGCTCTTGATGTGCCGCAGCCTGGTCAAGGGGCTGCGTTACGAAATCAAACATCGAAAAGCAGCCGAGGACAATGAACAGGCATAACAGCCGGCCAAAAAACACCTAATGGATATCTTCCTGATTATTCATTTGAATTGATGAATTCAATGCTCTGGCATAGCAGTTGTTGAGTTGTACGATCAGCTTGGCTGTGTTATATTTTGTAAGGTGAATTTTGTATGAAAAATACCCGCACGGTGTGCACCGTGCGGGCATTTTTATGAATCTTTGGATCAAGAGATTTAGGCAGTCTCAGCTGCACCGGCAATAACCGGTTGCTTCGTAGCCTTTTTATTCCCGCCAACAACCGGTTGCCCCACAGGGAAGATATCCTTGCCGTAGACTTGGAGCATAATAGCATGGGCCATCATATACCAGGCATTCAGAGCGCAAAAGATCAGGACGATGGCAGCCAGAGGGGTCGCACCGGGCATGCCGAAATGGGCCAAATCCAACAGAATGAATCCGGCCAGCAGGAGGGTAAAGGTTGAAGCCATGGCCAGATGAATGCGCAGAGCACCGATCCACAAAATAGCTGTATACAAGGTCCAAACCACCAGAAACCAGCCCACATCCGTGGTGCTTGATTTGTAAATCCCGGCATGATTCATGAGAAAGATCACACTCAGGGCGATCCAGAAAGCCCCATAGGAACAAAACGCACTGTATCCAAAGTTGTTTCCAGCCTTAAACTCTTGATATCCAGCTATAAGTTGGGTTAATCCACCAAAGATGAGGCCTAAAGCAACAATGGGTCCGACACCGCACCATCCAAGGTTGTGAAATTGTAAAATCAAAGTGGTCAGTCCAAAACCAGCCAGTCCGACTACAGCAGGATTTCCAGTTGTTCCGTCCGCCATCTGCTCCCTCCTTTTTCGTCGCACAACACATTTTGTTTCCAGCATGACATGTGCTATAGAGAGGCAAGGGATATGCCATGAGGGCAAAATCGTTACATCTGATTGAATTTGTTTGTAAATTTTCAAAGTCACTGACCAATGCCATGCCATTCAGGGATTCAAATGGGGTACCTGCACCTCATACTCTTTGTAACACCCTTAAATAGTTTATATTATCTGATCGAGACACCCGTGTCCCAAACAGGGACTTCCCAGTAATTGTTGCCCTTCGCTCCCTTCAGGCCAAGGAAGGAATCATGCCCTTGCAAAACATTTTCTCTGACCTGGGCATTCGCCACAAACTGCTTTTGGTCTATTCCCTTCTCTTTTTCCTGGCCTTTGCCCTGGCCGGCGGACTCATGTTTTTCTTTGTCAAAAACCATATCCAAAACAGTATTGAACAAGGGCTCAAGAGCTCTACTACAACCCTGCTGCATATAGTGGGCAACTCTGCCGACCTGTCCATCAAAAACCACCTGCGGGCAGTGGCAGAGCAGAATCGGGAAATAGCGGTCTCTTTTTATTCTCAGGCCAAGAAAGGGCTGCTTACCGAAGCAGAAGCCAAACAACGGACCCGGGAAATTTATAGAGCACAGGATATCGGCAGCACCGGCTACCTGTATTGTCTTGATAGTCAAGGCCATATCGTTGCCCATAAATTCGACGATCTCCTGGGCGCAGACCTGTCCAAATACGACTTTATCCAAAAGCAATTGTCCATGCGGGAAGGCTACCTGGAGTACAACTGGCAAAACCCCGGAGAGGACACCCCCCGCCCCAAAGCCTTGTACATGACCGAGTTTCAGCCCTGGGACTGGATCATCTCCGCTTCCTCCTACCGGGAGGAATTCAATGAATTGATCAATGTGGATGACTTGAAAAAAAGCATCATTTCTTTGACCGTTGGGAAAAACGGCTACTCCTTTGTTTTGGATGCCGACGGCACATTGCTTATCCATCCAGATTATGCCGGAGAAAATATCCTGGACGTCATGCCAGAAAACGGCGGACAGGCCTTACTGCGCATGCTCAAGGAGGAAAGCGGGACCATTGTCTATCCATGGCGTAACCCTGGAGAGCAAAGGTTGCGCCGCAAAATGGTCATTTTCCATGCCATCCCTGAATTCGACTGGATCGTGGCCTCCTCTTTATACCTGGACGAATTTTATGCCCCCCTGACCACGGTCGGACAGATCATTGCCGGGATCATGGCAATGGTCTTGATCTTGGTCATTCCCATCACCTGGTCCATCAGCGCCACAATCACCAATCCGATTCGGGATCTGATGCACAAATTCTCCGAAGGAGCAAAGGGTGACGATTCCGTGCGCATGGAGGTCAATTCCAGGGACGAAGTCGGCATGTTGGGCCAGTACTTCAATACCTTCATGGATCACCTGCAGGCATCCAAACAAAGCCTGCAGGCAGAAATCACCGACCGGAAAAAGGTGGAAGAACGGATCCGCAAAAGTGAGATCAAATACAGGGAGCTGGTTCAGAACGCGAACAGCATCATTTTGCGCGTGGATACCTGCGGCCGAATAACTTTTTTTAATGAATTTGCCCAAAATCTTTTCGGCTATGCAGAAAAGGAAATCCTGGGCCGCAAAGGCATGGATACCTTTATCCCGGAATTTGATTCAACTGGTCGCAGGACACAGGATATTTTGAACCAAGCCGCTCTGTTCCCGGAAAAATACCTCTATTACGAAACTGAAACAGTCCGTCGCAATGGAGAACGTATCTGGGTGGCCTGGACAAATAAGGCAGTGCGCAATTCCATGGGGCAGGTGGTGGAATATTTGTGTGTCGGCCACGACATTACCCAGACTCGGGAAAACGAACAGGAAATGGCCCAGATGCGCCAATTTATGCGCAATATCGTCGACTCAATGCCTTCTGCATTGATCGGGGTTGATGCCGCCCACAATATCACCCAATGGAATCAAGAAGCTGCCAATCTCACTGAAATCCACTCTGATCAGGCCCTTGGAAAACCCCTGCCCCAGGTCCTTCCCCAATTCGGCGAATATATGGATATGCTCCGGGCTGCTCTTGAGCAGGACAAACCCAGAACCAGACAGAAAATCGCCTTGAGTTTCGGTTCCCGGGTGTTGTTTATGGACATCATGGTCTATCCGGTCACTTTAGAGGACTTTCAAGGGGTGGTTATCCGATTGGACGATGTCACCTCCAGAGTACGCATGGAAGAAGTCATGGTTCAAACCGAAAAAATGATGTCCGTGGGCGGGCTGGCTGCCGGCATGGCTCACGAGATCAACAATCCACTGGGTGGCATTCTGCAGAATATACAAAACATTATCCGCCGTCTCTCTCCCAATCTGCCTGGAAATGCTGCCGTAGCCCAGTCTCTGGACCTGGATTTGAACCAGGTTGCCGAATACCTGGAGCAGCGCAAAATTCTGCACTTCTTAAGCCGGATAAAAGAATCCGGTGAACGGGCAGCCAAGATTGTAGACAACATGCTCACCTTCAGCCGGAACAGCGAACGGAAGAAAGAAGTTGTGGACTTGCGGGATGTGATCAACAAGACAATAGAATTGGCCGCCCATGACTACGATCTGAAAAAGAAATTCGATTTCAGAAACATCCAAATAGTGAGATACTTTGCCGACAATGTCCCCAGGGTGATGTGTGTGCCCACTGAAATCGAACAGGTGTTACTTAATTTGCTGCGCAACGCGGCTCAGGCCATGGCTGAGGGCAAAAAAGGGGGCAGCCAGTCCAGGATTGTCCTCCAATTGCTGCAGGAGGGAAACTGGACTGTGCTTTCCGTTGAGGACAATGGACCTGGAATGGACGAAGCAACCAGGAAACGGATATTCGAACCATTTTTTACCACCAAGGGGGTGGGGATAGGAACCGGACTGGGGCTTTCTGTGGCCTACTTCATCGTGACCAACAACCATCAGGGGTCCATGACTGTTCATTCCGCCCCCAAGCATGGAACAAAATTCATAATCCGTCTTCTAGGGCAGCGGCATGAATTTGTCGGTCTGTAGTGCACACGGAAGTGATCTTCCGTCCACCCCGGGGCCGAGTAAAAAGAAGCAAAATAACACCTTTTCATGCGACTGCAGGAGGCAATAGGCGTTGAACAGAACAGAAAACAGCCCGGCCGAACTCTTGATCATAGACGACGACCCAGTAGTCCGGGAAAGTGTGGCGGTCTATCTGGAAGACAGTGGATTTACAGTCCATGAAGCTGAAGACGGGTTTCAGGGCCTGCAGCTCTTTCGGGAAAACACTTTGGACGTCATCCTTCTGGATCTGCGTATGCCCGGCCTGGACGGTCTGGATGTCCTGGCCGAAATCCATCGCGAGAATGAAAACATCCCGGTGATAGTGATCACCGGGGTCGGAGTTCTCCAGGATGCGGTTACGGCTATCCGTCATGGGGCCTTTGACTTTGTGACCAAGCCGATTACAGACCTCACTGTTTTAGAGCACTCTGTACAGAATGCACTGCACCAAACCAGGCTGAAGAGAGAGAACGAAGCCTATCGGGCCCGTCTGGAACAGGAAGTCGGCACCACGTCGCAAACCTTAGAGGAGAGGACCCGGGAACTGGAAAAAATCAATCAGCAGTTGACCCTGGAGATGGCTGAGCGCAAGCGCTCCGAGGAAGCCTCTAAGCGCAGCGAGGGGCAGCTTAGGGAAATTATCAGTTTTTTCGAGGGATTTATTTTTACCTGCACCCTCAATGGGCATATTGAGTTTGTCAATGACAAACTGCAGGAACATATAGGCCTGGAGAAGGCCTCCGGCTTATGCCATAAGGTGATTTGCGGCCAAGACCAGCCCTGCCCCTGGTGCAAACAGGATCTGGCCCGGCAGGGGCAGACGGTGCGGACCGAATTTTTCAACCCCATGGATGATCGTTGGTACTATGTCATTCACACACCGATGTACACGACCCACGGCGAGGTGCACAAGTGCCAGACCATCATGATAGATATCACTGAGCGCAAAGAGAACGAGGAATTCTTACGCCAAAGTGAAGCCAAATGGCGCAAGCAAAGCCAGAGACTGCAGTCTGTGATGCGCGGGACCGACCGCTTCATGGGCATAGTGGGCAAAAGCCAGGCTATGCAGACAGTTTATGAAGCAATGCTCAAAGCGGCCAACTCCCAGGCCCATGTCATCATCTACGGAGAATCCGGTACTGGAAAAGAAATGGTGGCCAATACCATCCACAGCCTGAGTGAACGGGGGGAGAAACCATTTATCACTGTTCACTGCGGGGCAATCCCGGACAACTTGATCGAAAGCGAATTTTTCGGCTATGTCAAAGGGGCCTTTACCGGGGCCCAGGCGGACAAACCCGGATATCTGGACGCAGCCCATGGCGGCTCATTGTTCATGGACGAAATCGGAGAATTGAGCCTGAACATGCAGGTCAAGCTGCTGCGGGCCATAGAAGGGCAAGGGTATACTCCCTTGGGCGGCAGGGAGATAAAAAACGCCGACATACGAATCATCGCCGCCACAAACAAAGACCTGACCCAGTTGATGCATAACGGAAGCATCCGCAAAGATTTTTTCTACCGCATTCACGTCATCCCCATCACCCTGCCCCCACTTCGTGATCGGACTGACGATATCCCCCTGCTCATCCACCACTTCCTGCAGCAAAACAGTGCCCAGGGCCAGGCTTCCACCATGCCCAAAAACATCATGCAGACCATGATGAACTACCAATGGCCTGGCAATGTGAGAGAATTGCAAAACGCAATCCACCGCTATCTGGCCTTCGGTCAAATCGATTTTCTGGGCCCTCAGAGCAATGGAAAGGGGCACAAACTGACACTCAATGAATCTGAATTCGAAAAATCAGGCGATAATTACCCCAAATTGTCAGAAGTTTTGGAGGCCAGGGAAAGAGAATACATCAAGCATCTCTTGCAGGAATATAAATGGCACCGCTCGCACGTAGCCGATATACTGGGCATTGACCGCCGGACCTTATTCAGGAAAATGAAATCCCATGGTTTGGATTAGTACCGTGACTTATAACGCTACAGGGAAAACAGGCAGCCGTTCGACTTTCCTGTCAATGCCAGGCCCGATCTCTGCCAGGGCAAATTTGTTCTCCCTGAATGACCTCTAACTCTGTGCTCTCTGTGGCCTC
>CAYZLB010000049.1:0-18357 GCA_964479235.1 uncultured Desulfohalobiaceae bacterium
AAATATCAGAATCCCTAAATATATATTCTTCTCTATACATTAATGATGTTGTAATCATAATCTCGCTATTTGGAAGTTTTGTTGTATATTTTCCAGCTTCCACATCAACAAGTGGATACTCCTCTCTCTTGCCCAAAAGACCAAATAAATTACTAAAATCTCGCTTTGCAACTAAATCAGGCGATAAAGTTTGATATACTCCTGATTTATCAATCAACATTCTTTTGCTATGATTGACTAAATCTACACTATAAGTAAGAATAGCATGATCACCCTGTGTATTTGTGACATTAACATTATATTTAACTAGGTAAGTTATTAATAGCTTTCGAAACACCTTTTCAAAAGGAGTGGGTCCTGCAGAACTTACATATATACTTTTTTTTAACCTATTGTTTTTTTCCATTCTTTTATCTATTAAAAAAGCTACATCTTCAGCCAAAGACTTCCAATGATCCAAAGACTGCATTTTTTTTTGCGTTTTTATTTCATAATTCGTTACAATTGGCGTTTGGGATAACTCAGGATGATGGTGACATCCGCCTAAAACAGATACCCCCCCCCAGACAATAGCACACAATGCGAGAACAACCCTTTTGTCCATACACCCCTCGCTGCCATAAGCATAACACATTGGTTAGTTAGTCAATTACTTCACTGACAACACAATAAAAATTTTCAAATAGTCGGCACTAGCCCAAACCCTTTAGAGATACTATTCCCGTGTCTCAAAATTTTTGTCTCAGTTTTTGGCAAATTGAGTATTAAATATCATGCTGCTTGTTCAAGGTCTGAAGCTCTGCCCAATACTCCGTCCTGAAATTGCTGGTATGCCTCTTTTGCTCTTTTTTGTCTTTGTGGGCCGGGGCCATTTCTATGATCCGTTTTATGTACTCTTGCTTTTCCTGGACCAGCTTTTGTAGCTGATCTCAATCTTGCTTTTCATATTAAAGTATTACTATTTTATATATCGACCACATAGCAAAAATCATTTAGTTGCTAGATCCTTGAATATTTGAACCTAATAAGTTTTCCCCTTTCGAACAGTCTACCTCTAGCTTAGTACACCGTCTCATTTTCGGGGTCCACTATACTTTTTTTTTATGCCCGGGATTAAAGAATTCTTCCCGGAACTCCGAAGAATATACAAGCACTTGATCAACGTCAGCTTTGTCTCCGGCAAATCTGACATATTTTTGGGCCGAAGCGCCCAAAAATATCCTCTTCCCGGGTTGATAGCGGATGATACTGCCGTGCAAGCAGTAGGGGCGAATGATCATTCGCCCTCTTGACCTGTGAGGAGTACCTTCACCTACGTCTATAATCTAGTCGTGGGAGGAAGCTTGGGGGCGAAGCTTGTCTTCGCCCCCAAGGTCGGGGGCAAACTCAATGGGTTCTGGTCTAGATATACGTGGGAAGACGCGAGGTATCAATCAGGACACGAAGTCATTATCAAGGAGTGGCTAGATCCATGAAAATCAATGCTGATCCTCAGATTACAGCCTTGTACAAAAGCAAAAAGGCCAATCGCATTCAGTCTGTAGAACGGACTGAGGCGTCTCAAGGGCCGGACAAGGTCCAGATATCCAGTTCAGCTCAGCAAGCTGAAGCAGCCGCTCGGACGGAGCGAGTCCAAGAGCTCAAGGCCCAGGTGGAAAATGGAACCTACAACCCGGATATGCACGCGGTCGCTTCCGGATTACTGCAGTTCTTGCACAACGGGAAATAAATATGGTTGACCATCCTGTGTCACAGACTCGCTACGAGAGGCTGGAACGTTTGCTGTATCTCTTAGTTCAAAACAGGGAAGCTGCTAAGTCTTTGAATATGCACGAAATGGACAATGCCTCCCAAGCTATGCAAGAGCTTGTTTCCGTTTTAGAGACAGAAGCGTATCCACTCTCCGCGGATGAACGGCAGCTCGCGGCCCATATCCAACTCGAGGCAAAACGTTGCACTTGCTTTTTCCAACAGGCATTGGCCTGGGTGGAGGACAGCGTGCACATGGTCAGAGGAGATGAGGTGTCGCCTGGGTATTCTCCAACCGGAGACAGGGACCGGGTTTACCAGGAAGGCCGTCTGCTTTCAGGAAGGGTATGATATGAGCGGACTTTTCAACTCATTGCATATCGGACAAAGCTCGATATTCGCCAATCAAAAGAATATGTCCGTGCTGGGCAATAATGTGGCCAATGCCAACACCGAGGGCTATTCCCGCCAGGAAGTGCAAATGGAGGCCTGGCCCACTGTACAACGAGGTGACTTGTCCTTTGGTCAGGGAGTCAAGGTAGGGGATATTGCCCGAGCGCACGACAGATTCATCACAGACCGCCTGCGGGATGCAAGTGAAGAGTACGGAGAGGCTGAAGGAAAGGCAACGCCTTTGACCGAGCTGGAACGGATCATCGGCATTGATGAAAACAGCCTGGCCGGTAGCATTGATGACTTTTTCGACGCCTGGCAGGAGCTGACGGTCAACCCGGAAGGAGAAGCCGAACGTAATCTGGTCCTGCGGCAGGGAGGGGCCTTGGCCACACGCTTCCGGCAGACGGAAAACAGCTTGGCCGGCCTTGAGGATTCCATTGATTCCAGGCTGGAGACGGAACTCAAAAACGTCAATGACAAGCTGCAACAGATTGCCGATCTGAATCAGCGGATTACCCAAGCCACTTCCACCGGCCACAATCCAAACACAGCCCTGGACGAGCGGGACAGGCTTTTGCAGGAACTTTCCCAGGAACTCGGTTCCAAGGTCTATATCAATGAGAAAGGGGCAGCATCAGTATACTTGCCCAACGGCCCTACCTTGGTCCAGGACAACCAAGCCAATCAAATCCTGGCAGGCAAATCGGCCACGGATGGCCTGCAGTTCACCCTAAAAAGCGGAAAGACCGAGACATCATTGCCCAGCCGTTCATTTGGCGGTGAGTTCAAGGGATACATCGATGTCCGGGACAAAATACTGCCTGAAGTAAAAGCCGACCTTGATCAGCTCCAGCACGACCTGATCATTCAGGTCAATGCCAAACATGCAACTGGAACAAACTTGGACGCAGAGACCGGACTGAACTTTTTTCAGCCGGTGACCTCGTATCAGAGTGATGCGTTTGCCTTGGATGATGACGGCTTTGCTGATGCTGACGGCGATTTGTTGCAATTGACTCTTAACGGCAATCAAACAGAGGTTGGAGTTGCTGAATCTGACACTTTGGAAGACATCCGGGACAAAATCAATGATCAGGTGGACGGCGTTTTGGCTTCGGTGGTCCAGGGTGAAAATGAGGATACGTACAGGCTGAAAGTTGTTCCCGCAGAGAAGGATGCAACGGTCGAGGTAAACACAGAAAATCTGAACAGCACGCCAAATAACTTAGTAGCTTCTGGCAACGTATTCGCCACTGTCGATGGCCAGGCAGTACTGCAGGTTGCTCTGAACGAACCAGAGAAGATCTCCGCCGGCAGATCCGATGCACCTGGAGATAACCAAACCGCCCTGGAAATAGCCGAGCTGCGAGATGCCCAGGTGGCTGGAAGCAACAAAAACGCGACCTTTGTGGACGCCTATGGAAAAATCTCCTCGGATGTGGGCCTGGAGATGAAGCAGAATGAATTTGAACGGGAAAGTCTCCGGGACACCCTGAATCAGCTTGAAAACCGGCGGGACGAGGTCGTCGGTGTGTCCATCGACGAATCCATGATCGATCTGCAGCGCTACCAGCGGGCCTTTCAGGCCTCGGCCCAATTTGTGACCACTGTGGATGAAATGCTGCAAACCCTGTTGTCCATCAAGAGGTAGGCATGCGCGTTACAGAAATGATGAGCTATCGGTTCCTGCGGACAGAAATCAATGACATCAATAATCGAATGATGGACCTGCAAAAATCAGCCTCTACCGGAAAACGAGTGCTGGAATCATCCGATGACCCCGGAGCTGTGCGGCCCATCCTCAACTTTCGTTCCCAAATCGACGCCAATGAACGATTCGATAAAAATATCTCCCGGGCCAACGCCCATCTAGCTAATGTCGATGGTATACTGGATAAGATCGGAAACAGCCTGATCAAGGTCAAAGAGCATGGAATTCATTTTATCAATGGATCGTTGAACGATGACGACCGGGAAACTATCGCCGGTCAGGTTGGTGAGCTCAAAAAAGAACTCTTGGGGTTGGCCAATTCCAGGGTGGGGGATGATTTTCTCTTTTCCGGGTACAAAGTCCAGACCCGGCCCTTTCAACAGAATGCGAACGGAACGATTGAGTACCACGGAGACACCGGGGAAAAAGAACTGGAAATCGCACCCGGCGAGCGTTTGGCAGTGACCGTGTCCGGTGAATACCTGTTTGCAGGACGCAAGGATACGGATGGTGACGGTTGGCTTAACGCTACCGGAAAAGATTTATTTTCGGTCATCCAACACATAGAATGGGCCATGCAGGGCAAGTCCGGAGAGATGGTCGATGCCTCCGGCGAGGTTTGGCCGGAAGTGGAGAACGGCCAGCCGCTTATGGTCAATGAGGATGGTACCCTAAAGACAGATACGAGTGGTGATCCCATTCCCTTGATACACGCCGATTCTCCAGTACATTTAAGCAAGCTGCGAGACAGTGAGGGCAATCCGGTGACCATCCGGGATTTGGATGATCCCCAAGAATACAATGTTGAATCAGTTGAAATTTCAGGGAATAATTTAGACAATTTCGTCTACGTCCATGCCAACGGAGATATTGCTCAGATGGACAGTGACGGCGATCCGGTCATTGAAACCTCTGTTGCCAATGAATACGAAAAGCTTCTTGACTCGGACGGCAATCCCTATCAATTGACGCAAGTTCCGGAACTTGAAGACACCCTTACCAATCTGGATGAAGTCATGTCCCGGGTGTCCAATGAGCGGGGCCGGGTGGGGGCGACCATGAACCGCCTGGAATCTTCCCAGGAGATCAGGCAGCAGGCCACAACCGACCTGAAAGAACTTTTATCCACGTACGAAGACGCGGATATTGTTGAAGCGTCCACCAAACTCATTCAGCAGGAAACCTCCCTTCGGGCAGCCCTGTCCGTGACCAGCAGGATCAGCAAAATCTCCATCCTTGACTACATGTAGCCCGTGGCGCATGCTGTCTGAAACATTGGAATTCAGGCCGGGCATGCCAGGGAGGGCAACATGTTGGTTCTTACCCGTAAAGTGGGCGAGGGAGTGCGAATCGGCGACGACATTCTCATCCGCATCCTGGAAGAAAAGGACGGCCGGATCAGAATCGGTATCGAGGCCCCCCGGGAACAGCGAATTTACCGAGACGAGATATACACCCGCATCCAGAAAGAGAACGTGGAGGCTACTCAATGGAAGCCGGACGATTTGAGACGGCTGAGCAAAAGCCTGTTTCGCAAGGACCAGAAGGAATGAGTACCCTGGACACCAGGTTCGGAACCATTGCCTATGATCCGGAACAGACCATTGTCTTTGTCCAGGGTATGATCGGCTTTGAGCATCTGAAACATTTTGTGACCGTACCATCTGAAGAAGATGATTTTCTGATCTGTCTGCAAAGTGTGGAAGACGGGTCTGTGGCGTTTTTGCTCGTCGATCCCACCCGCTACTTCCCCAACTATTCCTTTCCAATAGCTGAAGACGTCAAAGCCGGGTTACAGTCGGATTCCATGAAAGATTTGGTTGTCCTTTGCACCATAACCGTTCACCAAGACCAGTCGATTACCCTGAACCTGGCCGCACCTGTTCTTATCGCCCCAAGTACTCATCTGGCCATGCAGATCGTTCTGGAAGATCCAAAGTATTCTACCCGTGAGCCCCTGGGTGGTGCGAACAGCTAGTACAAGCGATCATAAATAACAGTAACGCTCTTTGACCGTCATTGCGAGGAGTCTTCGACAGGCGTCATCGCCGAAGCTATCTCGAAATCGTTACCGATATTTCAGAACAAGTGTACTAGCCACAGAACAAAAAGATTTGCGACCATATTCCTTGATTCGACACACGAACCCCTTGCAAGCGCGTTTAGCGATTCCTTATCTAACGAAGACCGAGCTCCTTGGATTTTCACCATGAGCAGTCGGTTACGGTTCCCCGCCCGGCACTCAATTGCAAAAGCTATTGGTGTCTTTTTTGACAAGCCCTACATCGGCAATTGAGTGCCGGGCGGGGACAGGGGTGGGTGGTCATGATGACAGATTCCTTAGGCTCTGCGATTGCTTGGTGATTGATACGAAGCCAGTTTTTCCTGCTCGAGACGGCCGACTGTTATTTGCAGCTCACTGTTTTCCCTGCCCGCCCTCTGAATCCAGTTGGTCAGTTCTTGGTCCAGCCTTTCCTCTCCTACCTGTCGTCCATTCTCACCAGGATGCACAGAATTGTCTATCTGCCCGGAATTAATAAAAGTCCACTGGCCGTGATGCACAGAAATAACTCCTGTATGTCCCCGGTTCATGGTAGAAAAAGACAGAATCATCCCCGGTTCAAGGCGATTTTGTATGGACGCAAGTACCTGCTCAGCTTGTTGGGAAGCCCCATTGTTTTCAGGCGTCACCTGCAGTTCAGCTATTGTCCGGCCCAGGGAAGAGGTCAGACCTTCCCCAGTGAGCAGGGCGTTTAAAGGCAAATTATTGGCCTTTGCCTCCCGGATCAGTGCGTGCTGCAGTCCCTGTTGTCCTGAGTATTGCACTCCTAAATCCTTCAAGCCCTGGACCACCAGTTCATAGCAATCCATACTGGAGTAGGGTTGTCCGCGGTATGCGGCAACAGCCTGGGAAAGGGATGCTTGAGGCAAAGACTGTGAAAAGGCTACATGATGCCCACGTTGTTCAAGAGTAGGACTGGTAAAAGAAAAAGCGGGAGCCAAAATTGAGCTGGGAACTGGATACTCCCTGCCCCCGGCATTTGATGCGGCAGGCTTGATCTCCTGCACTATCTCAGGGACATTCGTTGTGCTCTCAGGCTGCTTCAAAACAACACTGAACATACTCTCCTCTTTCCCAGGAGGAACTGGATTTTGCCGGTGGTCCAGCACAACTTCCTTGGTCGCCGGATCCAGCCAAACGTCCTGATCCGGCAGGAGATGACGGAAAGGCTTCCCTTGATTGATCGGATTGTGGACGATGGACCAACACTCCGAGCTGTATTCCGGATGATTGATCAAAAGATGGGACACTGTGGGTGACTCCTGAGAAAGCCTTCCCAAATGGATCAGTGAACGGTCTTGCCCAATGCCTGACTTGGAACCCTTGTTTCCGTCAAAAGCTCTGCCTTGTTTTAAGGCCAGTAGATCCTGAAATTGCCCGGAAGGCTTCAGTCTAGGTCGCTGAGCATCACCTGCGGCCACAGGTTGATTCTGAATTGTAGCATATAAGGAAGGCATATATGGAGCCAATTTTGGACGTTGAATCCTTGTTTTCGCTGATCTCTTTCTGTCTTCAGTCCATACGATTATATCGGTCGGTTGCGTGCGGATCTTTAAACCTACAGAAGAGATCATAAAAGATGACCAGGGGCATTTCACTTTCGCAGATCATGTAACAGGACCAAGCAACCCGGCGAGCCGTTGAAAAACCTCGGGATCAAAGGTCCCCTCCATTTCCTGACTCATAATGCGCAATGCGTTGAATGATGTCTCGGCATCCGCGTAGGACCTGGAGGAAGTAATGGCATCAAACACATCGCAACAGGTGATTATCTTGACCGGAAAGGGAATTTCTTCCCCCTGCAATCCAGCCAAGTATCCCCGACCGTTGTCTTTCTCGTGATGAAAGAGAATGCAGTGGAGAGTTGTCTGGGAAAGTGTCACCTGCGAACACATACGCAAACCGTACAAAGTATGCTTTTGGACTTCAGCCCATTCCTGCGGGTTGAGCTTGCCCGGCTTATTCAAGATCTTCTGGGCAATAAAAGTCTTGCCTATATCGTGGAGCAGGGCACCCATGCCCACTCTTCGCCTGACAGAAAATGGGACATTGTAGGTGGATAAAAGCAGGCTTGCATAGGTGAAGACATTGACGCAATGGGTATAGGTCTTGTAGTCATGGGATATAAATTTGCTCAGGCTGTTCATGGCCTTGACCCTACTCAGAAAAGTCAAACTCGATTCCACAAGATGGTTAAGATCTTGGACATTCTTGGTTGAAAGTGGGCAGTCCTGGTCCTCAAACAGTCGTTGCATCTGTTTGGCTGAGGTATCCAGAAGGACCTGTGAGCGCGCTTCCTCATCGATCTCCGGGTTGTTCAATATATTGCTCAAATTCTCAAAGATATACTGATCGTAGTTCTCCTGCTGATGTCTGGGGACGTAGACCGTGGTGATCCCATTGTTCACCAGCCTCTGCTTGAGTTCCCGGGTGAAACGCTGCCGCTCCAGGGTATAGAGGACAAACCGGTTGCTTTGCTTTAAATAAACTCGAAAATCTGTCAGCATGTCTGCATGCAAAATTGCTGGACAGATAGGAAAATACCGTTCGTCTTCTGAAAGTTCAGGGACTGTGCTGTGTACTGATCGAGATTGCATTGCCATGACTTTTTGTGTCAAATCGTATTCACACTGATTGAGATTGCATCGACCTTGCGGGAGAAGACAAGTTTCGACCCTTGCTTCTTCCCCCACGTGCGTAACGGCCGTAGGGAGGGTAGATCAAAGGCCGCCCAGGTACAAGAAGGCGAATGATCATCCCGACTTCGCACACGCCAGCTCCATCCGAGATCAACCCGGTAAAACCCGGTAAAACCCGGTAAAACAATTTTTTGGGTGCGTTGGACCAAAACATGTCAGCTTCGCCTCCGGCAAATGTGACTTCTGGCAGAAACATATTCCTTGAACCCAAGGTTTGACTTCGAGGCACACCTGCACGCAGTGCGCAAGGCACCAAGGCGTCCCCACCACGTACATTTTGGAGGTAAGAATATGGCCTTTTTTCTGAACCGGCGAAAACCCAAAAAACACGTTTGGACACATCTGGAGGAAAAATTTTCCGACCAGACAAAGTCCAGCCCCAAATATACGCAAACCCTTCAGGGACTGGATTTACGCAATGCGAATGCCCACAAGACATTGGAGGAGTTTTCTGCTGCGGACAATCCCTGCATGTTTTTACATATCCCAGGGGAATCGTATGAGGAATTTCGAGAATACCGCCTGTTGGAGGTACAAAAAGACATACTGCTGGTCCAAAACATCTCCCTTGATACATCGTGTGAAGATTTTCTTCGAAACTACGCTCCAATCCGATTCAGCTTCCGCTTCCAATACTATCTGTTTTTTTTCGAAACAACCGCCCAAGGAAAAGTGGATGGGGAAAACTGCACATTTGCATTGCAAATCCCAGATACCGTGTATCAGGAACGGCGAAGCCATCAGCGCTACCGGCTCCTGCCAGACTACAAAGCCCTTCTCAACGATATGCCTGTGGCAGACATTTCCCAAAAAGGCATCTCTTTTCTCTCTCCGCATCACCTCGGGAAACAAAATACTCTAGATAATGCCGTGCTTGTCCTGCCTCCTGTGTACTGCAGTTCAGAAGATATCTGCTATTTTGAAGGCCAACAGATTACCATACCCCAAATCATAATAGCCAACAATATGAAAGAAAAACGCGGCTACCGGTATGGGGGCTACTTTCCCACTGAATGGCCGGAAAAAGCCCTGAAAACCCTCAACGATTTTCTTTTGGCCTTGCGCAAAAAAGCCCGAGAGGACGCAGAAAACGTTTGAGCACCTCAGCTTTCTTGCTTCTCAAGCACGAGAAAAGAATCAATCACCCCTCCGGGCATGGGACGGCAAAAGTAAAATCCTTGCCCCAGTTGGCAATTCAAGCCCTGCAGGATCTGTAGTTGATCATCGTCTTCAATCCCTTCTGCGACAATGGACAGATCCATTTTTTGGGCGAGATCAACCATGGATTTTACAATATGCTGGCATGTTTCGTTTGTGGCGATCCGCTGGATTATGCTCTTATCTATCTTCACCGCATTGATGGTAAACTGATTCAAATAGGTCAATGAAGAATACCCTGTCCCAAAGTCGTCAATGGTGATGGTCACGCCCAGTCGGTTCAACTCTTCGATAGCCTGCCGGTTTCTGGCGCTGTGATCCATGAAGATACTTTCGGTTATTTCGATGTGCAGTTTGTCCAAAGGGAAATTGTGCTCGGCTGCACATTTTTGTATCTCTCCCACTATTCCGCAATGAACAAACTGCTTTACAGACATATTGATGGCCAAGCTCAGTTCGCCCACTCCCTTAAATGTCTTTCTCCAGTTGGAATACTCTTCAAAGGCCAGGGAGAATATTTTCATACCCAGAGGATGGATCAGATGAGTGTTTTCAGCTATGGGGATAAACTCATTGGGAGGGATATTGCCAAATTCTGGATGTCCCCACCGAGCCAAAGCCTCAACTGAAGTGATCTTGTTTGTACTCAAGTCGACAATAGGTTGAAAATGCAAATATATTTCATCAGTAGACAACGCCCTGAGCAGTTCCTGCTCTAGATAAAGTTTGGTCTCTTCCTGCCCATACTCGATCTGGTCATAATACTCATGTGTATTTCGACCTCTATTTTTCGCTTTATACATAGCTATGTCCGAGTATCGAATAGCCGCCTCACAATCAGAACTCCCGTCAACTCCCAAATAAATCCCGCAGCTGAAGGTAACGAAAATGGGTTTGCCTGCTAATTCAATAGGATTATTAAACTCTGCGAACATCCGCTGCATAACTAATTCACATGCATGCTTTTCTTTTACCCCTTCAAGCAGAACAACGAATTCATCTCCACCGAATCGAGCCAAAGTATCCACATCCCGAATGCAGCTCTTAATCTTTTTTGAAGCTGCTATAATCATTTCATCCCCGGCTGCATGACCAAGGGTATCGTTAATCGCCTTGAGCCGATCAATATCGATAAACAGAAGCGCATACCCAAATTCTTTGCTCACTGTCGCCTTCAAAATGGCATTTTGTAACCTATTTTCCAAAAATGCCCTATTGGGAAGCTGCGTCAACTGATCATGATAGGCTTGAAAATTAAGTTTTTCTTCAACACTCTTAATCCTGGATATGTCCGAAAGGGAAACAATCTGGAAATTATTCAGGCCCAGGGGATAGACATACAAAAGCACATGCTGCTTTACATTATCCTTAGCATAAAAAACAGCCTCCCGCTTTTGGTGTTGGTCCCTTGGGGGGCTGCCCGAAAATAAAAAATCCAAATTGTCCGTTGATGATTCCCGAACAAAGAAATCGAAAATATTTTTCGAATTGTCTAGTAATTCCTGTTGCGTATACCCTGAGAAGCTCACAAATTGAGAATTGGCCAGATTTATATTTCCGGTTTCATCAACGATTATGGTAGGATTGCCTGTATTTTCAAATACATTTCGATACATGACTTCGGATTTCCGCAGGCTTTCTTCGATCTGCTTTTTGTGCTCTATCTCTCGATACAAACTTTCAACCGTTTGAGACAGTTCTTTCTTTTGGCTTTCTACCCGGGAATAAAGTAAAAAATTTTCATAAGCAAAAGCGGTCGACCGGAGGATAATAGAGAAGAGCATGGAATGGATATTGTTAATCACCAACGAATTGGTCCGGATAATGGCAATGAATAATCCCCGTATCTCTTTTCTGGTGGTCAATGAATGCAGCAAAGCCTGATATTCACCATCTTTGCTGGCCACTGTTACCAGTCTCTGCTCCCGCAGGGCCCACGCCACATCACCGCGCTCCACGAGACTCTCAAAAAAAACGTTCAGATACTCACCCATATCGTGTGGAAGACAATACTTCAGAAACATATCCAGTGTTTCTTCATTGACCTCGTAAAATGCATGGGCCTGAATTGGAATTTTTTTTTGCAGGACTTCAACAGCTTGGGAAAATAAATCTTGTATTGAAGTTATATTATCGAAAACACTTTGCCTTTCTTCAAATAGGGCACATAGCTCAAGTGCATCGAAACTTTGCTGGACAATATTTTCAAGTTGCTGGATGTATGAGTCTTTGTCGTTAACCATACAGTTTCATGTCCCATATATCAGAGCAAATGTATCATTGAGCTGGTTGTCGAGTTGATAGACAACGCTATCGATAATGCTCGTATTCAGTTCCAAAAAATTCCAGGCCGAATTGTCAAATATGGGCAAGACCTCATTACCACTAAAGCCTATCTGAAGAGCAGTCACAATGAAATCAGCAACATACACAACAGCAGGGTCTATATTTTTCTTTCCGTCAGGCTGATGATGAAAATGTATCATCCTTTCCAGCGGAGCAGGGAGATTCCAGACATGGGCCAAATGTGCACCTGTCTGGGCATGATCAATGCCCAATACCTCTTTTTCCGCTTGGTACAGGGGAAGGCGGTAGACCTTGGATCTGGCCATAGATCTGGCCATATCGTCGGCAATTGCTTGCATCATGGCCAGTCGGCCTATATCGTGGAGCAATCCTCCGACAAAATAACGTTCAGAATTGACCACTCCATTCATATAACTCGCCAGCTGCCGGCACACGATGCCGCAGGCAACGCTATGCTCCCAGAATTGACGCATATGGAGCAAGGAAGTAGAGACATTTTTGAATACCGAGACCACACTCACCCCAGTAAGAATGGTCATCAGTTGATTGGTCCCAATCAGGGCCAGGGCATGGGTTAAGGTTTCCACCGGATTTAACAGCCCATAAAAACTGCTGTTCACCAATTGCAGCACTTTGGCCGAAAGGGTTGTATCCTTGCTTATAATTTGGGCGATTTCGGCAATGGGTATATCCACATTATAAATGGATTGTATTGTTTTATGATAAATATCCGGCAGAGAGGGCAAACGCATTCGATTGCTGATCAAACTTTGGACTGTGATGCTACGGCGTGTAGAATGCGTGTAACGAACTGCCGCCGTGCTCTGGCTCGAAAGGGATGTTGAAGATGGAATGGATGAGTCTTGCCTCGAGTGAATTCCTTTGGCTTTCTTGCGGGTCGCAATGCGAAATAGCTCGTGAACGAATGGGTCATGGAGATCATTTGCAGCAAAGTGCTCACCTACTCTTCTTTCCGCTTCTCCCCATACAGGGGCTGGAATATCCTCCTCTCCGCCCGAAGGCTCAGAATCAATATCTCGTGAACTTTGCACCCATATCTCACTAGCCCCCCATATCTTGCATATCCGGATATATTTTTCAGTCATCCGCTCACCGGCTGGAATCAACAGCCTTCCCTTTTGATCCCGGACCGGGGCCTCCAAGACCATTCCAGGGGTCACATCATGCATGGCCAAACGTTTCATACCGGCCTTTGTACGTATGGTTTTATTTCCCTACCTGGCTTCACTGAACAGATGCCAGCAACCCTTCATGTATCCGTTCAGTCGCGGTAACTTTGCAGATATAACCCGTCATTGCGAGGCGTCTGCGCCAAGGCAGTTTCCAGCAGAATTTGTCAATGAAAAGTATATGAATAGTACCCCTAAATGCTTACCCTCTAGGTATGATTGGTCTCTACTGTCTCCTTCAGTCGTTCAAATTCATCTTCTGCATTCATCATGATCACTGCTATTTCATCAAACGTGAATGAATAGTAGGACAAATACTTTTCATCCAAAGCGTAATGCAACGTGTCTATACCGGTTCCCAAACCAGCCATCATAGCCAATACGTCTCCGATATGGACCATATAGACCAGAGGTCTGTATTCTGTCGGAGCCTTGGAGGGCTCATGATGGAACTCTATACTGCTCTCCAAAGCCCCCGGCAGACGCCATTGTTTGGCCAGCACCGCTCCTACCTGACAGTGATCCGTGCCTAAGTACTTGCGCTCCAAGTCCAGATAGCTGATCATTTCTTCGTCCCGAACCATCGGCAGGAGATCACATTCTTCCTTTACTTGATAATTCGAAATGACAATTTTGCCTATGTCGTGAAGCAAACCGGCAGTGAAGGCCAAATCCGGGCTGATCCCGTAGTCGCTCTTGCGCGCGATCTCCCGGGTGCTAAGGGCCGTACGCAGTTCGTGATGCCAAAATTCACCCTGGGGGCTGTGATACCCTTGCAGTTCTTGCTGCAAAAATTTGGCGTTGAGGTTTACTAAAGCCAGGCTGACCACTGTCTGCATTCCCAAATAAATAACCGCCCGATCAATTGAGTTCACCGGTTTCATCAGGCCAAAGGCAGGAGAATTTACTAAGCGCAAAATATTACTGGTCAGACCTGAGTCCAGACGGACAAAATCAATGACTTCATCGAGATCATACTCTTCTTGGGCAATCAAATGCATCAGCCGGATCGCGCCCGGCGACATGACCGGTGCTTCGCGGATAGACTGAAATATCTTTTCTTCCAGATTCATGCAGGCTCTCTTTCCTTGACCTGAACCGAACAGTCCCGGACAATCCCCTGAATGCTAGCGGCTTGGCCGAAGCAATGACACTTTGCGACACACCCTCTGTATACGAGCCCCTATTTCTTTTTTGCAGAAAACAGAAAATGAAGCTGCTCATAGCCTTCATTGATCACAGTCATAAATTGGGTGGACCCACCTCGGTCTGGATGGAACCTCTTGGCCAGGACTCGTCTTTTCCACCCCAAATCCACATGCTGATCAACCACGCTGTCCAAATTGAAAAGGGTTCGGAATGCATTGTGCTTCTCCTCTGTTCCCAATGTCTCTATCTCGGTAAATACAGACGGAGTCAAAGTTTCCAGATGGAGTTCAAACCTCTTTTTGCTGATTTCTTCTCTGAGATCCGGACTGGTCACATACCGGGTAATAAATTCCAGGACCCGCCGCTTTTCGTATTCAGAAAACCACCCCAGAGCTTCAAACACACGTGTTTGATTTTTATCCCTGATCCACAAAATACATTCCTGTCCGCCAGATCCGTTTCGAGTCACTTGGAACTCTAAACTGTCTATCTGTACTGTGATCACTGGTGGGGTAATATTATTTGCTGCCATAGAACCAGGTAAAACATCAAGACCTCATCATACATCCTATCCCAGAACCGTATTTCGCCGGCAAATCCAGATTGCCCGGCAGGCCGCATTCACTCATCAGTCCGATGAACTCTTTGGGTTGTTCTGGACCCGCTGTATGGCCGAACGAACCGCCTCCCGCACTTCTGCATCACTCACCGGTTCCCGCAAAACAATGGAAAAGGCTTGTGTATACCTGGGAGGAAGGAGGTTCAAACTCAAGGCATAAATGTCTTGCACATCCAGCAGATCAGGATGAAAATCTGTAAACTCTGCCAATATTTCAGGTAAGTTCTCGAGAACCCGTTTCTCATTTCGATTTCCTATTCCGCTCAGGTCAATTTTTCCCAGATGGGACAAATACAGTTTTTTGCTCTTTGGTCGCATTTCATCCCTCCTTTGCCCCAACATTTGACCTCGAATCTGCGCTCAACATATTCATGATCTGTTGAGGAATATGGGGCAAGCCAACCACCTTGTCCACACCGCCCAGCTTGATAGCTTCATTGGGCATCCCAAATACCACACAGGAGACTTCATCCTGCGCAATGGTCCGTGCTCCGGCCTGGTGCATGGCCAGCATGCCCTCAGCTCCATCCTTGCCCATGCCGGTAAGAATCACCCCCACTGCATTGCGTCCGGCAGCCTTAGCTGTTGACTTAAATAGCACTTCAACACTTGGCCGCTGCCTGCATATCAAAGGGCCGGTCTTGACCTGGACAAAGAATCTGGCCCCACTGCGCTTGAGCAGCATATGGTAGTTCCCCGGCGCTATGAGGGCCACCCCCGGGAGAACAGAATCGTTATTCCTTGCTTCCCGTACCTCCAGGGCACAGAGCTCATTGAGTCGAGCGGCAAAAGACGCGGTAAAATTTTCAGGCATGTGCTGGACTATAACTATTCCCGGAGAATTGCGGGGCATGGCCTGCAAAACGGACTGGATGGCCTGGGTCCCTCCGGTTGAAGCCCCTATGGCCACCACCGCGTTGGTCAGCGTCCGTTGAGCCAGGGATACAGGTCGAGCCCTGACCTGGCCGGTATCACCGGCAGGCGGCCCGAACCGTCTCAAATCAGCCTTCGCCGCAGCGTAGATCTTATCCACCAGGGCTGTGGACATGTCCGCCACTGAATAGGCCGAGCCCGGCTTGCTCATTACATCCACGGCCCCTGCGTTAATGGCGTCCATGGCCAACTCCCCGCCGTGGCTGGTCAGGGAGGACACGATAATCACCGGCAGCGGATAGTGTTTCATCAGCTTGCGCAGAAAGGTCAATCCGTCCATGCGGGGCATTTCAATATCCAGCAGGACCACATCGGGCTGCAATTGAACGATCTTATCCCTGGCCACATATGGATCAGGAGCAGATCCTACGACCTCGATTCCTTCAGCCTGGCCAATTTCCCGGGTAAATACTTGACGAACAATGGCCGAATCGTCGACAATAAGGACCTTTATTTTTTTCATTTAGTTACATTCATTCCATGTTCGTGGTCACATCCAACCGAAATCCTACTGGATAATCGTCAACCAATAAAACCAAGGTGGGTTGATCGGAGATGAACTGTTTCCATTCCCGCTCACTGCACACCGTCTGCACCGGCGGCTCTAGATCCACGACAGCATCGGTTCCATACAGGGCTTCAGCTAGTGAACCGCAGGCCACATTGATCAACTCGCTGAGTCCGCTCTCTGCAATTCCGGGATCCAAGGGATCCTCGGTTTCCAGCCCCAGGATGTTCCGGCTCAGGCATCGGCAGAACTCCGCAGAAGCCATGACACTCAGCCTGCCCTTCTCCTGTCCGGCAACATAGGTGATGGCAGCTTGAATATAGGCCTCTGCCTCAGGCGCATTGAGCGCATGGGTCGGAACCGCATCAATGAACATGAAGGCAAAGTCTTCAAAGGTCTTTTCCAAAACCCGGCTCAAAATCAACGCCTTATCGGTCATAGCGGCTTATCCTCTTTGGCCAGTAAATGCTCAACAGTATCCTTGAAGTCTTCCGGCATGAAAGGCTTTGTCAAATAAGCGGTTACGCCCATGGCTTTGAGTTGATCAATACGCTGTTGATTCCGTTCAGTCGAAATAATCACTACGGGAATACGCTGCAGCAGTCCGGATTCGGCCATCGATCTGACCATTTGGATCCCATCCATCATCGGCATGTTGATATCGGCAAACACAATATCCACATGGTGGGCTTGGAGGGTGTCCAGTCCTTCCTGACCATTGGCAGCATAATACATCTTTCCCAGATCCAGACCGGAAATCTTTAGGGTTTTTGCTACCATGCTGCGGATGATCATGGAATCATCCACAATCAAAACATTGTGACTCATACTAGTCCGCCTTTCTTTCCATGATGGTGGTATTCATGGGGTTTACAAACTGGCTGTCTCAATTTCCGGAAACATCATATACGAATTCCTGCCCCAGTTTCTTGATCACGAATTGTTGACTGTCCAGATGCAGACGGATTGTTCGCGACTCATTGCCGCCCACATCCTTGACATGCATAAGCATCCCGTTTTTCCACAGTATCTTGCGCAGAACAGTCACATTGCGCTCACCTATTTTAAACAAGCTGTTATTGTTCAGCACATGAGCGCCCCCGGCAACCAGGACCATAACTCTTGACTTACGCACGCCCATATTGAACAACCGGGTCAAAAGCAGGGAAAGGCCGGTATCCACAAACATGCCAGGACGTTGCTTGGCCTTTTCCTGATCCACCTTGGACAACGGCAACATGCAGTGAATCATCCCCCCAATACCCAAAAATGGATCATACACCGCTACTCCAACACATGATCCAAGAGAATACGTAACCAGCACATCATCAGATGAATCGGTTATTTTCATTTGCGCGATATCCACAACGACGAGAGCCATTCCATTTCCCAAAAACATGTAGAGAGGTTATGGTCGAATATACACTGAAGGTTCGACATTCTGAAAGGAACTTAACATACCGGACAAACTCTCAGCATGCCCGACAATGAGATACCCTCCTGGTTTGAGCAGTCTGTACATCTCGTCCAAGAGACGCTTCCTGATCCGATTATCAAAATAAATCATAACATTTCGGCAAAATATAACATCGAATGGTCCATGCATTGGAAAGGGAACCTCGGAAAGGTTCAACCTGGCAAATGTAACCATCCCTTTCAATCGTTGACAAACTGCTAAATTTTCGTTCTCCCCTCGTCCGGAACGGGAAAAGTATTTATTCACCAGTTCCCGGGGGACTTTATCCATCCGTTTTTTATCATAAACTCCGCAACGGGCCTGATTTAATACCCGGGTAGAAAGATCCGTGGCCAAAATCTTTGTATCAGCAATAGAACGTAACGTCTCGCACAAGGTAATGGCTATTGTGTACGGCTC
>CAYZLB010000050.1:0-17714 GCA_964479235.1 uncultured Desulfohalobiaceae bacterium
ATGTAGTTTTGCTCATCTTGGGGAAAGTCCGAGTACACATAGCATGCGCATTGCCATACAATCCAATTGGTTTTTGTAATCACCAATGCGCTAAGAGATCAGGAAAGGTAATGTATGGGGACAGCTTGTAACGCAGCTTCACGGCTGAGAATCAGGAAAAGGCTTTATGGCCGCTTGTGCTTGCACTGGCCGGCAGTTTGTTGATACTCGACAAGGACAGGATAATCGGGGCAGGAGGCTCGGCCGGGCTTCTAGCCTTGAAGGATAATGAACAGGGGAAACAGAGGAGAACAGTATGCTGCGGATCGACATCCCGGATTTTGTAGAGCTGAACCTTGAGCACGTGGTCATGGACTACAAAGGGACCATGGCTGTGGATGGCGAGCCGATCCAAGGCATCCGGTGACGGGTGGAGAAGCTGGCCTTTGTCCAAGAGCTGGGGGCGGACAAATGCGTATGCGTGGGTAACGGCCGCAACGACCGGATGATGCTGGAGGCTGCGGCCCTGCTATCCCAAGAGAACTCATGCCCGGATTCACCCGCATAAACGTATCCAAACCCCTTTAAGGGGCCGGTATACATTCATCGAAATAGGTGAACACATCCCGGTTTGTCATCATTTAGGAGGCTATTCTTCTTTGGGCTGCAGGTGTTCCGGGATCTCGACCATTTTCAGGAGTAGGGGCTTTAAAAAGGACCAGCTGATCCCGGCCTGATATTCCTCTTCCATGTCCCGAATGGCATCCCAGCAGTTGTGACAGGGGGCGACTACCTGATTGGCTCCGGTCTTTTTGATCTGATTCAGCTTACAGCGCAGCCCCACGTTGCGTTGTTCCCGGTAGCGGCCGATACCGTTTAAGCCTCCGCCGCCCCCGCAGCAGAAATTATGTTCCTTGTTCGGGGTCATTTCCCGGAAGTCATCGGCCAGATAGCTCATAATCTCCCGTGTGGCCTGGGTCAGCCCGTGGTTGCGGATATAGTTGCAGGAGTCCTGCAGGGTAATTGGCTCTTTGATTTTTTTGGCCGGGTCGATCTTTAGCTTCCCGGTCCGCAGGGCCTCGGCCACCCACTCCACATAGTGCAGGGAGGGGACCGGAGTCTGTCCATCCCGCCGGCCGGCCCAGTATGGCCCTTCCGTCACCGTAGCCCGGAAGGCATGTCCGCATTCTGTTCCCACCATCCTTTTCGGCCGCAGGCGGTCCATGGCCTCGTATACCACATTGACTTGCATTTTGCAGCCCTCCCAGTCTCCAGCGAACATGGACAGACTGGTCATCTCCCAGCCCGTACTGGAGACAGTCCAGTTTTCGCCGGCAATATGAAAGAGGATGGCTGCCTCGGCGATGTCGTCAGGATAATGCATGGGTTCCCGGGCGTTGACCAAATACAGGATATCCGCATTTTCTTTGTCTATCGGGATTTCCAGAGAAGGCCAGTCATCTTCGTATTCCTCGCACATCCAGGAGCAGGTCTCCACCCAATCCTCATCAGTGACCGGCATCTGGGCTCGGTAGACCCGATGCATTCCCGAGCCTATCTTCATTTCCCAGGGCACGAAGCCCTGGCTGAAGAGCAGGCCGCGCAGGTAGCTGAACATGACCCCCATATCAATGCCATAGGGACAGTACATCCCGCAGCGGTTGCAGCAGGTGCAGCGGGACCAGGCGTAATCCATGGCCCGGATCATGAATTCAGTGTCCACTTTTCCTTTGCGCCTGACGATTTCCCCCAGGGTGGACTGGATCTTGTAGGCCGGGACTTGTTTTGGGTCCCGGTTGCTGGTCAGATAAAAGAAGCAGCTCTCCGCGCACAGTCCGCAATGAGCACATATATCCAGCCAGGTCCGGATACGGGACTTGCAGGTTTTGTCCAGGAAGGCCTTGAGCTTGGTCGTATCCACAGGCAGGTGCTTCATTTCCTCGTAGTACTGCTTTCCGCCTGTATCGGCCAAAAGGGCATCCAGGGCCGTTTTGGACTCAATGGGTTGAGGAGTGCAGAACTGCAGTTCAGGCATACAAATAACTCCATATTAAAAATATATTTACCAACTGATCCCCCGGCCCTTCATCCCTCCCCGCTTGATGCCGAAGTCCATCCCAATTTGGGCCCTGGTCAGGAAAAAAAGGACAATATGGGACAGCTTGGTCAGGGGAATGGCGATGAGCAGGGCTTCACCCAAAATGATGTGGGCATACAGCCAAAAGACATACCCCGGGACATTTTGGACCGCCAGCAGGCCGGTGGCAAATGGGGCCAGGGTCAACAGGAGAAGGAAAATGTCGTATGCGGTGGTCAATACCCGGACCTCGGGCAGGGCAAAGCGCCGCACGAGGATGATGCCCCCGGTGATGAGTACGGCTATGGTCAGGGCATCGGCAAGCTCCATGGGGATTGCCGGCCAGGAAAGCCCCAGACGCTGATGCAGGATGACTGCATGGCCCTGCAGAAAGAGGGGGGTTAAAATCAACCCTAAATGAAAGGTAAAAAAGACGATGGTAAATACGGGCTTTACCCGCCAATTCCTGGATCCAAAGGGGAGAATCCAATGGCCAATGGAGCGCAGGGCCCCCTTTGCCCCATGTTTTGGAAATCGAGTATAGGCAACCCGGTCCAGCTGCCAATCCAGACCCTTGATATACCAAACGGCCCGGACCAGCAGGCCGAGCACGCAAAAGGCGAAGGCCAGAACAAAGACTGGGCCGGTCAAGAGATCGTACATGCATTCCTCCTGGTAATGAATCGCAATCACCTACTCTTCTTCATCCCGGCTGGTCAGGAAGGTCCACAGGCCGCCCAAGGCAACCAGCATCACTCCCATCAGGACATAGGTCAGGCCCTTGGAAAAAGACATGAACTCGTGCAGGGTGGAAAAATCTTGCATTGCCTTACTCCTCTGCGTATTCCGGATGTTCGTACAATACAGGCATCCTGGTGACCACAAAGGTGTAGGCCAGAACACCGAGGGTGACCAAAAATATGGAGATGACGAACTCCATCCAGGAGGGAAAGTATCTTTGGTCCGAAGCCAGGTGCCAGTTAAAGGCCACCAGGGATACATTGAACCTGTTGAGCACAATGCCCAGTACGGCCAGAACCGCAGTCCAGCGTATTAGCCGGACGTTTTTTTCTCTGGCCCCCAGGGCGAACAACAGGCAGGGCAGGGCCACAAAACCGCCCATCTCCAGGATGTACCAGGCCCCATAACCAGTGCCGAGATAGCTCCAGTCGTTGTCTGCCGCTAAGCCTGTTAACTGAATGAAGAAATATCCGGCCAGGACCAGGGAACCGGCCTTGGCAAAACCAATGGCCAGGTCGTCTTTGTGCTGGATATGTTCCCGGTCCATTTTGTGGCCCAGAAAACGGTAGGACAGGGCGCCTTCAAAGATGACCATCGACAGGCCGGCCACAATGCTGGAAACGAAAAATTCCAGGGGAAGATATGAAGAGTACCACAGGGGGTGGAGCTTGGAGGGAACGATAAGGTACAATCCGCCCAGAGATGACTGGTGCAGGGTGGAAAGAACGACGCCCAAAATGGTCAGGACCAGGGTCATTTTGACCACAATCTTCCGCAGACGGCTTTTCCCCAGCCATTCCAGGCCGGCCGGGGATATCTCCAGAAAAAGGACCGTTAAATACAGGGCCACGCACAGGCCGACTTCGAAGAGAAAAGAGCTCGGTCCGGGCTGGACGAGAAAAGGATACGGCAGACGCCATGGAATGCCCACGTCGTAGGTCAGGGCCAGGACCACCAGGGCGTAGCCCAAAAAACCGGTGAGTACAGCCGGCCGGACCGCAGAGTGGTACTTGTTCAGACCGAAAATATACACCGCGGCTGAGGTGACAAAGCCGCCCGCAGCAAGAGCCACCCCGCAGAGGAGATCGAAGGTGATCCACAGACCCCATGGCGTGTTGTGGTCCAGGTTGGTCACTTCCCCCAAGCCTTGGGTGAAACGGAGAAAAGTGACTATAAGTCCAAGGAGCAGGATGCCCCCGACCAGAAGCCGAACAGGGGTGATTTGAAAGCGTTTGCCTGCAGCCGTGGTTTCATGGGACATCAGGAGTCCTCCTTGTTTTGCTCGCTGGCAGCCTGCTCCCTGGCCTTTTGGATTTCTTTGTCTATGGCCGCCTGCTTTTCCTTTTCCGCTTTTTCCCTGACTTTCTTCAGCTCAGCCCGATGCTCTTCCTGAGCCTTTTCCAGGGCTGAGGCCACAGCCTCTTTTTTCGCTCTGGAGGCGAGAAGGTCTTTGCGTTTGGTAATGAAATACACCCCACCCAGCAGAATGGGCCATAAAGCGGTGACCATGGGCACAGCCGCCAGGGCCCCGGAGGTCAGCTTGGGAGCCGATGTCGTCCCCAGATCTGTGCGCAGGCCGAGTTTCTGAAACGGGACTCCGGAGAGGTACAGCCAACTCGTGCCTCCCATCTCATGTTCCCCGTAGATATGATCGATGTAACGATCCGGGGATTGGCGGATTCGCTCCCTGGCCATGTGCAGGAGCTCATCCCGGGGTCCAAAGGTCAGGGCCTCCTTGGGGCAGGCCTGGACGCATCCGGGAAGCTTGCCTTCCGCAATTCTTGGGGCGCACATGGTGCATTTCATGATCCGGGGCGTAACGGCCTGCTCATAGGTATAGGCCGGGATTTCAAAAGGGCAGGCGATCATGCAATAGCGGCAGCCGACACAGACTGATGGATCGTATACGACAGCCCCTTGCCTGGTCTTGGTGTAGGCCGCTACAAAGCAAGAGGAGGCGCATGCCGGCTCCAGGCAGTGGTTGCATTGGGTCTTGATATAGACCGGCTGGTCTTTTTTTCCAGGGAAATATTTATTGACCACTGTGTAGGCCTGTGCATCCGGTCTGCGTTTTGAATCCAGCACCGAAAGATCGTCAAACGGCCGTTCCGGTTGGGGCAGTCCGTTGACTTCAAAACATCCCTGTTCGCATTGCCGGCACCCGATGCACCGGGTGGCGTCAAAGAGAACGCCCTTCTGCCGCGCAGGCCCTGGAAAGACCGCATGTGTCCCTGCCACGGCCGGGTTGTGGGCCACAGTTCCCGCACCCGCGGCACCGAGCAGACCCAGGAATTTTCTTCTGTGCATATGCCAGCTCCTCATCTTTACTTCGTATCGCTGATAATGCGGCTTTTCTTCTGTTCATGGCAGGCAGAACAGTCGGTATTCGCCGGTTCTGTGATCTTCATTTGATCGTGACAGTCCATGCACATGGTGTGATAGGCAGCCTTCAGGCCGAGACGACCGGGGTTTTGTTCGGTAAAGGGCTTTCCATGGCAACTGGCGCATGCAGGAGGATTTGCACTGGGCGGAGACTGATGGTGACACCCTTGGCAAAGGGTGAAAGGGGACTGATGAAAGGCCTGGGCCAGAGTGTCTTCAGCCATGCCTTTCTGCAGACTGTCAGCTATCTGGGCATGGGGGAAGTCAACTGCTCCGTATTGGTCGGCCAATCTCTCTATGGTCACTGTCCGGGGCATTTCCTGAATCAGGTCTTGAGGACGTGTCTGTTCCGGTTCCTTGGTTAATCTCTTCCGCAGCTCGGCCATGTCTTGGGAAGACAGCCGAACCGGAAAGGACAGGGAGCCCAGTACTTCAGAGTCCAATTGAATAGTGAACTCTTGGGGTAATGGCATGAGCTCTGGACGGGTTGGCTCTTTTCCCCGGGTCAGAAGCAAGTCCTTGGCTAAAGCGGACTGCTCCTTTGAGGATAGAGACGCGAGTTCTTTGTGATGTGGGCTTTTGGGGTCATGGCATATACGGCAGTTGTCAGTGTCTTGGGGCCATTCTTTATTGCCAAATACATGACACCCGGCGCATTCAGGCCGATTTAAGGTTTTTTCCCTGTGGCATCCAAGGCAACTCTTTTCTGAATCCACAGTGTGCATGGCCTGATCCAGGCTGATCATGCCTCCTTTTTCCGAGGCCAGCAGCTTATGGCACGTGGTACAGGACTCAAGACGAGACTGGTGATGGCAGCTCCGGCAGGCATCTACACTTTGTTCATGAAGTTTGTGATCAAAGGGGACAGCCTGCATCAAGCTGGCATGCTCTGGGTCCTGAAGTACAGTCTGAGGGTCGTCGGGGCCCGGGCTGATCAAAGCTGCATCCGGCTGTCCCCGCTTGAGGCGGGGCACGGTGGCCTGAGAGCTACCCGCGGGATCTTCACTTCGTTCGTGGCAGCTCCGGCAGGACACGGGTGCTTTTTGTCCTTGACCGTTGGGGGCGGTTTCCCGGAACCGGAGGTGACAGTTGACGCAGGCCAGATGCGCAACCTGGCTCCAGGAGGCTGGCTCCATACCGGCCAGGTATTCTGCAGAAATCCGGGGAGTGAACAGGGACTCGTCCGGGCTCTGGAAAAGGGAGGAAAGGGCAATCCGTTCTTCCTTCTGGTGACAGGCTCGGCAACCGAGTTCCTGGCCCTGGATATGGATGAGCTCTTGCCCTTTTGGATCGAAGACATGATGGCATGTACCGCAGGTTCCGTATTTATCTTCAGTGTACTTTACATGCTTGGCATGCAGGGCAAGGTCCATGCCCGCTCCAGCATATACAGACTTGTCCACTGAGGTTTTCTGATGGCAGCTGCGACACTCTCCTTCCAAAGGGCCTGAGCTACGGCCTTGAGAATTCTCTGTGCGGTGACAGGAAACGCACTGAGCATGATACATGGTTTTGGCTTCTTCTTTGCCCTCAGCCGAAAGGCCGGAAAAGGTAAACACAAAATTGTCCTTAACCTGGGGATGGCAGGAAGCGCAGCCCTCCCCCCGCCCGGCCAAGACTTGTGTATGAAGGTCGTGGGCAAAGTCGACCGGAGGCAGTTCCAGCGGCCCAAAGGCCTGCATAGAATTGATGGAAATAAGGTCAGGGCTTTTCCCGGGCTGCGTACTGCCCTTGTTGGCCCAAACGAATCCGGCGGCCAAAAGAACCAAAATTATGGCCGGGTACATAATTCCGGCTTTTCGTCCCCTGCTTTTTTTTCCGGCTCGCCAATTCCTGAACATGAGGTCTGTTTCCTTGGTCAATGTTTGGTTGCAGTTCCAAATGATTGCTCGCAAATGAATGTCAACGGGACTGTTGGCCTTAGGTTTCCAGGCCGGAGCTGTGGGTGACTTTGGCTACAGGACAGGCCGAGCGGAGGACAACCTGTTCCACAGTCCTGCCCATGTCTGCATCATCCAGGTCCACATCCTTGGACAGGTAGTGATATTCCACAATGTTATTGCCAACATATGGATCTATATTTGGCGATGGCCACATCTTCGTCACTGGTATGTACGCCCAATAGAATGCAGTCCGCTTCCAACTTCCGGGCCATACGTCGTATTTTCCGGGCCGGAATTCCGGCGGTGACTTCAAAAGTGTATTTATTAAACAATTCCAGCTGGTTTTCATACAGATGCTTCAGTTCCCCAACGATCCACTCTATATAGTCCGGGCTCAACTCTTCAAGATTGCCGAATCTATAACTGACCTAAAGTTGACCCAATGTCAAGACCAATTTTAACTTTTATTAAGCTTCATTTTTTGAAACATTCATCAACTCCTTGTTCGCATTCTCATGGACGAAACCATTGATTGGAATATTCTTAAAAAGATATTTATCCCATTTATAAGCGCTGGACAGCCGAGATCATGGAGATGGAGTGGCATGATGCAAAAGGGGCTTGTAAGATCAAAGAGCATCTCCCGGAGATGGCTGAGAGCTTCTTTGATGCCGAAAACCAGCTCATGCACCAGTGGCGCTTTACCTTAAGGACTGCCTGGACTCCAGCCTGGTCCAAGGGGCGAATGGCTCTGATTTACGGCAGCCAAGATTCTATCTGTTGAGGATGGGTTCGGATATAGCGCAACGCCTTTTCATATGGAAAGAGCCCTTCATCGTCGTGGATCCAGACCAAGAGCTGACCCATGTCTTCCGGTTTCCAATAAAAATTATCCAAAAATTCGACAGCTATGGGCATATCCTTGGCCAAACCCTTACGCACGATGGTATTGATATGTTCTTCGCCGCCGAAAATGTTTTTCGGATCATCCAAGAATTTCAGCTCCCATCTGGCGAACATCCAATGCGGAACCCAGCCGGTGACCACTATCCATTCCTGTCTGCTGATGGCCCGGCCCAGGGCCCTGGTCATTGTCTGTTCGCTGCCTTTGGTCAAAGTAAAACGTTCAAGGCCGTAGGCTTTCAGGGCTTTTTCGGCATTGTGCATGACTCCGGCTCCCGGGTCGATACCTACCACCATGCGATGGAATTTGTCTGCATATCTGGACAGATCAACAATAGATTCGGCTTTGATATACGGCTTGTTCCGCAGCCCGGTAGCTGCGGTTTGCCGGCCCAGGGTGACATTGGGGACAACCAATCCTGTTTTGGCCCCTTCCAGGTTCGGCCCCAAATCAACACAGTCATCTTTATACATTTTATAGTATTTTTTCTGGGTATTGGGCAGCCAGGCCGAAACCATAGCATCTATTTCCCCTTCAGCTACGGCTTGCCACATCTCATCGGCCTGCATGGGGATTATTTGACAGTCATAACCGAGTTTCTCCTGCAATACGGCCCGAACCAAATTTGTGCTGGCGATCTCGGATGACCATTCAACATAACCCAAGGTAATACTGTCTTTTTCCGCTGCATGCACTGGCAGACTCATCCAGATAAAGAGTACACAAAACAGCAATACCGACCATAATTTCTTATGTGTAAGAGAGGTCATAACGACTCCTTTTGTTGGTAGAAAAATCAGTTATCAGTTATCTGTTATCAGGTCGGGATCAAGAACCTGATAACAGATAACTGATAACAGATAACAGATAACTGATAACTGATATCGCATCACTTTTCCATTTGTCATTATTCTCATCGGGCCCGATGAGGGGGGATAAAAAAATTTAGTATATAGGATTACGAATGAAAGGCCAGATCTGCACCTTTATTCTTAATCGTCCCAACCATATTTATCCACATAGTTGCGCAGGCCGCGCAGCACCGCCCAACACATGATCAGCACGACTACGGCAAAAGGCAGTCCAGTGGTGATGGCCGCAGTTTGCAGGGCGACCAGCCCCCCGCCCATGAGCAGCACCGCTGCAACCAAGCCTTCGGTAATGGCCCAGAACAGACGTTGGGGTTTGGGTGGATCCGGATTTCCTCCGGCGGTTATGATGTCGATGACCATGGATCCAGAGTCTGACGAGGTAACAAAAAAGGTGATAATAACTACAATGGCCAGAAGAGAGGTGATCGTACTGAAGGGAAAACTTTCCAGAAAGACGAACAGCGAGACGGGGATATTCTCCTGCACGGCCTTGGCCAACCCGCCCATGCCGAATTGTTCAATGAATATAGCGCTGTTGCCAAATACGGTCATCCACAAAAAGGTGACCACCGTGGGGACCAGGAGGACCCCCAATAGATATTCACGTATTTTGCGGCCATACGAGACCCGGGCGATGAACATCCCAACAAAAGGAGACCAGGCGATCCACCAGCCCCAGTAAAACACAGTCCAGCCGTTCTGCCAGGTTCCTCCGGTATATGTTTCGTTCCAGGTGGACAAGGTGGGAAAATTCTGAATATAGCTGCCGATATTCTCAATAAAGCCATTAAAAATAAACAATGTTGGCCCCAAAATCAGGACAAAGAACATGAGCACAGCCGCCGCAGCAATGTTGACTTGGCTCAAAAACTTAATTCCCGAATCAAGGCCTCGGACAACAGACCAGGTAGCTATGGCCGTGATCCCGGCAATGAGCAAGACTTGGACCCACGGAGTCTGGGGAATGTCAAAGAGATGGGCCAGGCCGGCATTGACCTGCTGCACCCCCAATCCCAAGGAGGTGGCTACCCCGTACAGGCAAGAGACTGTGGCCAGAATGTCGATCACATTGCCCAGGGGCCCGAAAATACGATCTCCGAGCAAGGGATAGAAGATGTTCCGGATAGAGAGGGGCAAGCCTTCAGAGAATCCGAAAAAGGCCAGGCCCAGACCGACCAAAGCATAGATGGCCCAGGGATGCAGGCCCCAATGCAAAAAGGTCAGGTCCATAGCTTTTTGCGAGTTTGCGGCGGTTCCAGGTTCCGTAAAAGGGTTGCCCACAAAATGAAACATGGGTTCAGCCACCCCATAAAACAAAATACCAATACCCATTCCAGCACTAAAGAGCATGGCAAACCAGCCCATGCTAGTAAATTCCGGTTCAGCATCCGGACCCCCGATGCGGAGATTTCCGTACCGGGTAAATAGCAGCCCAAGGCAAAAGATCAAAACCACATTCATAACCAGGACAAAAAACCAGCCGGTAAAGTTTGATATCCAGGATTGCATTTGGCCAAAAAGGGAATCAGCGGTTTCACCCAAGAGCAGGGTCATGACCACCCCAAGGATGATTATCCCCGCCCCACCGAAAAAAACCCATGGATGAATATCGTATTTGAATATTTTATTGTCCAGGTTTTGCAGCGTGTACGACATCCGTGGCGATGATTTGGAGGTATTCTCTGCCATGAAAGCTCCTTTAGTTCAGTTTGGTCATAACAATCCGGCCATCCTCTTCTTCTGACATTTCAAACGCATCGGTCGGTCTGAAATTCGGCAGGCACAAAGTGGCCGGCGAACAGACATAGCCGCGCCGTCGACGGATGGTGCGTAATGCTGCTTCCTGCTCTTCGAGGAGGCCGGGAATTTCGTAGTATTGTTTGTCCTTGCGCTGCAGCAAGAGTAGATGTTCTTTGAGGGTAAATCTGGAAATGCCCAGTTCTTTCATGATTTGTCTGGCTGTTTTGCCTTGTCCAATCATGTTGCGCAGGCGATCGGGATTGAATTTGGTGGAGTAGTCACCTGTGGCCATACGGTTCCTCCCGGTGGAATGCCCTCGCTCACTTGATAGTTTGCAAGAAAAATGAGGCACAATAAATGTGGTTGTATCACAAGTTGTTCACTGATAATCAACTTTTGCCGTGCTGTACCAAAAGCAGAGGAAGATGGTAGCCTTATTTAGTTACTTTTTTTGTTTCCCCCAGTGGCGTGTATCTGGCCACCGAGAACCATCGAGCCCCATGATGGTTTCATTGTCAGCTATGCCTCCGGCAAATCTGATCTATATTTTTGGGCCAAACGCGAAAAAAACGTTTTGCCGAATTGATCAAATATGAAACATGTGAACCCCATTCTCCGTCGTTTCACTATTGCCCGGCCCAGATAATTCGAATACACCGGGGTCAATCTCGTCACTCGGGATACGTGACATTCTAGAGGAAACCGGATTCAGGCCTGCGCTGGAATGACGGACATAAACAGTATCTTGTTTCATGCGAGCGCCGCCTCTGGCCGCCCTTTGTCCAGCAGAACATTTCCATATAGAGCACTAAGGATGCATCAAGTGATTTTGGTCAGAATGATTTTGTCTTTTTCCACAGTCATTTCAAAGCGATCGCCTGGTTTGAATCCGGTTTTGTCCAGCATCTTTGGGGAAAAAATAATTCCTTCCCTGGTATAGGAAGGGTGTGGATCGCCGGTATCGTCGTGAAGTCCGGGAATTTCGTAATAGGTTTTGTCCTTGTGCTGGAGCATAAGTAAGTGCTCTTTGAGAGACCATCTTGAGATGGAGAGCTCTTTCATAATTTCCTTGGCCGTCTTGCCTTCCTTGATTAACTTCCTGAGCCTGTCTGGGCGGTAGTTGTGGCTGAAATTTCCATAGCGCATACATTCTACTCCATATGGTTTTCTTTATCCTGTCTGGATGAGTTGTTAAAAATTATTATCAAATTTTGAACGTAGATTTGGGTTGTGGATCTTAGGGCCTCCACCTTCTCTGGCTCACTTGCAGCCGGACTATACATATCTATACGCTCCTCAAGCGATCCATCCCCAGCGGGTTGTCGATTTTCAGGATGCCGTCAGCGTGCATCCGATACCGGAATACAACAGCAGCCTGTATGGGGGACGGTAACGAGCGCACGCAAAAAGTACGGCTTATAAGAAACTGCTTTTGTCCACATCCAGAAGGACACTGTCCTGTATCCGCGGGGGAAGGGCATTGATTGCCGCGTACAAGCTTTTTTCCGGAGAAGAAAAATCGATTGCGTCCTGGACAAAGGCATCTATTTCCGGGGCATTGGCTGCGCATATTTCCCGGACCACAGCGTGGGTGGCCAAAGGAATTCCATGATATTTATTCAGCACAAAGGCAAAGGAAAGCGCAGAACACAACATCGGCATGACTGTGAGCACTGAAAGGCCTTTTTCCAGGCAGAGATGGGCGGCATAAATGGCATCCACTGCTGCGTGCTGGAGCATAAAACCCTGATCCCATGTTTCACTGCGTATCCCCTTGCTTAAGGCAACGTCCCATTGTCTGGTCCCACCTGCCCCGGCATTGAGAAAATCGAAAAATTCAGCCTGAGACTGCCCGGATAAGGCTTCCTGGAAACATTCGGACTTCAAAGCCGCTGCTGAGCAGATGCCCGTAAGTCCGTTAAAGACCATGAGTTGACCAATGAGTTTGACTTCAGCCCCGGCAGTAATTCGTTTCCCAAAAAAATTTGGTTTCCCGATCTGGACCAAAGTGGGTTCCAGGGTTCTATACAGAGCGGGATCCCCACTGGCCAGAATAAGCATGGTTGCGGCTTCTGCGCCGGCAGGACCGCCGGTCAATGGATAATTGGCGTAGGGTATGCCTTGCTCGGACAAAAACTCATGGGCAGCCTGAACAAAACTGGAGCTGACGGTGGACATGTGCAGGACAAACGGTTTGCGGGAACATTTCTTCTGAATCAAGGGAGCCAAGGCCCGCAGTATTCGACAGTCATCTCCGTTTTTCCCGGCACATATGACCACACCATCCAGATCGCCGTCGCCGATCAGGGCCTCTAGGTCATATACCAGTTGCGCCCCATGGTCTGACCATGCCTTTCGACAGGTGTCCCGTCGCGAATCCGCTGTACCCCGGTCATGGATACGCAGAAATTTGGCCTGGTTCGAAGAAGACAAATGCTTGGCCGAAGGGCTGAGCATGAGACCCAACCCCCCAATGCCCACGAGTCGTAAAGTCATGGATTCCTCCCTGTGCATTTTTTGAAAAGGATCTATTTTGCTTGACAAGGCTTTTTGCTGGGTTATATTTTTTCTTTAGGGATTCACATTATTTTAATATAATTTCAAGTAACTAGAGATTCATGATGTATTGGATGTTGCTGGTCATTTTGTGCCTATTGCCATTACTTGCTCTTTTGATATGGAAAAGGGCACTACTTCCTGAAAAAACAATTGTTGATCCATCTTCTGCGCAATCCAGCCCGGTACAGAAGGAAGGAGCAGCACGTGCCCCAGTGACCCCCCTTTTGCGGGAACAAAATCATATCAAAGCACAGGAGGCACGGATTGTAAATGATTTGGATATGATGATCGAGGCTTTGGAATATGAGGAAAATCCCCTTGATCGGCATCTCCTGTACCGGGATATTATTGCCCAAACCTTTCCCAAGCGACAGCATGATCCAAAATTACGGGAAATCTTTTTGACCACTGCAGAGGCCCACATCAAAGAGATGCCTGGTATCATTGCTGAGCTTTTGGACCGGTTTGGTTCAAAACCCTATTTTTTCACTTTCAGTTATTACGCAATTGCCCTGGCTGAGGCCATGGAATTTGATCAGGCCATCGAAGTATGCAAATTGGCCCTTGCTTACGGGGCTAAGGACGGTCTCGGAATTGGTTTTGAGCGCCGCATTGAACAGATTGCCAAGCAAAAAGCCCGGATGTTGAGCAGCAATGCTGCCTGATATTTCCTGAGCATTCACCGGGTCGTATCTGTTCAGGGACGGCAACAGTGCAGATATAGCCCGTCATCGCGAGAAATCTTTTGAAGGAATCTGTCATCATCATGACCACCCACCCCTGTCCCCGCCCGACACTCAAAAGCAAATCTATCCATTGCTATCACCCTCCGGTGTTATGTGTGTGCTATGCCCAGCCTTGAGGGGGGCTCCTCTTGCTCCCCCTCAAGGGAGGTCGGGGGGTGTTTCTTTCTTGCATTGCAACAGATAATTGAGGACAAGGCACTAAAGCCTGAGCCGTTCTATATTATCGACGATTCCCTTCGTCAGACGCTTGGCATATTCCATGTCCTGATCTGAAAAATCCTGAAACAGCTTGGCAGTGAAATCCTCTACCAGACGAGTGAGCGGCTCCCGTAATTCTCGACCCTTGTCTGTAAGATACAGATTTGTCCGCCGTTTATCTTCCCGGTCAGGACGGCTCTCCACCAGTCCTTTTTTGGCCAGCAGATTGACAATCCGGGAAATAGTATACTTATCTCGTCCGGTTTTATCCGTCACTTCGGTCAAGTACAGGCCTTCCTTTTCCCACAGACAGCATAAAACCGACCACTGTTCCGGGGTGACTCCTAGTTCCGCTTGGTGCAGGGCCCGGTATAATGCAGTTTTCATACTCATTGCTGTCCGCACGATCAGGTAATAGGTCGAATCCTGAAGAGGAAAAGCGGAATGGTCGTTGCTCATACTAACTCAATGATAAATGCAACTTCTGTATAAGGCAAGTCTTCTTTAGGCATATTTTCTGGCTTCAAAATGTACATTGAATGGATCGTTCGGAATTTCACGGACGGCAATCTCGCAAAAACCAGCCCCGGTGAGAACTTCGACTGCCTGTTGACGGCCCCACATCATGCCCAGCCCAGCCCCATTGTCGACCAGCCCAACCGGCATGCAGTGCATTAGGCTAACAGTGTATAAAAAAGGTCCCATGGGATGATTCATGTTTTCTGATAAATGGCTGCTGGCGGCGATATCCACCATGGACAGGATTCCCCCGGGCTTGAGCATGGACCAAATGCCTTGCAAGGCTTGTCGGGGATGGGTCTGATCGTGAATGGCGTCAAAGGCGGTCACGTATTCAAATTTTTCTTGCCACTGGGTATCATCGCGGATAACGGCTGCATCCTGATGCATAAAACGGAGATTGGAAAGGCCTAGATGCTCAGCCCTTTCTTGGGCCAGATCAATGACGTTTGCATCCATATCCAGACCGACAAAACTGCTGGCCGGAAAGGCCTGGGCCATGAGCATGGCCGCAGTTCCCTGGCCGCAGCCTACATCGCAGACCCGGATCCCGGTTTTTAAAGCAGATTGAATTTTTCCGTGGGCAACGAAAGGAAGAAATGAAGAAATGAGGGTCTGTCTATGCTTGGCTTCAGCCAGCTGGGCCATGAAGGCCTGAAATTCCGGATAATGGTTATACTCTACGCCATGACCATGAGAAAATCCATGAGCTACGGCATCATACGCAGACTTGGTCAGCAGGGGAATCTCCTGGGTGTACACGCCCATATTTGCGTGCCCAGAGCGACGGGTGATCAAATCGGCATGCTCTGGAGGCAAAAAAAACAGATCCTGACCTTCCTCATCTGTGCCGAGTTCGACTATCCCTCCGCAGACCATTACTCCCAGCCATTCTTTGATGTACCGCTGGGAAAGCCCGGCTTGGTCTGCAATATCCTTGCATGTTGCCGGTTCTTTGATCTGATCCAAGACATCAAAGAGACCCATCCGGTATCCAAGACCCAAGGCCAAATTCAATGCCCCATAATTTAAGATTGCACTCATTTTTTGGGCAAAGGCCTGACTTTTCGCTTCAGAAGAAGCACTCATATATCCTCCTGTTTGTGAGAAAAATGTTATCTGTGAATGGTTATCTGGTGCTGATTACAAAAGTACATTTATTGTCTGTTTCCAATCGGGATCGTTTGAATGCTTCGTTAGCGTCAGCGGCGTCAGCGGCGTCAGCAGCGTCAGCAGCGCCAGCGTGCCCAATAGAGCATGAGGGTCCCTGAGCTGATGAGATGTAAGCATTCAGGGGATACAGAAGTTCTGGGAATAGACCGTCATTGCGAGCAAAGCGAAGCAATCTCCTGGTTTCAACCGGTGAGGTTTTGCGCTGGAGATTACTTCGGCGAGGACACCTGTCGAAGACTCCTCGCCCGGTTAAATACTGACCAAAGGCCAGGGCCGTAAAACGGCATTTAACTGGGCGAGCAATGACGGATTATAACTGAGCTATAGGTACTCCCTGAACGGATACGATGAGAGTGACCCCCAGGGGGACCGGTTCGACCACTGCCGATCGTGAGCTGTGGTGTAGCCCAAGACATCTGAAAAGAAAAGGATTTGAGAAAAAAATATAAAAGTTTCCCTCAATCTCTTGACGAACCATTGGCGTATGATGTAGAAGAAGATCAAAACAAGTGACACAAATTACCAAAGAGAAAAAAGACTGTTTATGACTCTGCACACAGGCAACTGGTCCACCTATTTTAGCTTTTATTTTTACTTTTATGGACCTGGTCTGCCTGGCGTTCGCTGAGGAGTACAACATGTAAGAAATCCAAGGAGCCGTGGCAGACCAAAAAGGTCCCCACGGCTTCTTCATTTTCAGGCCGTGGGGAAAACCTCACGGCCTTTTTTTGTTCGCATATGCAACCCGACAGTAAATACAACTATTTGTGACAGGAGGTTATAATGCTCATTTCGCAAGTGCCCTGCGTCATCGCGTGCGGCTGCCGAAATGACCGCACCTTTATCTGGCCCCAAACCCAAAAAGCACAAAGGAGGACATGATGCACGCAACAGATGACATACGAATTCAGGGGTATCAAGCCATGAAGACACCGCAGGAACTCAAGCAGGAATTGCCTCTTTCAGATACTGCTCAGGAATGGGTCCAAAAAAGCCGGAAAAAAATCCAGGACATTCTGGACAAAAAGGACCGCCGTTTATTGATCATTTCCGGACCGTGTTCTATTCACGATGAAGAAGCGGCCCTTGATTACGCCCAGCGGCTGGTCCAGCTGGCCCGGCAAGTGGATCAAACCATGGTTCTCGCCATGCGGGTATACTTTGAAAAACCCAGGACCACAGTAGGCTGGAAGGGATTGATTAACGACCCAGGTCTTGACGATTCATGCGATATTCAGACCGGGCTGTATCGGGCCAGAAAGCTTTTGCTCCAAATCAATGAAATGGGTTTGCCCGTAGCCACTGAAATGTTGGACCCGATTACACCTCAATATGTTGCCGATTTGGTCAGCTGGTCAGCCATTGGAGCCAGGACAACGGAATCGCAGACTCACCGCCAGATGGCCAGTGGCCTGTCCATGCCTGTCGGGTTCAAGAACAGTACAGACGGGAATCTGGCCACAGCGGTCAACGCCATGCAGGCTGCCCGGGCGGCCCAAACGTTTTTGGGCATCGATCAGGAGGGCCGGACCTGTGTTGTCAGAACCAGCGGCAACCCCTATGGTCATGTGGTCCTTCGCGGCGGGGATAAGCCCAATTACGACCCTATCAGCATTGAAGAAACCAGGTTGAATTTGATCAAGAAAGGCCTCCCCGAAGCAGTCATTGTGGATTGTTCCCACGCCAACTGCCACAAAAAGCATCAGGGCCAGGGCAATGTGTTCAAAAATGTGCTAGAGCAGGTCCTGCAGGGCAATGAAGCGGTTTTAGGGCTGATGCTGGAAAGCAATATCAATGAAGGCAATCAAAAATTTACCGGGGATGTATCGGCATTGAAATATGGGGTGTCGATTACTGATGAATGCATTTCCTGGGAGAGTACTGAAGAGTTGTTGACCATGGCCCACAATCGGTTGAGACAGGTTAAGCTGCAGGCGGCGT
>CAYZLB010000051.1:0-17383 GCA_964479235.1 uncultured Desulfohalobiaceae bacterium
ATACGGATATCGATCAGACCCTCAAGGACATTTGTATGAAAAACTGTTATTAGTTAATAGTTGTCAGGATCTGATTGGGTAACCGCTTTTTTGCATGTTCCCAATCGGGATCGGTATCGAAATCATTTACATTGATCCAAACTTCAAGGCCAGAGGTCTTTATTTATGAGCCGCAACAAATGGATAGACGATCTCGACGATCTGGAAACTCCACCGGAAAAAGAATCCAGCTCCTTTTCTCTTGCCGAATGGCTTTCCCTTCTGGGGCAAAAGACTCCTTACTTGCCATGGATTGCAGCAGGCGTGGCCGGAGTTCTTTTGGTCATTGGGTTGACCTTTTTCCTTGGGGGAGAGGACGAAAGCCCCAGCCCGGCCATAAACACTTCGTCCAATATCCCATCTGATTCATCAGGAGACGAAGACCTCGCCGTCCGAATGAACAATCTGGAAAACCGGGTTTCCGGCTTGGCTTCCCAGATCAAAGCTGTCAACACAGGGAGGGCCAATCCTGAACTCAGTGAAACCCTTCAGAGTTTGGGCATCCAGCTGCAAAATCTGGAAAACGACTTCAATCGGTTTAAGAAGCAGGCCAATGCCAGTTTTTCCCGCCTGCAGTCCAAAATTTCATCCCTGGCCGCATCAGGTTCGGCAAATACAACCTCACGTTCAGACCAGAGGTCGCCTACAGTCTATACAGTCCAAAAAGGCGACAACCTGTACCGCATAGGCCTGAAATTCAATGTCAGTGTCGAGCAGCTACGGTCGTGGAACGGACTTTCTCCATCGTCCGAAATTTATCCCGGCCAAGAGCTACGCATCCGTGCTCAATGAGCAGGTGGAAGAGTGCCCCGCAAGAGTCCTCAACCCATAATCAAGGAGAGGGAGCATGCCCAATGAGTCTCAGATTGGCCAGCGCCTGGATAGGTTGGAAGAGCATCTGAAACAGGAGAACCCAATCCTGCAGGACGTGGTTCAGAGTTTTCGCAAGCTCGATATAATCGGGCACAGTATAGGATTTTTGGACCACGAGGAATCATTTGCTACCCGAACCCCCTGGTGGCCCTTGATTTCTATTCTCGGCACGTATTCGTCCGGGAAATCGACTTTCATCAATACTTATCTGGGCTACAAACTGCAGGCCACCGGCAATCAGGCTGTTGACGACAAATTCACAGTCATATCCTATTCTCCGGACGAGTCAGTGCATATCCTGCCCGGAGTGGCCCTGGACTCTGACCCCCGTTTTCCCTTATACGGTATTGGCCAGGCCATAGAAAAGGCCGCCCCGGGTCAGGGGAAGCATGTCGACTCTTTCTTACACCTGAAGACATGCCCCAGTACAAAGGTCAAAGGAAAGATCCTGGTCGATTCACCTGGATTTGACGCCGATGCCCAACGCACGGCCACATTGCGGATTACGGACCGGATCATTGACCTTTCCGACTTGGTTCTGGTCTTTTTCGATGCCCGTCACCCAGAATCCGGCTCCATGCGCGACACATTGAAACATCTGGTTCAGGATACCACCAAACGCAAAGACTCCAACAAGTTCTTGTATATCTTGAATCAGATCGATGTCACAGCCAAAGAAGACAACCCGGAACAGGTCTTTGCCGCCTGGCAACGGGCCCTGGCCGAACACGGTCTGACCGCCGGTCAGTATTTCAGCATTTACAACCCGGATGTGGCAGTGCCCATTGAAGACGAGGCAATCAAAGGTCGTTTTGAGCGTAAACGGGACAGGGATCTGGACCAGATCAACAAGCGGATAGAAGAAGTACGGGTGGAACGGGCCTATCGCATCGTGGGGATGCTGGAAGAATCGGCTCAGTACCTAAAATCAAGCCTTACTCCGCAGATCACATCTTTCCTTCGATCCTGGCGGCGTCAGGTGGTGGTTGCTGAACTGGTTATCGCGGCTGCCGTCATCATTCTTTTGGGTGCAGGCAGTTTGTATTTTCACGGTCTCAGCGGTCTCGCCAGCCTCGCAGGCCTTCCAAACAAAATCGCATCCGACAGGTGGCTCCAGGCCGGAAGCGTGATCGTCCTTCTGCTCCTGATCTGGAGTCATTTCACCCTACGCAGATCCATTGGGCGACGTTTGATTGCCAAAACGGTCAATGCCATAAAAGACGCTCCCCTCAAAACCAGAATGCAGCGCATCCTGAACCGGAACATTCGCTGGTGGCGGAGCATCTTTTGCAGCCAGCCCACAGGGCTAAACTCATCCAAACAAGAGCATCTGGAAGTTATCATTGCTGATGCCAGGCAGTACATCCAAAAGCTCAACGATACATTCACCAATCCCTCCGGCAGTGCCCAGGAGAAAGGAGAGGCTGCTACCAGCGCCTGGTCCAACGAAAGGGATGGTGAGCAAAACTGATCTATAATTTATTTTATTTCCCAGATTCAAAGTTCAATGTACTTTTGGCTATCCAGAGAGGACATGGAATACACCTCGGTCGCATTGGCTTTTACTTTCACCCTGGGTGCCGGATTGGCTACAGGGATCGGCAGTACCTTGGCTTTTTTTCCAGGGAGGCAAATCCCAACTTCCTTTCCGGCGCCTAAGGATTTTCGGCTGGAGTCATGATCTCTGTCTTTTTTGTGGAAATCCTGCCCAAAGCCAGGGAGGCCTTGATTGTTCCCCTCGGACTCCACGCAGGGAGTTGGATGGCTAATGATAGGACCCAACAGCTTGCCTATCAAAAACTTTTGCGCACAGGAATGTTTACTGCTCTCCTTGGATGAACTGCTGCCAACAGCTGAGGAATACGGGGAACATCACGTGGCCATCGCCGGCCTGGTCATGGGCATGCTGGTTATAGCCATCAGTCTGGTCCTGTTTTTATGAGCGCGGCATCTGAAAACGAAAGCCTTCGCCGGTGTGTACAGCCTTCAGGCCCAGACCAGGTAAAACAGAAACCATGGGCCGCCCCAAAAGGAATTCCAACTCCTCGTCCACAGCCCCGGTTTGATCCCGAAGTGCCTGGCGCAGTCCCTGATCCATGCCCAAAATCTCTGCCATCTCTTTGCCGTGAGCAGATTCCGGATTTCGCTGCACGCAGGGCAAAAGTTCCAGGACCCTGTTCCAAGAGCACATCTTTTCGTGATCCGCGATGAGTTGACCCAAGCCGGAATGAGCAGCAATCAGATCCAGTCGTTGAACCCGGTCTTGGGCATAGATCTGCATCAAAGCTGTGGGATCCCAACAGACAAAAAACCGGCATTCCACCGGTCGATGTGCGTAGATCCCACAGACCCGCCGGGTATGGTCATAGAAAATGCACTCCCGGAGTCCGGGTTTGGAGTGTATGCGGACCAGTTCCTGTTGTAAGGGCAGGACATGATTTTCCACATTGTCGTATACATATTCCCCTTGGCGGAAGGTTATTAAATGTTGTCGCTTCAGGACGGATTGGGTATAAAGCTCCTTGTCCTGACTGTGCATAGCAGGCGGATTGTTGCGGCAACAGCACCCGCACCGCTGGCAGACTTTCATACCCATATTCTCGGCTTCTGATGGCAGCATTCGATCTCCTCTGGCCGCAGAAATCATTTGCATGTAGGAAATCTTTCATGTCTCATACCTGGCTCGAACCTTTCATCCCCCTTATGTGGCCCATGGCTTCACTCTCTGTTGGGTTCTTTATCCTCAGCTTATTTCTTATCCCCTGGCTGATTATCCGGCTGCCAAGAACGTATTTTCTCTCTGAAAACAGACAACCTCTCCGCAAAGCCTCAGCCCACCCCAAAATGGATTTTCTGCTCTCTGCGGCCAAAAATCTCATCGGTACAGTCTTCATCCTGGCCGGCTTGGCAATGCTCGTCCTTCCAGGTCAGGGGCTGCTGACCATACTCATCGGGATAACCTTTACTAACTTTCCAGGAAAATACAGGCTGGAACAGGCATTGGCTCGAAAGCACAACACCCTTCGGGCTATGAACTGGATCCGGCGTAAGGCCAAGCATCCACCCCTTCTTCCTCCACCGGATAAAAATTGATCAGGAAAAGATCCATTCCTGCACCGCCGTGACTTCAGTTCGCCACTCCTCTCCCAGCCGGATGTGCACAAAGCTGAGAAAGGACAGATCAATGATTTCCAGGCATTTGTCGATCAGAAACATTTTTTCCAAAAATCTGGCGTCCGGGTCTTCTCCTTCCTCCACCTTGAGCTCGACCTTGGGAGTACGTAAACCGCTCAAGGCAAAGTCTTCTGCCCGCAATTGCACCTGCCAGGCCAACTCATCCATCTCCATATGCACCCGGGCCTGGTCCACTTTCTTCCCCGTCCTCAGGCCCAGACGTGCCTCACGAAGTCTGGAATGCGGGCCTGCACTGGTCGCTGTATCCCTGCTCTCGCCTTCCCCTCCCTGGACAGCTACCCGTTGGGCCATGGACAAAAGTACAGTCTCCCCAGTATGCAAGGTCCATGAGCCTCTGCCGGTTTCAGTACAAAACCACAACCAGGTCAAAAAGTCCTGGCCGATAAACGGGGACAAGAGTTCAGCTTTGTGCACATCAACATCCGGCATGCATCTCTCCTGAGTGCTGTGGGGTTGCTATTGCCTTCTACGCAGCGTTGTTCATAAGAATATTGATAAGACAGGAAAAAGAAGAAGACGCCTGGTCAGCAGCAAAACAAAGGGCTTTCCAGGGTAGGTGGTGCGAGAGGGGAGACTCGAACTCCCACGGGAACCCCGCCAGATCCTAAGTCTGGTGCGTCTACCAGTTCCGCCACTCTCGCTGGCCATACTTGAACAGGGGCAAGGTAATTCCGGGCTGATTTCTTGTCAATATGCAGACTGCTCACAGTCCCGGAAATCGCCCCCTGCAAAAACGCCTCGCGCCCACTGGTGGAGGTCGGACTCACTGTATGCACACATGGGCCAAAAGTTCAGGCAATACCTTTGGCCGCGTTCCGCACGCGATGTTCGAGATGGGTATAGCGTTTGGAGCCACTGACATTGTCAAGCCCTATATGCATGGCCTTTTTGCTTCCAATCAGCACAGCCAGCCGCTTGGCCCGCGTCAGAGCTGTATAGATCAGATTGCGCTGGAGCAAAAGATAGTGCTGGGTAACCACAGGGACAATCACTGCCGGATATTCACTGCCTTGCGACTTGTGTACACTAATGCAGTAGGCCAGGGTAAGTTCCTCAAATTCGCTTTGGGCATAGCTGACCCGCGCTTCGTCAAACGCCACCGTCAACTCACCAGTTTCTCGATCAAAATCCCGAACCCAGCCCAAATCCCCATTAAACACTTCTTTTTCATAGTTGTTTTTCGTTTGCAGCACTCGATCCCCAACCCGAAATATCCGGTTTCCGCTGCGCACTTCACGACCCGAAGCATTGAGCCTTTCCTGCAGGCGAGCATTGAGTTCCTGGGTCCCAACCTTGCCTTTGTGCATGGGAGTAAGCACCTGAACTTCCCGAATTGGATCCAGATTGTAGATTGTGGGCATCCGTTCACAAACCATATACACAATGAGATCCTGAACCTTTTGCACATCGTCCTGCTGGACCCAGAAAAAATCCGCCTGCGGAGGGGAAAGTGGGCTGGCCAAAGGAAGCTTCCCCTGATTAATGCGATGGGCATTGACCACCACCATGCTCTCCTGCGTCTGACGGAAGATGTGAGTCAAAACCGTTGTGGGAAGAACCTGACTGTTGATCAAATCAGCCAGCACATGCCCGGGGCCGACTGAAGGCAGCTGATTCACATCACCAACCAAAATCAGCCGGCATGTCAGGGGAATGGCCCGCAAGAGATGTACAAAAAGTTGGCAGTCGAGCATTGATGCCTCATCCACCAACACCGCGTCTGCCTTCAATTTTCTGTCTTCATTGTGGGCAAAGCCTTCCCCTGGGGAAAAGCCAAGCATCCGGTGCAGGGTCTGGGCGAATGATCCGGTTGCTTCGGCCAGTCTTTTGGCTGCCCGGCCCGTAGGTGCAGCCAGCTTGACCTTGAATCCCAGTCGGCGCAGGGCTGTGACGATGATCGTGGTCAAGGTGGTTTTGCCCGTACCCGGACCTCCGGTGATGATCATTGTCTTGTGCTTGCAGGCCTTATCCATAGCCTCCAGCTGCTCAGAGGAAAATCTGATTTGAGAGGTCTTGATCAGGCTGTGCAGCTGTTCGTGGACTGTATCCGGATTCAGGGCCGAAGGGTGAGTGGTCAGATCCATGAGTCTGGCCGCGATCTCTTTTTCCCAACGATAAAAATGGTGCAGAAAAACCGCCTGTTCAATGCCCTGCTCTGGAAGATTCACGATCCGGACTCTTTTTTTCTCTTCCAGTCTGGCCACGGATTCTTCCAGACCATCTGCCGGCACAGAATCGCCGACCTTGTGCACCTTGTCCAGAAGCTCATGCATTGGACAAAACAGATGACCGGCCTCACTGTGCTGAAAAAGCGTGTATACGATCAGGGCCTCCAGTCGCTGCGGACTATCGAGGGGAAACCCCAGTTTCAAAGCCATCTTGTCAGCAGTCTTCAAGCCGATCCCGCTGATTTCGTAAGCCAGCTCATAGGGGTTCTGCGTCAGTTTGCTCACGGCGTTTGCGCCGTAGAGCCGAAAGATACGCCCAGCATAGGTGGTGGGGACTTCGTGGGTCTGCAAAAAAAGCATTAAAGAGCGGATTTCCCGCTGAGCATTCCACGAATTAGTAATTTTTTCCAGTTTTTTCGGCCCAATTCCTTCTACCTCCAACAAGCGTTCCGGATCCTGGTCTAAAAGGTCCAACACCTGATTTCCAAAGGTATCCACCAGCCTCTGGGCCAAAGAATGTCCAAGCCCCTTGATCATTCCTGAAGCAAGATAGCGCTTGATCCCATTGATGCTCGCCGGCACGGTCTGCTCCCAGGCCCGGGCTTGAAACTGGCGTCCGAATTTGGGATGTTTTTGCCATTGCCCGGATACTGCCAGTCCTTCTCCTGGAACCACCGAGCCCAAACCGCCGACCACTGTCACCAATCCCGGCTGATCAGCAGCCTTGAGGCGCACAACCGCATATCCTGTTTCCGGATTGTGAAACAGGATGCTTTGAACCTCACCGCGCACACTCTCCACTTATTGCCCCAACGACTGCCGATAGGTCATTGATTGTTTCAACGTTTCCCGGTCCATGTACTTCAAATCCGTACCTACAGGAATCCCCTGAGCCAGGCGGCTGATGCGTATGTCCGGAAAATTGCGCTGGAGGAGGTTGTGAATGTAGGACTCAGTGGTTTCTCCGTCCCGGGTGGTACCCAAAGCCAGAACCACTTCCTGCACCTGTCCCTGTATCAATCGATCCTTGAGGCAATCAAAGGCCAGCTGGTCAGAGTTGACTCCGTCCAAGGGAGAAAGAAGACCGCCTAAAACAAAATATCTTCCCCTATAAAACCCGGCCTCTTCAAGAGCCAGTAGAGAGTCCCAGTCTGCAATCACACATAAAAGCCCATCTTCCCGGGTTGGATCACTGCACACCGAACAGGGATCTGTTTCGGACAAACTCCGGCACCGACTGCACAAACAGAGACTCCTTCGCAAGTCACAGATGGCCTGCCCCAATCCACGAGCCTTCTCTTCCGGCCAATTGAGCAAGGTGAGCCCTATCCGTAACGCGGATTTGCGCCCCACTCCAGGCAGGGCAGTCAACTGGTCGACCAGGATCTGCAAAGCATGGGGTAAACGTTCCATTCTCCGCCTTGTTTCCACTCGTATTTGCTACATCAGTCCAGGAATCTTCAATCCACCGGTCAGTTGGGACATCTCCCCTTGAGCCATCTCCCTGGCCTTTTTCAAGGCCTCATTCGTTGCCGCATGGATCAAGTCCTGAAGCATGCCCACGTCTTCAGGGTCGACCACAGCAGGATCTATGCACACTGAAACCACTTGCAGGGCTCCGCTGGCCGTGACTGTAACCATTCCTCCGCCAGCGCTGGCCTCTACTGTCTTGTGTGCCAACTCATCCTGCATATCGGCCATTTTCTTCTGCATCTCCTGCGCTTGCCGCATGATGTCATTGAGTCCCATATCAGTAAGACCTCGGTTTTCATTTTCATGTTCGATTTCCCCACAGACCATCGGGCCGCTGCCCATAGAACCGCTCTGATTCATTCCCTGAAAAACATTACCTCGCACTTTTTTCAGACTTTGCCATTCACCCTTTGGCCATTGGCCTGCCCAACTTGCACATCAACCACCTTGGCCCCGAACTGGGCAATAGCCTCCTTAACCGCCGGCTCATTCAGGATTTTTTTTTTCAACTCCTGAACATTTTGCTCTTCGTTGCCTTCCATCTGGTGTACATTGATCTGCACATTCGACCCAAAGTATTCATTGACCCGTTCCCGAAGCCAATGCATTTTGTTTTGGTCCTGAAGGCGCTGCGCCATGTATCCGGAACAGCGAAGTTCCAGTTGATCCCCTTCCAGACGGCCCTGAATCAGATGCAGGTGAGGCAGGACCTTGTCCTTTCTGGACTGAACAGAGGTCACAAAATCCTTCCAGTTTTGGCCCCCGGCCGAAGATGGGCCAGAATACCCTTTTCCTCCGTTTTTTTGCCCCGGCCCCGAGACAGCCTGCATTCCACGGACACGCTTCGCTTCCCCGTCCCCTTCTTGCCGTCGTCCCGGCTTGGGCTTTGAACCACTTCCAGCCTGACCTACCCCTATCAACTCAGGGAGAAAGGCCAAATTCACAAGCATAAGTTCCAAGGCCAAGGCCGGATCCGGGCTGGAGGCCACTCGTTTCTGACCTTCCAAGGTCATCTGCCATGCGGCATGGATCCTGCCCATGCTAAGTTCTTCAGCCTTTCCCAGCAGCTGTCCGGCCTCTCCTTCCGGCATCTCCAGCAAGGCCACCCCATCTTGACCTGTCTGTTTCAAGATAAACAAGTTCCGCCAGACCAGGGCCAGATCCTGGAGAAAAAAACCGATATCCAAACCCTGATCCAGTAGCCGGCGGACGAGATGCAATATGCCCGGACAGTCCTGCTCGATCACAGATTGTATGCAGTCCTGCATCAGCTCCTGGCTGGCCAGGCCGAGCAACGACTGCACTGTATCCGCAGCGATCCGGGAATGTCCCATGGCCAAAACCTGCCCCAAAAGCGAGAGGCAGTCCCGGACGCTTCCCGCTCCCTTTCGAGCCAGAATACGCAAAGCGGCCGGGTCATAGCATATATCCTGCTCCTTGAGGATCCAGGCCATATGCTCTTCCAGAACAGATTGTTCCACCCGCTTGAAAACATAGTGCTGACACCGGCTGACTATCGTCGCCGGAAATTTGTGCGGTTCAGTTGTGGCCAGGATGAAACTCACATGACCGGGCGGTTCCTCCAACGTCTTGAGCAAAGCATTAAAGGCCGAACGGGAAAGCATATGGGCCTCGTCTATAATCACCACCTTATATCGGCAGTGCAAAGGCGCATAACCTACGTCCTCGGTCAATTTGCGAACATTGTCCACCCCTGTGTGGGACGCGCCGTCGATTTCAACCACGTCCAGGCTGGTCCCTTGGGTGATCTGCCGGCAGAATGCACACGTATTGCAGGGTTCTGCGCCTGGACCCTGGCTACAGTTGATGGCCTTGGCCAGGATGCGGGCCACCGTGGTTTTGCCCACCCCGCGAGTACCACTGAACATATAGGCCGGAGCGACCTTGTTCTCGGCAGCCGCCCGGGACAGGATCTGAGTCACTGCCTCCTGACCCACAACCTGGGAAAAGCGTTGAGGCCGGTATGCTGAAGTCAAGTGGATTTGGGCCATGTCCGTGTGCTCTAATTGAAATATTTTTCAGCGTTTGCCCGGAATTTATTGTGAAGAATACAGGGATCACTCCAAATCAAAATGGGTCAACCACCCGGCATATTTCAAATTATCACCGTGGACCACCCGAAAAAACTCCTGCTGCAAAAGCTTGGTCACTGCTCCGGCCTCCCCTGGACCAATTTTCCGCCTGTCCAGTTCCCTGATTGGGGTCACTTCCGCGGCCGTCCCGCAAAAAAAGGCCTCGTCGGCTGTATAGACCTCGTCCCGGGTAAAACGCTGTTCCAGAACTCCATAGCCCATATCCCGGGCCAAGGTGATCAAACAATCCCTAGTTATTCCAGGCAGGACCGGTCCAAGAGGCGGTGTTTTGAGCACGCTTTTTTTGACTATAAAGATATTCTCTCCAGAGGCCTCGGCCACATACCCGTCCACATCCAAGAGCAGGGATTCATCGTATCCATCAGCCAGGGCCTCTCGTTTGGCCAGCACCGAGTTCACATAGTTTCCACAGACCTTGGCTTTGGTCATCATCACATTCACATGGTGCCGGGTGAAGCTGGACGTCTTGACCGCAATACCCTTTTGTAAAGCCTCGTCTCCCAAGTACGCCCCCCAGGGCCATACGGCAATAATGACCTGAATGGGATTGTCTCCGGGATACACGCCCACAGCCCCATCACCGATAAAGGCCAGGGGACGGATATACCCGGCACGCAAGCCATTTACCCGCAGAGTATCCATGATGGCCTGACTGATCTCTTCCCGGGAAAAAGGTATTTCCATTTGGATCACCTTGGCCGAGTCAAAGAACCGGTCCACGTGCTCTTCCAGACGGAAGACCGCTGAGGATCCGTCAGAACACTGGTAACAACGGATACCCTCAAACACCCCGACACCATAATGCAAGGTATGGGTCAACACATGAATATTTGCTTCATCCCAGGGAATCAAACGGCCGTTAAACCATATCTGCTGCGACTTTTGAACCATAAAACCTGCTCCTCTTTTCCGTATGTTTACATTATATTGTCAGTACTCAGCTGTGCCTTCGGCAAATCGGAGATACTTTTGGGCCAAAGCGCCCAAAAGTATCTGCTTCATACGAGCATCTGTTGGGCAATACGTCCTTGACCTGTCTTATCCCTGGCTGGTTCGGAATATGAGACTCACCGGGGTCATCGTCAGTCCAAAACGTTTTCGGATCTGCTTTTCCAGATACTTGGCATAATTTTCTCTCAACAAAAACCGATCATTCATGAAAAAGACAAAGGTAGGGGGGGTCGATTCGGCCTGGGTCAAATAATAGAACTTTGCCCTGCGCCCCTTGACCACTGGAGGCTGGTGCCTGGCGGTCACCTCGCGGAGCACCCTGTTCAGTTCCCCGGTGGTCACCCGCTGTCCGCATTCGGCCCACAGCTTTTCGGCCAGGGGCAAAAGGCCTCCAAGTCCGGCCCTGGTGACGCTGGAAGTGGCAACAACCGGAACATGGGGGCAAAACCGAAGTTCCTGCTCAAAATAGGCCTTGACTTTCGGCCTCTGCGGTCTGGAAATCAGATCGATCTTGTTTAAAGCCAAAATCAAGGGGGTCTTTTCCTTGTCCAAATAGGAAAGCAGCTTCTTGTCCTGAAAGCTCAAAGGCTGGGCAGCGTCTACGAGCAGAACAGTGACCTGGGCCCTTTTGCTGCTCTTCAAGGCCCGCAGGACGCTAAACCGTTCCAGAGAGTCCCGGACCTTGCTTTTACGGCGTACACCGGCTGTATCCACAAACAGATATCTGCTCCCCTCACGATCCAGGACCACATCCACACTGTCCCTGGTTGTTCCGGCCTCCGGACTGACGATAAGTCGCTTTTCCCCCAGCAAGGCATTGATTATTGACGATTTGCCCACATTGGGCCGGCCCAAAAGGGTAATGCGTAAATCTGGATGGAGATGCATGCTCGCATCTTCAGGTTCCAAATCCGGCAGATGCTTTTGGATTTCCTGAACTAATGATGGACATCCGTATCCATGGGCGGCTGATACAGGGGCCATATCCAGTCCCAGGGTATGAAACTCGCTCAGGCATCCTTCTTCCTGTTCCGGGCCGTCCACCTTGTTGACGACCAGAAGAACCGGCTTGCTGCTTCTGCGGACAAGAACGGCCAATTCCTGATCAATTGGAGACAAGCCTGTTTTGCCATCCACAACCAACAAAATGAGTTGGGCCTCGTGAATGGCTTCCCGGGCCTGATCCATGATCGTATTTTGCAGTTCCCCTTGGGCATCCGGCTCAAAACCACCGGTATCCACCAGAGCAAATATGCCGTCCCTGCCCTGGACCTGACCGTACATCCTATCTCGGGTTACTCCGGGCCGATCGTGGGTCAAGGCCTTATTCTGCCGCAGCAGACGATTAAACAGCGTGGATTTGCCGACATTCGTCCGGCCGATCAAGGCCACAAGGGGATCTGTATTCATAGATGGGCACAAAAATTTTTCCGGTACCGGTTCATTCTGCCTTGATCCGGGCTATACTTTGGTCAAATGGACGATCCAGGATACCCTTTTCCGTTATAATATGGGTAATCAATTCGTGGGGGGTTACATCAAAGGCATAATTGAGTACGGCAACTCCATGGGGCACGATTCGGGCACCTTGTATATGGGTCACCTCATGAGCCGGACGTTCCTCAATAAGTATGTCCTGACCTGATTTCATCTGAAAATCGATACTGGACTTGGGAGCAACCACGTAAAACGGAATCCCATGCTCCCGGGCCAGGATGGCCAATCCATAGGTTCCAATCTTGTTGGCCGTATCCCCATTGGCAGCTATCCGGTCCGCTCCGACCACAACGGCCTGGATCAGCCCCCGGGACATGAGCGTAGCTGCGGCATTGTCACAGGCGACCTGAACCGGAATATCGTCTTCCTGCAGCTCATAAGCCGTCAGCCTGGCCCCTTGCAAAAAAGGACGCGTTTCATTGGCCAGCACCTGAACCGTCTTTCCCGCAGACTTGGCTGCCCGGAAAACACCCAGGGCTGTGCCGTATCCCCCGGTGGCCAATGCCCCGGCATTACAATGGGTCATGACTGTCCAGCCGTCGGCAATGAGACTCTGCCCCCACCGGCCCATGGCCTTGTTGGCGGCGATATCCTCACTATGTATGTCTTGAGCCAATTTATGCCACATCCAGCGCAGATCATCGAGGGCGATATCGGGGTCAGCCTTCCAGGCCCGGCGCATGCGCTGAACACTGTATTCCAAATTGACCGCCGTCGGCCTGGCTCGGACCAAACATTCCAGCTTCTCTAGCAGCCGTTTTTGCCATTTCCTGTCGGAAGGATCCACAGTGGCCGCCCCCAGGCAACACCCATAGGCCGCCGTCACCCCGATGGCTGGTGCCCCGCGTACAACCATTTCCTGCAAGGCGACAATCACGTCCTGTACTCTGCGGCAAACAAACCATTTTTCCTGTGCGGGCAAAAAGCGCTGATCCAACAGCAGCAGAGCGGGTTCGGTTTCTGAATATCGAATATGTCGTTTCATGGTCTGATCACATGTCTTTGAGGTTTTAAATATGATCAATCCGGCAAAACCTATTTATGCCTTTTGAGGCAAAAAAACAGGTCAGATTTGCCGGAGACAAAGCTGACAACTGTCTATTTCGAGGCCCTCAAGGACTCCAGTTTGGAACTGATCAGGCTGTTGACCATTTTGGGGTTGGCCTGGCCTTTGGTCTTCTTCATCACTTGCCCCATAAAAAAGCTGATCAATTTCGTTTTTCCGCCCAGATAGGCCTGCACTTCGTCCGGATTTTCGGCCAGAACCGAATCCACCACCTGGTCAAGTTGCCCTTGATCCGAAATTTGGGTCAAGTTTTTGGCCTGCACATACGATCTGGGATCCTGACCAGAGACAAAAAGATCTGAGAAGATCTGCTTCCCTATACTGTTGCTAATGCTTCCCTCAGCGATGAGCCGAATCAATTCGGCCAGGTGCCACGGCCGAAACTGGGCATCTCCGGCTCTGATATTCCCATCTTTGAGTTCCCGCTGCATTTCTGTGAGCATCCAATTGCAGACTTCCTTGGGCTGAACCTGTTCAGCGACTGTAGCCTCAAAGTAATCGGCCATATCCAGATCTTGAGTCAAAATTTGGGCCTCGGCGGGAGACAGTCCGTAATCGTGTGCAAAGCGCCGGCCCTTCACCTGGGGTAGCTCAGGCAGTCCCTCCTGCCAGAGCACAAGCTCTTCCCTGGGAATGACCACAGGGACCAGATCCGGATCCGGAAAGTATCTGTAGTCATGGGCCTCTTCTTTGCCCCGCATGGTCCTGGTTTCCCCTTTGTCCAGGTCAAAGAGCCTGGTCTCCTGGACCACTTCTTCGCCGTCCTCTGCCAGGGCAATTTGACGGGAAATCTCAAACTCCAAGGCCTTGTGCACATGCCTAAATGAGTTCATATTCTTGAGTTCCGTTCGGGTTCGCAGCTTGGACTCCCCTTTGGGCCGAATAGAAACGTTGGCGTCACAGCGGAAATTGCCCTCTTCCATGTTTGCATCGCAGATACCTAAGTAACGAAGGATGCTGCGCAATCCCTTGAGGTATGCGACTGCCTCGTCGGCCGATACCATGTCCGGGCCGCTGACAATCTCGATCAAAGGGACGCCGGTTCGATTCAAGTCCACATAGCTCTTATTCTCCGCCGGGGCATGTATGGACTTTCCAGCATCATCTTCCATGTGTATACGCACGATGGTAACCAGCTTTTCTCCGCCCTCTGTCTGAATTCGCAAACAGCCGTGCTCTGCCAGGGGAGTTTCGAACTGGGATATCTGATACCCTTTTGGCAGATCTGGATAAAAATAGTTTTTGCGGGCGAACAGAGAATGTTCATTGACCGTACATTCTACAGCCAGAGCCATTTTGGCTGCATATTCCACAGCCTTTACGTTCACCACCGGTAAAGCCCCGGGCATGCCTGCGCACACCGGACAAACATGTGTGTTCGGTTCCCGTCCAAACTGGGTGGAGCAGGAACAGAAAAGCTTGGATCTGGTATTTAACTGGGCATGGACTTCCAGGCCTATGACTGCTTCAAAAGACATCAGGCATACCTCGTTCCGCTACAGCGTTGGTCCTTTTCATAGTGTCAGGTCCTCTGGTCTGGGGTAAGGATATATTTGATCGTGCAATAAAACCTACTACACCATTATGCTCTTCACTTTCAATATACCTGCGCTCGGGCCAAGCCTTAGTTGACAGCATCCAAAACTGACTTGGAAAGCACCAGGACCAGACGCCCCTGAGATTTCAGCCGTCCTGCAATCTGTCCGGCCTGGGGGCCACTGCCGCAATAAAGGTCCACATGCCGGCCCTTGATCGCCCCCCCCACATCCTGAGCCAAACCAAGACCAGTTAGTCTAGTCCCGCTCTCCTCCCCTGGCAAGTCAACTTCAAAAGCCAGCAACGCCCCCAGAGGGACCATCTTTGGGTCGGTGGCCAAACTGACCATGGGGGTCAAGATCTGGCCCATAGCCCCATACGGGCCATCTGAACGGAGACGGAAAAAGACATAGCTGGGATTGGTGAACAAAATTTCAGGCAACAGCTCCGGATGCTGATCCAAAAAAGCCCGGATGGACTGCATGCTCAGACCCTCATGGTTCATATGCCCCCGTTCAACCAGCACTCGGCCCAAGGAGACATATTCATGCCCGTTTTTCCCGGCATAGCCGATGTGTACGATCTCTTTATTTCGAAGCTCAAGCTGGCCTGACCCCTGAACTTGCAAGAAAAAGACATCCAATACGTCCCGGGCCCAAGCTAGTGTCTTTGCCTTGCCCTCAAGGACGTTCTGCCCGTCGATTGCAGCCCGGGTATGATACGGAGCAATCTTCCCATCCTGGATCCTGTAGATAAGCCGCTGCCCCTCCCACCTGGGGTGGAAACGGCTCAGATCTATGCTTTGTAAATCCTCAGGCAGGGCATACAGAGGATACGAGTACTCGGATGTCTGCTCCAGGCTGGCCGCAATCCGCGGCTGATAATACCCTGTAAACAACGACCCGGGGTGTAGTTCATAGCAGGCAAACTCCCTGGCCAACAAGCCGGGATCTGCCTTTAGTTCCGGAAGGATGTGCAGCATGTGTCTGATGCTTTCTCGCAAATCCCGAACAGTCAATCGCAGTTGGGGAGTATCCAGGACCCTCTGATCTTTTTCCTTAAAACGCAGGGCATTGAGGCTTCGCTGCAAAGGTTTGGCCAAATCCCGCCAGGAATCCAAACCCTGGCTGGCAGGATCCATCTCCTCGAAGAAGGCCTCTTTTTCCCGCCCAGATAAAAGAGAAAAACAAGGTGGTACAGGCTCTTTCCGTGCACATCCGATACAGCAGCACACAGCAAGACCCAATATGACCAGGACCAATAGCCATTGTACAACACAATTGTTCATCGTCATCTTTGCCTTTGGCACATCCCACATATTTTTGCTCACCGCGGGTAATAACAAGGAACCATTGCCGGATTGTTCAGGGGTGAAACGCCTATTTCCTGTTTTGTCTTGAACTGAGATAACCCACTCTTTGCAGATGCTGGAAAAAGGTGTTTTCTTCTGTTTCGACCAGAAGAAACTTGTATTTACAGGCCCGGATGCGAATCAGATCGTTTTCCAGCAGGGGCCATCCTGATTGACCGTCCAGGGTGACAAAACATTCCGGAGATGACGATTCGACCCGAACTGATACTTCCTGATCACTGGGCAGGATCAATGGTCGAAATTTACTCATGAATGAACATATCGGACAAATCTCCATGACGTCCAGTTCAGGGCTGATCAGTCCGCCACCGGCAGCCGCAGCATAGGCTGTAGAACCCACCGGGGTGGAAACGATCACCCCGTCGGCCCGTAGGCCTGTCATCATGTGTTCACCACTCCACAGGCTTAACCGGACCAGACGGGCCAATCCGCTCCTGCCCACGACCAGGTCGTTGAGGAAATGTCCGGAATGCACTACCTCTTTCTCCCGCCACAGTTCATAGCCCAAGACCAACCTCGGGTGTATGCAGTAGTTTCCAGCAAGGATGCGGCTCAGGGCCGGTTCCCATCTCGTGGGACTAAGGGCAGTCAAAAAACCCACTTGTCCGAAGTTGATCCCCACAACAGGAATCCCAAGATCCGCAACCCTTCCTGCCACCCGGAGCAACGTCCCATCTCCGCCCAAAACCAGAATCATATCCGGCAAAGAGGCATATCCCGGTTCCATGTGAACGTATTTTTCTGAGGGGACGATACTGGCTTGGCATCCATGCCTGTGCAGCCAGGTTTGAATTACTCCTCCCAGGGATTTGGCCTGCGAGTGACCGCTTTTGGTGATCAGATGAATACATGAAATCGGTGTGTGCATCGCCCCTTTCTTAGTCCAAACTCCTTCCTGATTCAAGGCCTCTTCTCCAATCTTTAGCTCTGATATTTTGCAAAAACCAATGAGCCGAAGCAGAGCACGTTCTGGGTTGACAACAAGCACGAGAAATGCCATAAATCGTTTTTATCGAGCGGGTGTAGCTCAGCTGGTAGAGTACAAGCTTCCCAAGCTTGGTGTCGCGGGTTCGATCCCCGTCACCCGCTCCACTCCTTT
>CAYZLB010000052.1:0-17115 GCA_964479235.1 uncultured Desulfohalobiaceae bacterium
AACTTATACCTAGTACGGAATTCTGCAACACACTCTACATATCTTCAGTACTTATGCCCCATCAAAAGAGAGCAGAAGTGGGTATACAAGGTTCCCCGCCCTGGTTAGGGCGGGGACAGGGGCGGGTCGTCATGATGATATTTTTCCTTGTACATGGAACGATATCTTTTGTTCCCAGGATCCTCCCTGGGAACATCTTCATCTTATGGCTCTGGTCATCTTCTTATTGTTTTCCATGCCCTTCCCAAACTTCAGCCGAACCATGTTTCCGCAAAAAAGAGAAATGATCGCCTTGCTGGCTAGGTGTACGAAAATTCCAGCTTCTCCTCTCCTTCCTCGTCCCTGGAAGTATCCACGAGAACCGATCCGCCTTTTTGCAGAGAGCCGAACAGGAGTTCATCCGCCAATTTGTCCTTGATCTCACTCTGGACTATCCGGGCCAGAGGCCGGGCCCCGTAGTCAGGATCAAATCCCTTTGCAGCAACCCAGGCCGTGGCAGCCGGGGTCAGTTCTATCTGGACTTTTTTCTCCCGCAACTGCTCATTGAGCTCTCCAATGCTCTTGGCCACGATCTTTTCCATCAGCTCCGTGGACAGGGCATTAAAGGGCACGATCCCATCCAGGCGATTCCGGAATTCGGGAGAAAAATGTTTTTCCGCGGCCTTGACCCCCTTTTGGGCCCTATTGGTCGACTTTTCCTGCCCAAAGCCGATATTTTGGCTGCTCATGTCCCTGGCTCCGATATTGGAGGTCATAAGCAGGATAACATGTCGAAAATCAGCCTTGCGTCCGGCATTGTCGGTCAACGTGGCGTAGTCCATGACCTGTAGCAAAATATTGAACAGGTCAGGATGGGCCTTTTCAATCTCATCCAAAAGCAGGACACAATACGGCTGTTTGCGGATGCTGTCCGTGAGCAGCCCGCCCTGATCAAAACCAATATATCCTGGAGGTGCGCCGATCAAACGGGCCACGGCATGCTGTTCCATGTACTCGCTCATGTCAAAGCGAATAAAGTGAATCCCAAGTCGATCCGCCAGCTGCCTGGCCAGCTCGGTCTTGCCCACTCCTGTTGGGCCGACCAGGAGAAAATTGCCCACCGGCTTGTTCGCCTCCCGTAGACCGGCCCGGGAACGCTTAATGGCCTGAGCCAGAAACCGAACCGCCTCATCCTGGCCGAAGATATAGTTCAAAAGCTCCCCTTCCAGGTTGTGCAGCTTTTCCCGGTCCGAACTGCTCACCCGTTGAATGGGAATCCTGGCCATACCAGCCACCACATTTTCGATATCCTTGGGGGAAATCTGCTTTCGTTTGCGTTTGTGGATATCCAGACTGAGCAGGGCCCCTGTCTCATCCATGACGTCTATAGCCTTGTCCGGCAGGTACCTGTCCGGTAAATGGCGGGCGGTCAACTCCACTGCCGTTTTCAAGGCAGTCTTGGTGTATTTTACCCCGTGATGCTCTTCATAATAGGGCCGAAGTCCCTCCAGAATGGCCACACTCTCATCCTGGGTAGGCTCTGGGACATCAATCTTCTGAAAGCGTCGGGACAGGGCCCGGTCCTTTTCAAACAGGTTTTTGTATTCCTCGTAGGTTGTCGACCCAATGCATCGCAACTGGCCTGAGGCCAGAACCGGTTTCAGGATGTTGGATGCATCCATGGATCCTCCACTGGTCGCTCCGGCCCCGATCACGGTATGGATCTCGTCGATGAACAGGACAGCCCGGCTGCCCAGTTTGCACAGTTCATTAATGATCCCTTTGAGTCTGGACTCAAAGTCCCCCCGAAATTTGGTCCCGGCCAGCAATGCGCCCATGTCCAAAGCATAAATCTCAGTCTCCAGGAAAGGCTCCGGCACAGAAGCCTCGGCAATCTTCAGGGCCAGCCCCTCGGCCAGGGCGGTCTTGCCCACGCCGGGGTCTCCAACGAACAAAGGATTGTTTTTCCGACGCCGGGAAAGGATCTGAATAGTCCTCTCCAGTTCCTGGTTTCGTCCAATCAATGGATCAATATCCCCGCATTTGGCCCGTTCCGATAGGTTGTTGGTGAATTTCTGCAAAGCCGAATTCTTTTCTTTTTGACAGGAAGCACACCCTTCCGTCTGTTCTCTGGCCCGGCCATGGGATATATATTCCAGAATATCCAGACGATCCACTCCCTGGGACTTCAGGTAGTAGACTGCAAAGGAATCTTCTTCATCCATGACTGAGGCTAAAAAGTCACCGAGTTCGACCTTGCCTTTTTCAGCTGATTGGACATGAACAATGGCCCGTTGCAGCACTCGCTGAACACTTAAGGTCTGGATCACCTCTTTGGCCTGACCCTGGGGGTAAACCTCCATGTGCTCCACAAAATAGCGTTCCAGCTGATTGCGCAACCGGCTGACATTCACACCACAATTATAGAGAAGATTTTTTCCCTTGGTGTCCAGCAGATAAGCATAGAGGACATGCTCCAAGGTCAAAAATTCATGATGCCTGCTGCGTACCTCGCGCACAGCAAGGGCAAATATCTTTTCCATATCCCGACTCAACATATCATACCTCTTCCATTGTGCATTTGAGTGGATATCCCTCTTGTTTGGCCATCTGATGAACCTGGGCCACCTTGGTTTCTGCTACCTCAAAGGTATACACGCCGCACACGCCGGAGCCGTTTTTATGCACACTGAGCATAATATGAATGGCTTCACCCTCGGATTTAAAAAAAATGTTCTTCAGCACATAGACCACAAACTCCATGGTCGTATAGTCGTCGTTGTGCAGGACCACCTTATACTGCGGGGGTTCTTTGATTTCCTGCTCAGTGTCTGGTTCAAGTTCAGGTCGTTGCAATTGATTGCTCATCCAACGCTCCTCATTCCGACATGTCTTTCTCAGCAATCCATTTGTTCATCATGCGTATCCATTCTACGAGATAATAATTCCTGATACAAGGGTGTAAAGATTTGTCCTCAAAAGGTTTAGGTACTTCAGTTTAAAAAAGTCAATCAGACCTGGATACATCCTCCGCACCAGGTGCCTTATCATGTACCGCAGCCCGGAGCATGGCTTCTTCCTCCGGGGGAAAGACAAAGGACTCATTCCAAGGCAAATGGTTTTGAGCCCTCCATTCCTGGTGCAGGTCATAATAACTTTTGGTACTCCAGGGCTTCTCGTCTAAGCCCAAAATCCGGGCCTGGACCCATATTTCTTCCGGGCTGCCCTCAACCTCCACAAAACGGCCGAAAGGCAATTGATCCAGGCAAACGACACACTGACCCAAACGCCATTTCTCTCGGACTTTTTGGTAGGAAAAGACCACCTGATATCCCAGGCCTCGAAGAATGGAATGCATGCTTTCCGAATCACAGACCTGGGTCTGATCTTCCTCCCGGGTCTTGACCTCGTAGCCTCGGTCCTGCGTTTTGTTTTCCGGCTCAGACTTGACGCACAGTACGGCTTTCCCGGCCTCGCGAAGCCGAAGCAGGGTGCCTGTCTTTCTCAGCTGGCCATGTTCTGTATCATAAACCCGGTTATGCTCAAAACCCTTGTCCACAAAGTCTGCGCCTTCGGCAATCAGCGATTTCCGAAGTGCATCAAAATCCGTGCATACAAACTTGAGTTCCTGTTCCAGGCTCACCGCTTTCATCTCCACAGTGTTTTGTATAGCTGACCTTCTACGTTCTGGCCCTAGTCTAACCGAAAACCTGAGGATCAATCAATGATGGAATAAGGGGACATCAGGGCGTTAGCGTGAGCGCCAGCCTTTGCATGCAAATACCGGGTGCCGTTTTTACGTAGGGTGGGGTTGTCCTCAACCGCTGTTTATTCTTCCAGGAGACAGGCCTCAATTTTTCCCGGATGATGTATTCGCCCCGAAATTTTGGCTGAAAAACTATCACTTCCAACATGTTGCCCAAGATTGAAAACATTCTGAGCCTAGCTGTTTACCCCATGGCTTGGTTCGGCTATCATGTTCATTGTGGACAACATCCTTATCATGCAGGGATAGTTAACATGAAATATACAGATCTTGAAAAATTGCGCAGCCGTTTGCCGCGGCATCCAAACATAATGAGCAAGAGCAGATATTTAAATGCCGCGGTCCTGATCCCGTTGGTTGATCTGGATCGGGAGTATCATTTTCTGTTTCAAAAACGGGCGGCCCATATCCGGCAGGGCGGTGAAGTCAGTTTTCCCGGCGGCGAGTTTGAGCCGGACAACGATCAGTCCTGCCGGGAAGCAGCCCTGCGCGAGGCGGAAGAAGAACTGGGCATTTCCAGGGACAAGATCCATATCCAGGGACGTCTGGACACCTTTATTTCCCCAAGAGGAGTCACGGTGGACAGCTTTATCGCCACTGTGGACCTCATTTCCCTGGAAGAACTCGCCCCGGACACGAACGAGGTGGAACGATTATTTCTTCTTCCTGTCTCGTTCTTTGAGACCCATCCGGCCTGCGAATACGAATTGGAACTGGAGATCAAGCCGTGGTGCAAGAGCAAAGATAACAAGGGGTTTGAACATTTGCCGGTAGACGCCCTGGGTCTGCCCCCCAGATACAAAAAACCCTGGCCGGGTTTGGCCCACCGGGTCCTGGTCTACCAGACTCCGGAAGAGATCGTTTGGGGATTGACTGCCGAGTTGGTCAATGAAGTCGTCACCCTTGTCCACCAGGACCAGAAGGCCCAGATATAGAGAGACGACGCTGCAAAAACAAGTGGTCGCATATTCGATGACCCTACATTTCGATGCAGGCATAGGCATTGTGATTGTGAATGGACTCAAAGCTCTCCACCTCGACCTTGAACCAATGGATCAAAGGATGTTCCTTCAGCCTGGTGGCTACATTCCTGACCACATCCTCCACAAAGGCAGGATTGTCAAAGGCCCATTCAGTAACAAACTTTTCATCCACTCTTTTGAGCAAGGCGTAGACTGGAGAAGAAGCGGAATTCTGCGCGATATGGATCAGATCTTCCAGCCAAAGCAGCCCATCAAAGCGGGACTTGATCTTGATCATAGCCCGCTGGCTGTGTGCTCCCTGATCACTGATGGCAAGTGAACATGGGCACACGGTCATTACCGGCACATCCACACTGACATACATGGTCGGCTTGCCGGCCTCAAGTTCTCCAGAAAACCGGCATTCGTACTGCATAAGGCTGGGGCTGCCGCTATGGGGGGCCTGCTGGGCAAGAAAGAAAGGAAACTCAAAGGTCAAGTGCGAACGTCTGGCCTCCAGACGGACCTGCACATCCTGCAGCAGCTGCTTGAAGCTGTGGTAATCCAAGACTCCAGTCCAGGCCTGGAGGGCTTCCAGAAACCGGCTCATATGTGTGCCTTTGAACTGGCTGGGCAAATCCACATACAAATCGACTTGAGCCACGGTATGCTGTACCCCGTCGTTTTTATTCCTGACCACCAGGGGATAACGCAAACCTTTGACCCCGACACGATCAATGGACATATGCACGCCTGAAGGGCTGTTCTGTATATCCTTCATTTAACTCAAATCCTTTCCTGTAGTGGACAAGCTCAGCTTTCCATGCTTAATTCCCCGGGTGGATGTCAAACGCCGGGCCACTGAGCGCACATCTTTGACCGGCCCGCGCAAAATCAGAACTTCCATGCAGTTGTGGGCATCAATATGAACATGCAGTGAGGTAATGATGATATCCAGGGCCTGATGCTGGATTTCGGTCATCTTTTGGGCTAAATCGCTTTGGTGATGGTTGTATACCAGGGTCAGGGTCCCGGTCACTTCCTGATTCTGGTTCTCCCACTCTTTCTGGACCAGCCCTTTGCGAATCAAATCCCGAATAGCCTCAGACCTGGTTTGATAACACCGTTCCTCACAGATCTTGTCAAAGCGCTCCAAGAGATCGGAGTCCAACGAAACGCCAAATCGGATGGTTTCACCCATCTCTCTACCTCCATACATTGCTTGGTCCAAGGTAACCGCTCAAACTTCCCCTCTCCTATCAACAGCCAGGCCAAGAGTCCATACGGAAATAAGGATGTCCTCCGGCAGAAGAGTACCTTGTAAACTTACCAAATTGGCCATCGCCAAATTTTTGAGACGTTGTACGAAGGGAAAGGCTAACTCTTCATGACCTGGAACCGTGAACCAGCAAATTACTCAACAGATCCGGGGCAATTGTTCCCCTTCCAGCATGTGCACCAAACGCTGACCGCCGATCCCGGTATTTAAAACTACTCGGCCCGGATGGCCTGCTATTACCCGGCCTACAATGGCTGCACTATGTCCCATGTCGTGACTGCGCATGATCTGCAGGGCCTTTGGGGCATATTCCCGGGGCAGAATACAGATCATCTTTCCTTCATTGGCCAAAAACAGGGGATCCAGGCCCAAAAAGGCACAACCCTCTTCGACCCCTGGATTCACCGGTATCTGTGCCTCATCCAGTTCAATGCACACCGCGGATTGTTCCGCAATCTCCTTGATTGTGGTGGCCAGACCGCCCCGGGTGGGATCGCGCAGGACATGAATTGCCCCTGCTTCCTGCATCAGTTTGTGTACCAGACCGTGCAGGGCCGCAGAGTCGCTTTGTATTGGGGTCTGAAAGGCAAGACCTTCCCGATGGGCCAGGATAGTCAGCCCATGATCACCCATGCTCCCGCTGACCAAAACCAGGTCTCCGGGCCGGGCCTTATTCCCCTGCGGAGGGTCATGAACCAGAATCTCCCCCAACCCAGTGGTGTTGATAAAGATCTGATCTACCGCCCCTTTGGGCACCACCTTGGTATCCCCGGTCACCACCTGCACCTCAGCCCCCTCGGCTGCCTGAGCCATACTGGCCACAACCCGTTCCAGGATTTTCAGTTCCAGACCCTCTTCAATAATAAAACCGCAACTCAAGTATTTGGGAACCGCCCCACACATGGCCACATCATTTACAGTTCCGTGGACGGCCAGAGAACCGATGTCCCCTCCAGGGAAAAACAAAGGAGTGACAGTGAAGGTATCCGTACTCATGGCTACAGGCCCGGATATGTCCAAACAGGCGGCATCGTTTAACAAAGACAGCACAGGGTTGCCCAAATGGCGAACGAATATATCCTTGATCAAGCGCTGGGAGGCCAGCCCCCCGCTGCCATGATCCAAAAGTATGTGCGTATGCATTATTGTTTATCTCAGAAAATTGCTTTTACTTGAGTTTGCCTCTCTGCATTTGCCTGCACCCCAAAGACATCAATAGCTAACCAGCCTTTACATCCCATATCGAAAGACCGCTGCACAACTGCCTTCAGTGGACACCATGCACGGCCCCACCGGTCTCGAAGGAGTGCATTTCCGCCCAAAAAGCGGGCACTGCCTGGGGTGAAGCTGCCCCTTGAGCACCTGGCCGCATTGGCACCCAGGAGGTTCTTTGTCCTCTATATCCTCCAGGTCAAAGCGCTCCCAGGCGTCAAAATCCTTGTACTCCGGAGCCAGAAAAAATCCACTGTCCTGTATTTTTCCCAGCCCCCTCCAGTCGGCATCTCCAGGGACAAATACTTCCCCCAACACAGCCAGGGCAGTCGGATTACCTTTGTCCTTGACCGCCCGGGGATACGCGTTGACGATCTCCACCCTGTTTTCCACCTGCATGCGAGCCAGGACAAACAGGCCCATGAGTATATCAGCAGGCTCAAAACCAGCTACAGCCGCGGGAATTGTATATTCAGAGCGTAAAAAGGCAAAGGGCTGTAGTCCGATCACCGTGCACACATGTCCGGGCAAAAGAAAGGCATCCACAGCAACATCCTGGTTTTGGAGCAAAAATTGCAAAGCCGGAGGGATTCGCTTATGGCAGGAGAGCAAAGAGAGGTTGGTCAAGCCTTCTGCCTTGGCCTGTTTGACGACCGCAGCCACTGCCGGGGCTGTGGTTTCAAAGCCAACCCCCAAAAAAACAACCTCATGTCCAGGATTGCTTCGAGCCGTCTGCAGGATGTCAATTGGGGAATAACAAATCCGGACATCCGCCCCTTGGGCCTTGGCCTGCTGCAGACTTTGTCCCGTGGAATCCGGGACCCGGATCATATCTCCAAAAGTACCCACTATAACCTTGGGAACAGCGGCCAGGGCAATGCTCGCCGCCACCTCCCTGGCATGAGTCACGCATACCGGGCAGCCGGGACCGGAAACATGCTCCACCGTCAAAGGCAACATGGTCCGTAACCCAAATCGATAGATGGAAACTGTATGCGTTCCACAGACTTCCATAAACCGAAGCCGCCCGGTCAAGGACTGAGCAATCTTGTCTGCCAGTTCCCGGCACAACTTTGGATCGGCATAACCCTGCATTGTATTCTTCGCCCTGTCGCTCATATCTTCACTCATATCGCTATGTATTATGCTAGAATTTATCGCGCTTTACTTTTGACACAATCTATGGCTAAAGTCCAGGAGGACAGGACGTCTTGCCCTGAGGTTTGAAAACTGCTTCTGATGATACAAAACTTCAATGCACACCCACGGCACATCCATCGATACACCTTTTCCAGCGGTCAACTGCGGCCTCACCCCTGATGATGCCCAGTGCAGGACGTGGTGGAAAGAATACGATATGCTGGAAAACATCGCTGTGCACAGCGAAAAAGTGGCCCATATCGCTACCGTCATTGGACAAACTGGCCTGTCCAGCGGCCTGGATATCCCCCTGCAAGGACTTCGAGCCGCCGGCCTGCTCCACGATCTGGCCAAAACATACACAGTCCGCTACGGCGGCAACCACAGCCAATTGGGAGCGGCCTGGGTCATGTCTTTGACCGGAAATCCACGCATTGCCCAAGCAGTCCGCCATCATATAGTCTGGCCCGGACCTCTGGATCTTGCCGCCCACTTTGTGCCATTGGTCATCATCTACGCCGACAAACGGGTCATGCACGACCGGATCGTCACCTTACAGGAACGCTTCTCCGACCTGCTGGACCGTTACGGAGTCAATGATGAGCGGGTTGCTTCCATGCGCCGCTCCTTTGCCCAGATAGAACATATTGAATCCAAGCTCAGCAGCTTGTTGGAGGTAGATCTGCATGCATATCCTTTTGATAGCCGGAGGATGGTCCAATGAACGAGAAGTTTCTTTAGACGGCAGCCTGGTCATCCAGGGTGCTTTGGAGCGCCTAGGACATGACGTTGTTGTTCTGGATCCGGCTGTCAACTTCCATGACATTTCTGCCCAGGCCCAAAAGGCCGACTTTGCCTTTATCAATCTGCACGGCTGCCCGGGAGAAGATGGCCTGATTCAGGCCTTGCTTGACCGTTTGGGCTGCACGTATCAAGGCTCCGGTCCCTGCGGCTCTCTTTTGGCTTTAAATAAAGTCGCTGCAAAGGAGCTCTTTGTCAGCCAGGGCATTCCCACTCCGGACTGGGAATTTCTGCCCCAAGTTCCGGCAGCTCCATGGTCCTGCAGCCTGAACTTCCCATTGTTTGTCAAGCCTAACACCGGAGGCTCCAGCCTGGATATCAACAAGGCAACCGATCGTGAACAGCTCTTGGGCCTGCTTCCTCCTCTATTCGCCAAGGGCTGCGAAATCCTGCTGGAAGAAGCTGTTCCCGGGCAGGAAATCACCTGTGCGGTCCTGGATTCACAAGCATTGCCTCCCATCCTGATTCAACCGGCCGATCAGTCTGGATTTTTTGATTATTTTAGCAAATACACACCCCAGGCGGCACAGGAAATCTGCCCGGCGCCGATTTCCGAGGACTTAACCACCATTATCAAAGACCTGGCGGTCAGGGCCCATCACTGCCTGGGCCTCTCTGGATACAGCCGGGCCGACTTCATGGTCCAAGATGAACAGCCCTATCTCCTGGAGGTCAATACTCTGCCCGGAATGACCGCTACCAGCCTTTTTCCTCAAGCAGCCCAGGCCGCCGGCATCTCCTTTGATCAATTGATGACCAGGCTCATGGAATTGGGAAACCGGGACAAAACATAGAGATGGAGACAAGAGCTGTACCAAGCACGTACCCGGACACAAACATCATCATCCATCAAGGTTGTCTTTTTTACCCCGAAGATTATGTCCAAACATGCCCTGAAAACCGACAAATACCCTCAGTCTCTGCCGGCAAAATACAGGCTTGCTCTTAGCCTGTATTCCGGACTGTGGTACACAGCCCTGCCTGTTGTCTTGACCTCCAAACGCCTGCGCTCCGGCCTGTGGCCCAGGTTATGCTCCAGACCACAGTCCGGAGAAACGGATATCTGGATCCAGGCCGCCTCAGCCGGTGAGTGCACCTTGGTCAAAACCATGCTGGAGGCCTGGCCCGAAGACGAGGCCGTGTCCTGCGAGGTCAGCACCAATACCTTGCAAGGAATGCAGGTGCTCAGGACCATTACCCCTCCCGGGCATATGCTCTTTCAACCCGGTTTTGCCCCACTTGATACCGGTCCGAAGATTCGCAGGACCTTAGATGCCCTTCGCCCCCGGGTTGTTCTCCTTTTGGAGACCGAGCTCTGGCCAAACCTTCTCGCCGCATGCACCCGGCGCAATATCCCTGTTTTGCTAGTAAATGCCCGCATGACCCCCAAAAGCCTGAGCCGGTATAGCCTGTTCCGGGATTTGGGCCGGAGGATCAGACCTGAACAGATTCTGGCTGTTGACCAAGATCAAGCTGCCAGGTATGCATATATATTCGGCCCCCAAGGCGTGGACATTATGGGCAATATCAAATTCGATCGCTGGGCCGGGATTCAGGAGCCGCTGCCCTATGTACACAATCCCTTGTCCGGACTGATCAAGCCCCAGAGCAGGCTGGTAGTCTACGGCTCCATCCGCCGGGAGGAAGAACAGATCCTGGTCCCGGTTCTGATTCGGATGGCTAAACGCCACCCCAGGGCCATTCAGGCCGTCTTTCCTCGCCATATGCACCGAATTCCGGCATGGAAAAAGGCCTTGCAGGCAGCTGGCCTGGATTGGAAACTCCGTAGCAAAATCAACGAAACCACCCCCCAGGGAACCGTTGTCCTCTGGGACAGGATGGGCGAACTGGAAGCCGCCTATGCCCTGGCCCGGGCCGTATTCGTCGGTGGCAGCCTGGCCCCCAAAGGGGGGCAGAATTTCCTGGAACCCCTGGCCCAGGGGGTCATTCCATGTATAGGACCCTGGTGGTCAAATTTCTCCTGGGTGGGCCGGGAGATAGTGGAACAAGGGCTCCTGGCCCAGGTGAGCGGACCTGAAGATCTTGTGTCTTTTCTGAGTCAGGCCCTGCGTGGCCCACACTCCCGGGAAAAGATTTTCCAGCGTTTCACCACGTATCTAAAGCAGCGTCAAGGCGGGGTACAGGATGCACTGTACGCTGTACGTGAACAGCTTCAGAAACATTAACCATATAAAGATTCTCCACGTACACATCAGTAATGTTTCGATACGCAATTATCCTCGTCGCCGCCCTGCTTTTGGTCGGCTATATTCTGGTCCTAACGGCCCGGGGGACAATATCCGGCCGTTTTCGAACCATTAGCCTCCTTCTGCTGACCATGTTCCTGTTTTTGGCCGGAGCAGGTCTGTATACGACCCAAACTCGATATTCAGTCCAGTCCATCCAGGAAGAGTATACTTCCGAGCAGGATGAGATCCTGGCTCAAATCGCTGAACTCTATTCTGCAAACAACTTTCGTCAGGCCAGGGAACTAGCCGGAAAATATCGGACCATCAACGATCCCAGACTGGATACCTGGTACCGCCGGTCCAGGGAGGCGGAACTGCTGCAAAAAATCAAACAACTGCCGGATTCAGCGTATGAAAAACGACTTAACATATTGGAGGAACTCTTTGATCTGACCTCGAAAGAAGAGTACGCAGTGAAACGGCAAGAAGTCCGCTCCAAGTGGCGAAAATTCCAGGAAAACCTGCTCACAGATCGAATAAAGGAGCTCCCGTCCGGGGCAGCAGCTCAGAAGGCCCTGGGATATGAACTGCTCATGGCCCTGAATCCCGATAACGCCCTTTACAAACAGCAGCACAAAACCTATGTTCAGAAGGTGGAAAAATTGATTGCGGCCACTTCGTGGTCTGACCGCTGCTCCAGTCAGAACATGGACTCCTGCAAAAACGTTGGCCACCAGGTTGTATCCATTGTGGACAGTTATCGGACCAATATTTCGGCCCAAAGCGCAGAAATATGCGGCGTGAACTGGAGATCTAAAGGAACCTTGATTGCCGGAGACGGCCGGACCGCTCCGGAAGACGGCACCTATTACCTGGTCCATGACTGGGAAAAGGAACGTATTGTGCTTATCAACACTGCCTATGTCCAAACAGCCCACCCCTTTCCGGAGATATCTACCCGGCTGGCAAAAGAGTGATCTCCAGTCGTTGCATCAAGGCCAGAGAGAAGAAGTCAATCAAACGCGCGGAGGGAGCATCCGATGTTAGGCGCCATCAGCGGAGACATCATTGGATCCAGATTTGAGGCCCGGCCCACAAAGAGCAAAGACTTTGAACTCTTCACCTCAAAGAGCAGGTTTACGGACGACAGCGTATTGACCATTGCCCTGGCCGACAGTCTGCTGCACAACGTGTCCTACGGCCAAAACCTAAAGGCCTTTTTTGCCCGCTATCCCCATGCCGGCTATGGAGGGACCTTTGCCCTTTGGGCCGCCTCTGAACAAACCGAGCCGTATTACAGTTTTGGCAACGGCTCAGCCATGCGGGTCAGCCCAGTCGGCTGGTTTTACAACCACCAAGAGGCTGTTCTCGATCAAGCCCGGGCCAGTGCAGCTGTGACCCATGACCATCCAGAAGGAATCAAGGGTGCCCAGGCAGTGGCCCTTGGGATCTTCCTGGCTCGACAGGGACAGGACAAATCAGAAATAAAGGCCCAAATTCAAAACCATTGCGCCTATAATTTGGATATCCCTCTGGATCAGATCAGACCAGGCTATAGCTTTGATGTCACCTGTCAGGGCTCAGTGCCTCAGGCCATCCGGGCCTTTTTGGAGTCTACCGACTTTGAAGACGCTGTGCGAAATGCCGTGTCCCTGGGCGGAGACAGCGACACCCAGGCCTGTATGGCCGGAGCCCTGGCCGAAGCCTTTTACGGCGGCGTACCATGGGAAATCGCCGAGCAAAGCCTGCAAAGACTCGATGAGTTTTTGCGCTCCCTGGTCTATAGCTTTTATGCTGCGCTCATCCCGGACCTGGAATTGCCCCGCCTATAAATCAGGGGCCATAACAAACTGCAATAACATGAACACGATGAGAACCAATTGATGAGCGAAAACGAACACTTTGACAACACTGAACACAGACTGCACCTGCGCACCCTGCAGGTCGCCGACTTTCAGGACATCATGGAGATAATGGAGCGGGTTTACCGGGTCATGGGCGAGTACTGGACCCAGGAAGAGTTTTCGTCCCATTTGATCCGGTTTCCGGAAGGCCAAATCTGTATTGAAGACAAGGGAAAGGTGGTTGCTGCTGCCCTGAGCCTGATCATCGACTATTCCAACTATGGAGAAAAGCACACCTACCGCCAGGTGATCGGTGAAGGACATCTCAAAAATCACGAACCGGACGGAGACTGCCTGTATGGCATCGAGGTCTTTGTCCATCCCGATTACCAGGGTCTGCGCCTGGGCCGGCGGCTGTATGATGCACGCAAGGAGATTTGCGAAAACCTCAATCTCAAGGGCATCATTGTCGGAGGCCGGATACCCGGGTATCACAAACATGCCCAGGAATTGACCCCTCAGCAGTATATTCAAATGGTGAACAACAAGGAGATCCACGATCCGGTCCTCTCCTTCCAGCTGTCCAACGACTTTCACATCAAGAAGCTGATCCCCAATTACCTGCCCGAGGACAAGGAATCCTTGGGGTACGCCGTGCTCCTGGAATGGAACAATGTCTATTATGAAGAGCGCCAGCCTCTGATGGGCGGAAAAAAAACCTATGTCCGCCTGGGATCAGTACAGTGGCAGATGCGGCTGTTTGAAGACTTTGACGATTTTATGCAGCAAGTTGAATTCTTTGTGGATACCGTGGCCAGATACAATGCCGATATTGTCCTCTTTCCCGAACTGTTCAACGCCCCGTTGATTGCCAAGTTCGACCAGGAATACGCCCCGGAGGCAATGCGCTCCCTGGCCGACTATACAGAGCCCCTTCGCCAGGAACTGATCAACATGGCCCTGGCCTACAACATAAACATCATTTCCGGCAGCGTGCCTGAGTACAGGGATAACCAGCTGTTCAATGTCTGCTTCCTCTGTCGCCGGGACGGGACCTGGGACAAACAGTACAAGCTGCACATCACGCCTGAAGAGCGCCAAAGCTGGGGATTGCACGGTGGAGACACCCTGACTGCCTTTGAGACCGATGTGGGCAAGATCGGGATCCTTATCTGTTATGACATTGAATTTCCGGAACTGACCAGGATACTCGTCGATCAAGGGATCAATATCCTCCTGGTCCCCTTCTGGACCGACACCAAAAACGCCTATTTGCGCGTTCGTCGCTGTGCCCAGGCCCGGGCCATTGAAAACGAATGCTACGTGGCCATTTCCGGCAGCGTGGGGAATATCCCCAGGGTGGAAAACATGGACATCCAATACTCCCAGGCAGCCATCTTCACCCCATCGGATTTTGCCTTTCCACATGACGCCATTGCCGCCGAGGCCACACCAAACACGGAAATGACCCTCATCGCCGACCTGGACCTGGATCTGCTCAAAGACCTGCGCCAGACCGGAAGCGTGCGCAATATGCTAAACAGAAGGCTGGATCTGTACAGCCTGACCTGGACCAGAAGGTAGCGGCAGTGAACTAAACGCCTGCGTTTCATGCGCCAGAGAGCCCATAAAACGACTACACTTGTTTCAAACCCAATCGACTGACTGGAGGAACTTATGCAGGAACGAACAGGAATCATCACCATGAAAGGCGCCCCCCTGACCTTGCTCGGTCCGGAAATCACAACCGGGTCCCCGGCACCGGATTTCCGGGTGGTGGACACAGAACTTAACCAGATAACGCTGCAGGATCTCAGTCAGAAGGTCTGCATTATTTCCGCTGTCCCATCCCTGGACACACCGGTCTGCGATATGGAGACCAGACGATTCAATACCGAAGCGGCTAATCTGAGCGATGATATTAAGATCGTCACTGTGAGCATGGATCTTCCCTTTGCCCAAAAGCGATGGTGCGGGGCTTCAGGAGTAGACCAAGTGCTCACTGTCTCTGATTATCAGGAGGCTTCCTTTGGCCAGAACTATGGGGTGTTGATCAAAGAACTGCGCCTGCTGGCCAGGGCGGTTTTCGTCTTGGACCAGGCTCGCACGGTTCGCTATGTCCAGTTCGTCCCTGAAGTTACCGACGAACCGGACTACGATCCCATCATCCAGACGGCCAAAGAACTGATTTAAAAATAGGGCGAAAAAAGCCAGAAAAATGAATCCCTGACCCTGGCCGCAAGTGACCTCTGGTCAACCTGCTCCAGGGTCTCCTCTTTTGAGATCTGAATTGTGTCTTGGATGTGACGGGTCAAAGAGGCGATCAGCTGTTGATCATAAAACTCAACCACCATTTCAAAATTCAAACGCAGGCTGCGGGGATCCAGGTTGGCCGATCCGATCTGACCATAGCAGTCGTCGACCAGAAAGAGTTTCGAATGATTAAACGGCGGGGGCTGATAAAAAACGCGGACTCCGTACTGCAAGAGTTCCCAAAGCATATTCCTGGTGGCCCAATGGACATAGGGCAGGTTGTTCTTGCCCGGCAAAACCACATTGACATTCACTCCCCGCAGGGCCGCAGTCTGCAAAGCACCGACAAGCTCTCGGTTGGGCAGGAAATACGGGGTCATAACCATGATATCGTTCTGAGCCTGGGAAATGGCCCCGACCAGAATCATACTCAACTTGTTCAGATCCTGATTTGGACCAACGGTTATGGTCCGGCAAATGGCCGGACCTAAATCCCCCACCTGGGGTTGCGAAGGTGCTAAATTTTCATCCCCGGTGCAAAAACCCCAATCTTCCAGAAATACTTGTTCCATCTGGGCTACAATAGGGCCCGTGCATTGAAAGTGGACATCCTGAACCCGGGAAGCCTTGGACAGTTTATCGAACAAGTGCCGGTCCCCAATATTCATCCCTCCGGTAAATCCGGTCTTTCCATCAACAGTTAATATCTTGCGATGACTGCGCAAATTGAAAAAGGCAGAGGGCGGAAACAATCGCAGAGGTATAAACCGGGCATAGGGCACCTTTTTTTGGGCCAAAAGCTTACTTGCCCTGGGCCAGGAATAGAGTTCCCCGATTCCATCCACAATGACCCGGACATCCACTCCCCGGTTGAAGGCCCGTTGCAACGAGCGAATAAAGCGCTGGCCTGTATCGTTGGTTTCAAAAATATAGGTTGCCAGATACACACTGTACTCCGCGGCCTCAATAGCTTCCAGCATGGTTGGAAAGGCCTGTTCTCCGTTGAAAAGAGGCCTGATCCGGTTGTGGCACAAGAGGGGACGTTTGGTCACTGCTTCAGAAATAGAGGCAATGCGCTGGAAGGTGCCGGACACATTCTCTAGTTTAGGCAAGGCATGGGCCGAGGTCAGACAGGCATCTTCCAAAGGGGGAGGAAATTCAATGTGAACTAAAGGCCAGTACCACTTTAAATTTTTGGCCTTGGTCCGGACCCGGTTGATCCCCAGCAAAAAATACAGGATGGCCCCAAAAGGAGGCAAAAGAATGCACGTAGCAATCCAGGCCCAGGAGGCCTTGGGGTCGCGTTTGTAGAGCAAGGCATGTCCTGCGGCATAGAGCTGAAAAAGGCCCAGGAGAATAATGATCCACCATTGTATAAATTCCATGCGAGCCAATCCTTCCAGGTATAAAAAGGCCCTTGAAAGTGACTTTCAAGGGCCTTTGACCTTCTATACATAGAGAGTGTGTTTTATAACTTTAATTCTCTGGTAAAAAGACTGTCACCTACTTGCGAACTAAATGAAAATGCATCTGTTGTCAATCAGGGAACAATACAGTCCAAATGACCCGGCCTCTTGCTCCCGCATCAGTCTTTACGTACGGTAGGAGCAGTTGCATTTTCTATCTTCTATAAACAATTGCCCATGAAAATCATTACTCACGCAGGATTTAATTTCTTTTTCGGTCTCTC
>CAYZLB010000053.1:0-16752 GCA_964479235.1 uncultured Desulfohalobiaceae bacterium
GGGTGGGGGTCATGGGCGTCGTCTGCCTGATCAGTGTCCTGGCTTTGAAGTGGGGGGCTGTATGGGCCCTGGATGAAAACCGGTTTCTGGCTTTGACTCTGGTCCCGGCCTATTCCCGGCTGGGCATGCTGGCCGGGATGCAGTGGCTGCCGTACGGCCGTCCCGAGGGCGGCACCGGAGCCGGGTTCTGTGTTTCCTCATCGATGGCCCGCATGTTCTGGCCTGCAGGCCTGCTTTTTCCTTTGTCCCTGCTCCTGGGATGGCTGGCAATAGGCCTGAATCTCGTCTTTGTACTGGCCTGCGCCGGGATCCTGTTTCTGTATTCCCGGATCATCGGCTGCATTACCGGGGATACCCTGGGAGCAATGAACGAAGTCCTGGAGACTGTTTTGCTCCTGTACCTGGCTGTCCATGTGGGGTGAGGCCACCAAGAACTGAGAAAAGGTTCTTTTGCTGTCGGGATGGCCCCTTGCTGAACCCTCACCTTCCATGATGGAAGATGAGGGCAGATTGGTTATTTTTTTTAGCAAGCTGCTTTTCCTCGTCCGTGCTACGTGTCAACGATTTGCTCTGGCCTGGCGGACATGCCACCAAATATATATTCCGATCAGGAGTAGACAGGCTGGGATGAGGATGAACATGATATGGTGCAGCTTGTCCAGGAGCAGATCCTGATTTTGCCCGAAGAAATAGCCGAGTAAAGCCAGGATAACCACCCATATTCCGGCTCCAAGACTGGTGAACAGGCAAAACAGACCCAAGTGCATGCGGGCCAGTCCGGCAGGCAGGGAAATATATTGCCTGACTCCTGGGACCAGGCGGCCGATAAAGGTACTGATATGCCCGTGGCGAAAAAAAAATGTTTCGGCCCTGGTCAAGGTTCCTTCTGAAATGAAAAAGTAGCGGCCATGCTTGAGCAGAAAGGCCCGACCAGCGGTTACTGCCAGCCAGTAATTAAACATCCCCCCAAGCAAGCTGCCCATGGTTCCGCAGGCAATAACCATCCACAGCCGCAGTGCCCCTTGGGAGGCCAGATATCCAGCCGGTGGAATCACGACTTCGCTGGGAAAGGGAAAGAACGAAGATTCCAGGAACATGAGAAGAGTAATTCCCGAATAACCCCATTGGCCGATGGTCTCGACCAACCAATGGACAAAGGTTTCAAACATAGATGTATAATCTCCTGTTTTTCATTGGCGATTATGTTCCTCGATTAATCCGGCAATTTTTTGGCCCGCTTTGGGGCAAAAATATGTCAGATTTGCCGGAGGCAAAGCTGACCAGAAATGTCCAGGGCCTATTTTTCAAATCCAGGTTGTTGCACATATGGGAACTCGATGTTTTGTTGCCCTGCCTCTGCCTGAGGCGTATCAGAGGATATTAGCAGAGATTGCCGGTGAGTGGAAATCCAGGTTGCGGTCCAGGCTGAGCTGGACTCAAGCCGGAAACTGGCATTTGACCTTGTCTTTTCTGGGCGAATTGGAACCGGAAATGCTGGCCGCTGTGCAAGATGCCCTGCACACAGCAACTGTGCCTGCATTTTCGTTTCAAGCTTTTGGGGGCGGTTTTTTCCCGCCAGGGAAAAAACCGCGGGTGGTCTGGGTCGGCGCCGGTCAGGGAGCACAGGAATGCATCCATTTGGCCGATCAGGTGGAGCAGTCTCTGCAATCTTTGGGCTTTCCTCTTTCTTCCCGTCCTTTTCGGCCCCATTTGACAATAGCCAGGGTCAAGCAGCCGCGCTCAGATGATTGGTCTACATTGCTCCAATGGCTGCACAAAAGGACATGGCCCTTTTTTACAGTGGACAAATTTATCCTGTATGCCAGTCGGCTGACACCGCAAGGACCAATATATACCACGATTCAGGAGTACTTGCTTGGTTCGGGTCCAAAATGAAAATCAGAAACGGCTGGGCATTGGATGAAAGATTATGTTCATACTCCGGATTTGCACCAGGCTGTTCAGGCTATTGTCCAGGGCAAAGTAATCATTTATCCCACAGAAACATTGTATGCCCTGGGATGCAGTATCCGCAGCCGCTTGGCAGGAACAGCCATCATGGAACTCAAGGGTCGTCCGCAAGGAAAGCCTCTGCCGGTAATCATAGGGTCCATGGATCAGCTGGAGATGGTGGTCTCAAACGTTGATCCTGCTGTATATAGCCTGAGCCGATCTTTTTGGCCCGGTCCTTTATCTATTGTCTTGTCCGCTCGGGAGGATGCAATGTCGCAGGTTCAGGATAACTCGGGCAGGACCAGTGTCCGGTGGACCTCCCATCCCGTGGCCCAAAACCTGTGCCTGCAATCCGGTGTGCCTCTGGTGGGCACAAGTGCCAATGTGGCAGGAGCTGAACCAGCTGCTCATCCCAGGGACCTGGATCCCAAACTGGTCAACAGGGTCGATTACCTGGTCTCCGATCAGCCGTATCCCCGGGGCGGACTCCCGTCAACTGTGGTCCGGATAGTCGGGGAGAGACGGGTTGTTGTCCTTCGATCCGGAGCGATTGGAGTTCGGCGACTGCTGGCTGCCGGATGGGAAGTGGTGGAGGAGGAAACATAAACTCGTAAAAAAAGTTGAACTTCCTTGGCCCGGATGATGTGGTTTGAGGAATGATGATTCAATCTTTTGAACGAGAAATGAAAAGGACCTGCCTAAACCAAAAAATATGACCCGATTTTCCCGGCCTCGGAGATCAGAGGATATTTTTTGTTTGGCATGTTGTATGCATTAAAAATTATACCTTCCTCCTTTTGCCATAGCTGGCCTCCTTGGGAATCGGTTCCTTGGAGGCCAGTTGTGTTTGAGGCCCCATCACCTCCATTTTTCCTTTCACTCCCTTTTTAGTCCTTCTTTCTTTTTTCATTGATCAGGGCCTGGATCTCTTTTTGAATCCTTTGCAGGGATATGTTGTCCATGCACACAGGACGTGCGCATTGAATGCGTCCAATCCGGGTGCAGGGCGAACAGGGCACGCCGGATTGGATGTGGGAAAGTCCTGCCGGCCCCCATTGTCCGGCGTCAGCCGGGCCAAACAGGGCCACTCCTTTGCAGTTTAGAAGTCCGGCCAAATGCAAGGGGCCGGAGTCGTTGCCCAGGACCAAATCTGCGTGGTTCAAAGCGCATTGGAGCTGTTCAAAATCGGCTGGATGCAAAAGTTGAAAATTTTGAACCTCCAGCCGACGTTCTCTTTCCGCAGGCCCCAAAACAAAAACAGGCTCAATGCCTGCCCCGTCCAGCCAAGAAGCCATTTTCAAGTAATTGGCCAGGGGCCAGCATTTGGCCGGATGTCCAGCCCCGGGAAATATGAGGGCCTGGGAAAAGCGTTTCTTGATCTGGGAAAGCACGAAGAGGTCCTGCCATGTCTGCCGCCATCCTGAGACAGGGGAAATGCCAAGCCGGTGAAGGCCCGCTGCATAGACCTGCCAAGGCGGGGTCAGGCCCGTTGGCAGGATGCCAGGAAGAAAGTGCAGGCCGGGAAAGTCGATTTCCGTGGGCCGGGTGTGCAGTCCAAACCAGATGATCAGACAATCCTGCAGATCTTCCGGCCAACTGTGGGTTGCATACAGGCTATCCACTGCCCGCCTGATCCGGTCCGGACAGGAAATAAGTCCCAGAGGATCGGTCCATACCCGGTAGGCATCACGGCCGGCCCAATACAGGGAAGTGGACTGAAAATACCAGCTCAGGGCCAAAAGGGATGGCCAGGTTTGCAGGAAATCACCCAGTGCCCCTTTGTGGACGATGATCACGGCTTTTGGTATGGACATGGTCGTGAGGCGCTTATCCATTGTCTGTTTTGAAAGGAGATTTTTTATGTCCGGCCAGGTTCAGTGTCCGAATTGTGGTGGCGACGTCCCGGTCTATCGCAATCCCGTACCCACGGTGGATATCATCGTGCATTTTCCAGGACAGGGTGTTGTGCTGGTACAGCGCCGTAATCCACCGTTTGGCTGGGCCCTGCCCGGGGGATTTGTCGATTACGGCGAGAGTGTGGAACAGGCCGCGGTACGGGAAGCCAAAGAGGAAACCGGCCTGGATGTGCGGTTGCACGGTCTGCTTGGCGTCTACTCCAGCCCGGAGAGAGACCCTCGGCAACATACCATGAGCGTCGTTTTTATGACCACCTGTCTTGATCCGAAACAACTTCAGGCCGGGGATGATGCCGGAGACATCTGTCTGGCCCAGTTGGACAATTTGCCTTTCCTGGCCTTTGATCATGCCCGAATTCTAGCTGATTTTCAACGCGTGCTGGAGCAGGGCCGAACAGAGAGTGTGGTCAGCTTTGGGCGCAGTCTGTCTCTTTCCGGCAGCGGGGTCTCAACCCATGGTGAGGGATAATTGATGCAAGCTTTTCGTGGGGGAAACAACAACACATCTGAATGCAGGTGAACTATGTATATCAGTATTGATTTGGGCGGGACGAACATGCGCGGCACGTGGATCACCTCAGCCGGCCGATACGGAGAGGTCATTTTGCACTCCAGGCCCAGGACCTTGGAGGGGACAAAGGACAGTCTGATCAACCTGGTCAAGGACCTTCGGGCCAGGGCCCCAGAGCCAGCCATGGGTATCGGCTTGGCCACTGCCGGTCCTTTGGATCACCGCAAGCGGATGTATTTGACCACAACCAACATGCCCGAACTGGATCACTTTCGGGTCGGTGAATTTCTGGAAAAGGAATTCTCTTTACCTGTACGCATGGAGAATGATGCCCAGGCAGCGGCTTTGGGTGAGGTCTGGGCCGGAGGGTTGGCCGGCACTGCTGATGCTGTGGTTATTACCCTGGGGACCGGGGTAGGGTCCGGGGTGATCATGAATCATGAGATCTGGCGAGGCGGGCACTTTACTGGTCCGGAGCTGGGGCACGTTTATCTTGGTCCGGGACCCAAACGCAGCTGTGAGATGGGCGAATCATCCCTTCCATCCTGTGGATGCGGTCAGGTTGGTTGTGCAGAGTCATGGCTGCAGAAAAAGGCCTTTTTGGATCTCTTCAACCGATGTGGATATGCCATAGATGACCCAAAAGAGGTGTTTTCCGACCTGGAACAGGCAACCCCCGCGGCCCTTCGTCTTCTGGACATCTATGGCCGGAGACTGGGACTGTACCTTTCCGTCCTGCAGGTGGTGTTCGGGTTTCCCTGCATTGGGATCAGCGGTGGATTGAGCGCTTTCTATCCGTACTTTCAAAAAGGGATGTGGGATACCTTGGAGTACCGTTTTGCCCAGCGCAAGTGGTGGCTGCCAAAACAGATCGTTTCCAGCCCGGACCCGGAAATGAGCGCTCTGCTGGGCATGGCCCGGGTCTTTATTCTTGAAAGCCGGGGCAGTACAGCCTGGTTGCCGGATGAATGAGAACAGGCTGACCTTTCGAGAGTTTCCAACATGTTGCAGCAAAGATATGTACAGGCATGAACACCTTGCAAGTTCCCCTTTTGCTCACCCTGGGTGATCCCAACGGAATTGGTCCGGAGCTGGTCTGCCGTCTGCATTCCAGGAGCCGACTATTTCGTCGGGATCGAGCTGTGATCCTTATCGGTCCGGAGCGGGCCCTGGCTATTCATTGTCGAAAACAGGGATTAGAGCCCTTTTGGCAGAGGGTTGGCAGTGTGGAAGAGGCCGAGGGAGCCGGCATTTTCTGCCTTCAGCCCTTTGCAACGGACTTGTGGGAACCGCACTTGGGTCAAGCAGATGTCCAGGGTGGTCTGGCCGCGGGAAGATCCCTGCAAGGAGCCTGCGACCTGCTTCTTTCCGGCCGGGCCAAAGGGGTTGTCACCTGTCCTTTGAACAAGGCCATGCTCCAGGAAGCAGGATTTGACTTTCCCGGACATACGGAATTTCTGGCTGTCACGAGCGGGTTAAATGCGGAAAATGTGTGCATGCTTTTGGCCGGAGACAGCTTACGGGTGGGATTGGTGACCACCCATCCCAGACTTCGGGATGTCCCGGGCTTGGTCACCAGGGAAAAGATCGAGCGCTGTTTGTTTCAGATATGGGATTTTGTCCAGGCAGCCGGGTACGGACACCTTCCTGTCGCTGTCTGCGGGTTGAACCCCCACGCCGGGGAACAAGGACACATCGGGGATGAGGAAAATAAAGTAATTGAGCCGGCCATCCAAGCTGTCAAAGAAAAAGGTGTTGCCGTCAGCGGTCCGTGGCCGGCGGATTCGGTTTTTTACCGGGCCTATCACGGCGAATTCTCGGCCATTCTGGCTATGTACCACGATCAGGGCCTGGGACCGCTCAAGCTTATCCATTTTCAGCAGGCGGTCAATGTGACCCTGGGGCTGCCCTTTGTTCGGACCTCAGTGGATCACGGCACGGCCTACGAACTGGTTGGAACAGGCCAAGCCCGGACCCAGAGCCTGGAGCGGGCTCTGGATCTGGCCGAACGGTTGGTGGAAAGGAAATGAAGATCACTAGCAGAAATCATGATCATCTTCATTGCAAAAGAACCATCATGCCTTGGCGGGCACGCTTTTGTTAACGAAGCATACAAATGATTTCGATACCGATCCCAATCCCGATTTCGATACCGATTGGGAACAGACAAAAAAGCGGTCACCCAATCAGATCCTGAAAACTATTAACTAATAACAGTTTTTCATACAAAAACTTTGATCAGTCGGTCATTTTTTCTTTCAACCCGAGAGTCAGGCTACTGTTGTATCTGCCTGACCATCCGGGCAAAGGACTGAAAAAACGAACCGGCCTCGTGGGGGCCTGGGGCTGCTTCCGGGTGGTGTTGGACGGCCATGATCGGTTTTTGGGTGTGCACAAAGCCTTCCAGGGTCTGATCGTTGAGATTGATGTGGGTCTGCTCTACGCTTTCCAGGCTGGACACATCAACGCAAAAACCATGGTTCTGGGAGGAGATTTCTATCTGTCCGGTGTGCAGGCATTTGACCGGATGGTTGACCCCGTGGTGCCCGAACTTGAGTTTGAAGCTGGTCCCGCCCAGGGCCAAGCCTAAAATCTGATGTCCAAGGCAGATGCCGCCGATAGGATACTCTTCGGCCAGTTGGGCGGTTGTGTGGACAATTTCGGGCAAAGCGGCCGGATCACCTGGCCCGTTGCTCAGGAACACGGCATGCGGACAAAGATTGTCTATCTCTTGCTTTGTGCACCAGGAAGGAACAGCCAAGACCTGAAAACCGTTTTTTCGTAACAATCTGAGGATGTTCCATTTGGCCCCAAAGTCCAGGACCACCACCTTGAGTCCTTCACCCGGCCATTTTTCGGGTGCTTCCGCCATATCCACAGAAAGCGGTCCGTGATCGGTCCAAAAATACGGTCTGGGGGTTGTTACCTCGTCCACTAAATTTAGTCCCTGCATGGAGGGGAGTTCCCGGGCTTTGGCTACGACCTTGTCCGGTTCGCTTTCATGGGTGGAAATATATCCGCGCATGGCTCCCTGAATACGGATATGTCTGGTCAAGGCCCTGGTGTCGATGCCTTCCAGGCCAACAATTTTATGCTCGCGTAAGTATTGGGGAAGGGATGTGCTGCTGCGGAAGTTCGAGGGGGTTTTACAGCATTCTTTGACTATAAATCCGGCCACCTGCACTCGGCTGGATTCAATGTCCTCGGTGTTGATTCCGTAGTTGCCGATATGAGGGTACGTCATGCACACCAGCTGCTGACGATACGAGGGATCGGTCAGGATTTCCTGATAGCCGCACATCCCGGTATTAAAGATGACTTCCCCTCCGGATTCACCTGCTCCGGTAAAGGAACGTCCCTGAAACCATGTCCCATCTTCCAGACCTAATATTGCGCGCATTCGGCATGCTCCTTGCGTAAGATGGCTTCCACCTTGGCCACATCCTCTGGTCGGTCTACGCCATAACATTGATGGTCGCTGAGGACAATATGAATGGGAATGCCTGCTTCCAGCAGGCGGAGCTGTTCGAGTTTTTCTATGGTTTCCAGTGGGCTGGGTCCTAATTCATAAAATCGGCGAAGGACGGGCAGGCGAAAGGCGTACAGCCCGAGGTGAAGCAGAAAGCCACCTGGAGCGCCGTCCCGGGCGTAGGGAATGGGAGAACGGGAAAAATATAAGGCCTGTCCGTTCTGGGCCCGGACGACCTTGACCAGGTTTGGATCTTCTGCGTACTCAGGCTGTAAGATGCGAGCGGCTGTGGTGACCTGAATTTGAGGATCCCAAAAAGGTGTGACAAGTTCGGTCAATACCTGGGGTGGAATGCAGGGTTCATCGCCCTGTACATTGACCACCACGGTTGTATCGTCAAGTCCCAGAGTCTGGACGGCTTCCACGACCCGGTCCGTACCGCTGGCGTGCTCCGAGCTGGTCAAGATTGCCGGAATTTCCAGGGACTCGGCTGTGCCGGCTATCCGTTCATCGTCAGTGGCCAGATAGACTTTCTGGATATGTGGACAGGCCCGGGTGCGCTGAACGACGTGCCAGAACATGGGCCGGCCCAAGATGGGAGTCAGGGGCTTGCCCGGAAAGCGCGTTGAGGCGTATCTGGCCGGAATAACCGCTATGCAGGGGTGAGGCAGGGACATACAGTGGCCTTAGCAAAAGCGTTCCAAGGACCGAATATGGAAAAAACATGCATGGGACAAAGGCTCCAGCAAAGGTTTGGTCTCCGTCAGGATCAGATGGCCCAAATAAAGCAGATGCAGCGCTCCCAGGGCATTGGACTGCTCCGGGCGGCCTTTGAACTCGGGACACTCTCGGCTGAGGATTATGTGCTTTTTGCCACGGCTGAATATAAGCTCCCGGCAGTGCAGGCATATGATCTGCATATCCCGGAAGAATTGCAACAATTAGTGCCCTTGGATGTCTGTCGTAAATATTATTGTATCCCCTTTCAGCGCGAAGGACAATGCCTGCATCTGGCTATTGCTGAGCCGGAGAATATCCTGGCCCAGGATGATATTCGATTTATGACAGGATTGGAGGTGGTCTCCCATGTGGCCGCTCCGAGCTGGGTCCAGGCAGCCCTGGATCGGCTGGAAAGGGCACATGGAGATGATTCTCAGGGCATTTCCGAGACATTGGCTCAGTTTGCCGAGCAGGATTTGCACTGGGAGGCGGATTCCCAGAGCAGATCGGAACAGGCCTCTCTTCTGGAGGAAGCCAATCAAGGCCCTGTGGTCAAGATGGTCAATGTCTTGATCCTGGATGCCATTCGGAAAAAGGCTTCCGATATCCACATAGAGTGTTATGAACACCTGTTTCGGGTCCGCTATCGCCTGGACGGTGTCCTGCGGGAGATCATGCGTCCGCCGGCAGGGATGCGAGCGGCGCTTATTTCCAGGATCAAGATCATGGCCCGTTTAAACATTGCTGAAAAACGCCTGCCGCAGGACGGGCGGATCAAGGTGCGGACTCCAGGAGGGAGCGAAGCTGAATTCCGGGTCTCGATCCTGCCCACTTTGTTCGGCGAAAAGGTGGTCCTTCGTTATCTGGATACCTCTGCCCTGCGAGTGGATATGGCCAAACTCGGTCTGGAGCCTCATACCCTGCAGCTGTTGCACAAGATTGTGCACAGTCCCCATGGCATATTCCTGGTCACCGGTCCAACCGGGAGCGGCAAGACGACAACCCTGTATTCAATTCTCAAGGAGCTCAATACCGAAGAAGTGAACGTGGCCACCATTGAAGATCCGGTGGAGATCACCCTGATGGGAGTCAATCAGGTCCAGGTGAAAGAGGATATCGGACTGAGTTTTTCCTCAGCCCTGCGCTCTTTTTTGCGTCAGGATCCGGATATTATCCTGGTGGGAGAAATCAGGGATGCGGAGACTGCCCAAATAGCGGTCAAAGCGGCCTTGACCGGACATTTGGTCCTGTCTACCCTGCATACCAATGATGCTCCCAGTACGGTCAATCGGCTGTTGAATATGGGGGTGGAAGGATTCATGCTCGCTTCCGCCCTGCGTGGGATTTTGGCCCAGCGTTTGGTGCGCACCCTGTGTCCGGGGTGTAAACAGCCCGCAGCAGCGGATCGAGCCGGGTGCAGGGAATTGGGCCTGGATGCTCAAGCTGTGGCTGGAATACACGATCCGGGTGGATGCGCCGAGTGTCATCAAAGCGGGTACAAAGGCCGGACCGGAGTCTATGAATGCATGGAAGTGACCCAGGAGATACAGCGACTGATTGAAGCTCAGGCTGGTTTGCCTGAACTGCGCAGACAGGCCTTGGATCAGGGCATGCAGACCCTGCGCCAGAGCGCGGTGAATAAGCTGGTTCAGGGCAAGACCTCCATGTCGGAGGTCTTGCGTCTGACAGTGGAGTGATCCAGGAGGGGAGACATTGCCTATCTTTCTCTACAAAGCCGTGAGCCGGTCTGGACGGAAGGTCAAAGGTGACCTGGATGCACCCAGCCTGGACATGGCCCAGAATGCTTTGCAGCGCAGGGGATATACCCGGATAAAGGTTAAGCCGAAGCCGAAGGATTTGCTGGAGGGGACATTTCTAGAAAAAAAGGTGGCTTCCCGGGATATGGTGGTCTTCTCCCGCCAGTTTGCAACTATGATCAATTCCGGGGTGCCTATCCTGCAGGCCTTACAGGTCATGTGCGAACAAACGGCAAACAACAGATTGCGGCGGACCCTGTACGAAGTGCGCAACGATGTAGAGGGAGGAAGCTCCCTGTCTGAGGCCCTGAGCAAACACAGGGATGTGTTCGATGCGTTGTATACCAATATGGTTCATGCCGGGGAAACCGGGGGAGTATTGGATCTGGTCCTGGACCGGCTGGCTGAGTATATTGAAAAAGCAGCGAATTTAAAATCAAAAGTCAAAGGGGCTATGATCTATCCGGCAGTGGTCACTGTGGTGGCAGTGGCCGTGATTGCCATCATCCTCATCTTTGTTATTCCCACATTTGAGAGCATGTTTGCCGATTTCGGCGGCGCCCTGCCTTTGCCTACCCAGATCGTTATAGATCTGAGCCGGTGGGTCAAAGGTAATATTTTGCTCATTCTCGGGATGGCTGTGGCCGTGGTTGTGGCCTTTCGCCTATTTTATGCCTGGGAAAAGGGAAAGATTATCGTTGACCGCTGGATTCTATTTGTTCCCCTCTTTGGCTCGCTGTTGCGCAAGGTGGCGGTGGCCAGATTCAGCCGGACCCTGAGTACCATGGTGTCCAGCGGAGTGCCCATCTTGTATGCCCTGGACATCGTAGCCAAAACGTCTGGGAACAAGACGGTGGAGCGGGGTGTGCACGGGGCTATGCGCTCTATTTCCGAAGGGCAGACCCTGGCCGAACCCTTGGATGCTACCGGGGTCTTTCCACCCATGGTTATCCATATGATCTCTATTGGGGAGACGACTGGGGCCTTGGATTCCATGCTGGCCAAGATTGCTGACTTTTATGATGATGAAGTGGATGTGACCGTGACTTCCTTGACTTCTCTGATTGAACCAATCATGATCGTATTTTTGGGTATTGTGGTTGGAGGATTGGTTGTCAGCATGTACCTGCCCATATTCAAGATTGCCGGGACTGTAGCCGGGTGATAGTCAGCTTTGCCTCCGGCAAATCTGACCTGTTTTTGCCCCAAAACGGGCAAAGAAGTTTGCCGAGGCTTATTTGTTGATATGTAAACCTGTTATCAGGTATCAGTTTGTATGAAAAACAGTTAATGGTTAATGGTTATAAGGAGCTGATTGGGAATCCCTTTTTTATCTGTTCCCAATCGGTATCGGGATCGGTATCGTTTGTATGCCTTATTAGCGCAAGCGTGCCTGCGCTTTGGCAGGCATGCGGGGTATCGGTACGGAACGGCAGAACCCGATGACTGTTCCCTAAGAACCGATTATTTACTTTGTATACAAGGAGAGTGGTTATGAGTGGGGATGGATTGGTTGTTGCTGTGGCTGGAGCAACAGGTGCTGTAGGCCGGGAGATGTTGAAGATCCTTCACGAACGGAAGTTTCAGGCCCGTGAGATCAGGGCGTTGGCCTCTTCCCGGTCGGCAGGAATGACGGTGCCTTTTGGGGACGACGAACTCCGGGTTCAGGAACTGACCGATGATTCTTTCGCCGATGTGGACCTGGCCCTTTTTTCAGCCGGGGGAGAGACCTCGAAGAAATTTGCTCCAATTGCAGCCCGGGCCGGGTGCGTGGTGGTGGACAATTCCAGCGCCTGGCGTATGGATCCGGAAGTCCCCTTAGTCGTCCCTGAGGTCAACCCTCAGGCCTTAGGTGGACACAAGAACATCATCGCCAATCCCAATTGTTCCACGATTCAGATGGTGGTCGTTCTCAAGCCAATTCACGATGCCGTAGGAATTAAACGGGTGGTGGTATCCACCTATCAGGCGGTTTCCGGAAGCGGACAAAAGGCTATTGACGAGCTGCAGCAACAGGTTCGGGCCCTGTTTCATATGCAGGACCCGGCCTGCGAGGTGTATCCACATCAGATCGCTTTTAACTGTCTGCCGCATATTGATGCCTTTTTGGACAATGAATACACCAAAGAAGAGATGAAGATGGTCAACGAGACGACCAAGATCATGGGTGATGAGGACATCAAGGTGACGGCCACAACAGTGCGGGTGCCTGTTTTTTACGGACACAGTGAATCCGTGAACATCGAGACCGGAAAAAAGTTGACTTCCAAAGAAGCCAGAGGCCTGCTCAGTCAAGCGCCCGGAGTCCGGGTTCTGGATAATCCCAAAGAGAACATCTATCCCCTGCCCATTGATGCCGCTGGCACGGATGACACATTTGTGGGCCGCATCAGGGAAGATCCTACTGTGGCCAATGGCTTGAACATGTGGATTGTGGCCGACAATATCCGCAAAGGGGCGGCCTTAAATACGGTCCAGATCGGCGAGGAGCTGATCAAACAAGGGCTGTTGGCCAGGTAGGGCCAAAAGGATCCTGAGAATGAAGAAAAGAGGGCGAATGATTATTCGCCAGCTGAAATAATGATCATCTTGATTGTAAACTGGAATAGGTAGAGAACTATTTGCCCAATGTGCTCATGAAGCGGGAAGCCGTCCTCAAAGGGGCGGATTTTCCCATGTGTTTTGACCAGCATGGCTACCTGGCCGAGGGAGCTACGGAAAACGTATGTCTTGTGGCCAGAAGCGGGGAAATCGTGGTTCCTGAGTTTCGGCAAGCCCTGCGGGGGACAACATTGATGCGGGCCCTAGAACTTGTGGACAAAGACATCCCGGTAACCTTTCGTCCGGTCCATGAGGAGGATATTCTGGATGCCCGGGAAGTGATTGTTCTGGGCACGAGTTTTGATGCCATAGGTATTGTCCGCTACAATGGGCAGCCCATTCACGATGTCCGGCCGGGACCAGTGGTCAAAAGTATGCGCGAACGATTGCAACAGGATCTGCGTATCACCGGCTCTCCCTTGTCAGGTGATGGTTAAGACTCAAAGATAGTGACCCAATCATTTCAGAGCAGAGACGGCAGGACCAGGCAATCCGGTATGCGCAAGTTGCGCTGGATTATCCTGGTCCTGGCTGCCTTGAGCTTTCTCTTTGCCGCCGGTGGCGGGTATCTTGTTTATATCTCTTTGCGGCATGCTGCCTTTCAAGAGGCTGAAAGGCAGTGTATGACCAATGTGGAGATGGTCAAGCGTTCTCTGGATGCCATGCTCTCCGAGTATATCAAACCAGTGCGGGCCTTGGCTCACATGAAGGAATTAGAACTCGCACTAAAGCACCGGGATCAACGTTTTCTACCCCCTGCCAATACCCTTTTGGATACCTTTCAAAGTTCCCTACAGGCCGATGTCTGCTATTTGGTGAATACTTCAGGTGTAACCATTGCCTCCAGTAACCGTTTTACCCGGAACAGTTTCGTGGGGCAGGATTTCGGTTTTCGGCCCTATATTCAAAAAGCCTTGGCCGGCGAGACATTGGCATACATGGCTTTGGGCGTTGTCTCAGATAAGCGGGGAGTGTATTACAGCGCTCCGGTTTGGGGCCAGAATGCACAATCACCCCTGGGTGTGGCGGTGATTAAGGTATCAATTGAAAGCATCGAGTCCAAGCTGTTGACTGGATCCAATCAGCTTTTTCTGGTCCATTCTCCGCAAGGAATTGTCTTCATTACCAACCATAAATCATGGCTGTTTCGCTCTCTTCATCCCCTTGACCCCGAACAGATCATAACCCTGCGACGTAGCAAACAATTCGGTCCCGGACCATGGGAGTGGTCTGGATTGCACTTTCATGATTCTTCGGCCACGGATCAAGAAGGCAGATCGTATCTGATCTATAGGCGGTCTTTGGATAACTTTCCCGGCTGGGGATTGATCTATCTCCATGATCAGCAAGCCGAGGCCAAAATAGTTCAACACTCCCTCATTCGGATCAGTGGTCCTTTTGTCTTTGGCATCTGTTTGGTGGTGGGAATTACTGTCTTTTTTCTCTATCGCACTGCGAGCAAGGAAATCCTGCGCCGCTTTGAGCTGGAAAGAGAGCTGAGGGAAAGCGAAAGCAAATATCGGTCATTTTACCACAAGACCCCGGCCATGCTGCATTCCATTGATCATCAGTACTGCTTGGTCAATGTCAGCGACTACTGGATGGAGATTACCGGCTATGATCGAGATGAAGTCATAGGTCGCAAGCTGACCGACTTTTTTACTACTGAATCCAAGAACCTGGCTGAAAAAATCATATTGCCTCAATTCTTTCAGCGTGGATTGAGCAAGGAAGTTCCCTATAAGTTCATAAAAAAGAACGGGCAGGTTATGGATATTCTCCTTTCCTGCCATGGAATACGGGATGAGCAAGGACGGATTGGGCGCACCCTGGCAATTTCAGTGGATGTTACGGCCAGAAACCGGGCCCAGGAAGAACTCAAGCGGGCTAAGGAAAAATTGAGCGAATATTCCAAAGGGCTGGAAAAGCTGGTTCGGCAGAGATCCCAGGAGATGTCCGGCATCTTGAAATACACGCCGGCAGTGATATACATCAAGAATCGCAAAGGTGAATATCAACTGATCAATGATCGGTTTGAAAAGCTCTTCCATGTATTCAGGGAAGACATTGTGGGCAAAAGAGACGAAGACCGGTTGCCCATAGCTGTGGCCAGTCAGTTGCGAGCCAACGATCTTCAGGTGTTAAAGACTGAATCCGAATGTCAGTTTACGGAATGGATACGCCAGACTGACGGAATGCATACCTACCTTTCGGTCAAGTTTCCCATCTACGGGGAAGATCGATCCGTAGTCGGTGTCTGTGGGATATCAACTGATATAACGGAACTGCAAAAAACCCAGGACAAATTACGCCGATTGTCGGCCAGTATCCTTGTGAACCAGGAGAAAGAACGAGCTGCCCTGTCCAGGGAATTGCACGACGAATTGGGCCAGATGCTGACTGCTTTGCGTATGGACTCAGTCTGGTTGGAAAAGCGTTTGCCGGAAATCGATCAAAAGTCGGCCAAGCGGGCGGCAATCATGCGCCAGCTTGTAGATAAGACCATTGATGACGTTCGAAATATGGCCTATCAACTCCGTCCCGGGGTCCTGGATGATCTTGGACTGCTGGATGCCCTGGAGTATCTGGTCCAGGATTTCAAAAAAAGAAGCAACTGGGAGTGTACTTTTCAGGCCGGGCAGATTCCTGAGCTGGATGGTCCTACGGCCACAGCGGTGTACAGGATTGTACAGGAAGCCTTGACCAATGCCTTTCGCCATGCTCAGGCATCAAAGGTCAGTGTCGCCGTACATACAGAAGATAACAACCTGGTTGTTCAGATTGTTGACAATGGGCTGGGCTTTGATTTTCACCTGGAGGACAATAGACAGGGGTTCGGTTTGACCAGTATGCAGGAGCGGACAAATCTTGTCCGGGGAAAAATTGTTTTTGATTCTGGTCCAGGACAAGGGACGAGGATCACCTGCCGCATACCTCTGGGTGAATTCCAGGATGGTGGTTCATGAATTTTTTGCTGAGGTAAAACCGAAAATGAAATCCAAGCCCATCAGCATCTTATTGGCCGATGATCACAGCATTGTCCTGGACGGACTAAAACGCATTCTGGAAGACCACGATGATTTGGTCGTTGTGGCTGAAGCAGAAGACGGAGAACAGGCCGTGCGTTTGGCCCTGGAAAAAAGACCGGACGTGGCGGTTGTGGATATATCTATGCCCGGACTGGACGGGCTGGAGGTCCTGGCCCGGTTGAGGGTCCAGGCTGAGGAAATCCCGGTTATTATGCTCACTATGTACGAGGAAGAACAATATATGTTCAGGGCCTTGGAATCCGGAGCCCGGGGATATATTACCAAGCGTTCTGCTCCAGATCAGTTGGTGCATGCCGTCCGCAAAGTAGTTTCTGGTAAGCGCTACGTACCGGAAGAAATGGCTGAAGCCATGGCCGGGCGTCTGGCCCGGAGAAGTGAGGGCAGATCCCTTCTCGACTCTCTATCCACCAGGGAGTTACAGGTGTTGCGGGGACTTGCTCTGGGATCAACCAATAAGGAAATCGCCTCCGCCTATGACCTCAGTGTGAAGACTGTGGATACATATCGACAACGATTATTGAAAAAACTCAATTTGCGCAATAACGCCGATCTGTCCCGATTTGCTATGCAGCAACATTTGTTGTAGATCTCACTTGCAATGAAGATCACGCTGATGGTCCTGGCGATCCAACGATCAGGACAGGTCGTGAATGCGAGTATTCTCTGAAGCTCCTTTTTCTGTCAGAAAAATTCTGACATCAGGATACGATTTCTCCCGATACCCAAAAAAGGGAACATGGAATAGACAGATAAGATTTTAGAATGAATCCTAAAG
>CAYZLB010000054.1:0-16473 GCA_964479235.1 uncultured Desulfohalobiaceae bacterium
CGAATGCACTGGACGCTCATTCTTCGCGCCAGTGATCCTCAGCGTGCCAATAGGACATGAGCGTTTCTGTTTAACCGGTCAGGCATGGATGTCTTGCGGCCATGGTCTCGTCCATACGTCCGACCTTGGTTTTGCTTGGGGCCTGGTGCAAGAGGTCAGGGTTTTCCCTGGCCTCTCGGGCAATGGTCATCATGGCCTGAATAAAACGATCCAAGTCCTCTTTGCTTTCGGTTTCCGTAGGTTCAACCATCATGGCTCCGGACACGACCAGAGGGAAATAGATGGTCGGAGGGTGAAAACCAAAGTCCAAAAGCCGTTTGGCGATATCCAGGGTGCTGACCTTGTATTTTTCCTGCCAGATGTCGGAAAACACACATTCATGCATGCAGGTCCGGTCGTAGGGCAGGTAAAAGAACTCTTTGAGCTGTTCCTTGATATAGTTGGCATTGAGCACTGCCAACTGGCTGACTGTTTTCAATTCCGCCCCCATACTCAAAATATAGCTGGCGGCTTTGATCATCACCCCCACGTTGCCGCAGAAGGTGTGCAGACGGCCGATACTGTGCGGAAAGTCGGCTGATAAAACGTATCTGTTGCCTTCGTTGACTACCCTGGGAATGGGCAGGTAGGGCTCGAGCTCCGAGGTGACGCACACCGGGCCGGAACCGGGACCTCCGCCGCCGTGGGGGGCGGCAAACGTCTTGTGCAGATTCAGATGCAGAACATCCACACCAATCTGGGCCATGTCCACAATACCCATCAGGGCGTTCAGATTGGCCCCGTCGCAATAGACCAATCCGCCCTTGCCGTGTACAATAGCGGCTATTTCCCGGATATTTTCTTCAAATAGCCCCAATGTGTTGGGATTGGTGACCATGATGCCGGCAGTCTCTTCGTCCATCAGTTCTTCCACGGCCTTGGCCGAGAGCACGCCTTTCTCTGTGGATTTGACCGGAATGGTCTGGTAGCCGCACATGGCTGCGCTGGCCGGGTTGGTTCCATGGGCGGTATCCGGGATGAGTATTTTGCGCCGTTGGTGTCCCTGGGCCTGGTGATAGGCGTAAAAGATACGCATTCCAGCGTATTCCCCATGGGCCCCGGCTGCCGGCTGCAGGGTCACATGGGGCAGCCCGGTGATTTCAGCCAGATGGTTCTGCAGATCATGCATGAGCTGTAAAATACCTTGGCTCATGGCTGCCGGAAGCAGGGGATGGGCATGGACGAATCCGGGCCTGGCTGCCTGTACTTCATTGGTTTTAGGATTGTACTTCATGGTGCATGAGCCCAAGGGGTAGGATCCGGTATCCACCCCAAAGTTCCAATGCGAGAGCCGGGTGTAGTGGCGAACCACATCCAGCTCGCTCAAATCTGGCAAATCAAGCTCCGGGGTTTGCAGCTCATCAGGCAGATCAGCCTCCGGGACGTCCCTGCTGGGCAGGGAGAAGCCGCAGCGTCCTTTCCGGCTGCGTTCCCAGAGCAATGGTTCGTTCATGGTCAAACCTGAGGTTCCAGGGACTGCGTATGTGGTCATGAACAGACCTCCTTGACCAGATTGTCCAGGTCTTGTTTGCTTTTGGTCTCTGTGGTGCAAACGAGCAGGTGATCTGAAAGCTGGGGATAATAACGTCCAAGGGGCAGGCCGGGCACTATGCCCTTTTCAGTGCATTGGCAAAATGCCTCTTCAGCGTCCCGGGGCAGCTGGATCACAAACTCGTTGAAGGTTGGGGCCGGGAAGGAAAGGGAGCAGCCGGCGGAGGTAAAAGCGTTCTTGGTATATTCCGCTTTGTCCCGGTTCAGACGGGCCAGTTCCCTCAAGCCGGTCCCGCCTACAGAGGCCAAATACATGGCAGCCATGGTTGCGCACAGACCCTGGTTGGAGCAGATGTTGGAAGTGGCCTTTTCTCTGCGGATGTGCTGCTCTCTGGTGGCCAGGGTGAGCACAAAGCCTCTGTTGCCCTGATCATCCTGGGTCTGGCCCACCAGGCGGCCGGGCAGGTTGCGCATGTATTTTTTCAAAGAGCAGAACATGCCCAGTCCAGGACCGCCAAACGACTGGGCAATGCCCAGACTTTGGCCTTCGCCGCAGGCGATGTCTGCGCCCTGGCTGCCCGGAGAAGGGACAAGGCCGTAGGCCAAAGGTTCAGTAAAGGCGGTGATGCACAGGGACTTTTGGTCATGGGCCGCCTGAGCGATCCGGGACAGATCTTCTATACATCCAAAGAAGTTGGGGGATTGGACGGCCACGGCCGCCAAGTCGTCCTGAGGAAGATGGGAAAGGTCGGTCCGGCCGTCTTTGCCCCAGGGTATATCCACAATATGAAACCCCATGGGCTGAAGGTAGGTGGCCACCACCTGCCGGTAATGGGGGTGGATGGCCGTGGATAAGGCCACGGTCGATTTCTTCTTGGAAATACGCAGGGCCATGAGCAGGGCCTCGGCCAGGGCCGATGCCCCATCGTACATAGAGGCGTTGGAGATTTCCAGGCCCAGGAGGCGGCTGGCCAAAGTCTGGTATTCGAAAATGGCCTGCAGTGTGCCTTGGCTGACCTCAGGCTGATAGGGGGTATAGGCAGTGTAAAACTCGGACCGGGAAACCAAATGTTTGAGGCTGGCCGGGATGTAGTGATCATAGCTTCCAGCTCCCAAAAAAGACATGCTCTGTTGACTGTGCCCCATATTTTCGGCCAGCACGGCCATGTGCCTGTCCAGTTCCCATTCAGTCATGGGCTGAGGCAGATTCAAGGCCGATGTGCGCCGGCAGGCCTGGCCTATGGGGGAGAAAAGATCATCCAGACTCTCTGCGCCAATCACCTGAAGCATGTCCTGAATCTCGCTGTCGGTGTGGGGCAGATATCGCATCACGCGTCTCCTTTGAGCATTTCAAAATATCCGTTTTTATTCATCAGCTTTTCCATCTCACCCGGATCTTTGGGAGTTACTTCCAGCAGCCATCCCTGGCCATAGGGGTCCTGATTCACCAGTTCCGGTTTTTCTTCCAACTGGGTGTTCACGGCCTTGATGGTCCCGCTTACGGGCATGTAGACTTCTGATACCGCCTTGACCGATTCCAAAGTTCCGAACTCATCTCCCTGACTAAATTCGGTCCCTTCTTCGGGCAACTCGACAAATACGATGTCACCGAGCTGATCTTGGGCAAAATCGGTGATTCCCACCCGGATGATGCCGTTTTCCTTTTTGGCCCATTCGTGTTCCTGACTGTAGGACAATTCCTCCGGGAGTATGATTTCATTCAGTTCCTTCATGGTCATTCCCTCCTGGGGTAAAAAATGAAATAAGTACACATAACTTTATCTTTCGTTTTCGAGCATTTCCGCCAGAGGTTTGCGGGCGGTGCGGTCCGGACGGATGTCCTGGACCACTGTCCCTTCCAATGTCCTTCGTTTGTCCTTGAGCCGGATCACATCTTTAGGCTGGAGGGAAGGGGCAACTCGGATAAACCCGCAACTCAGGCCCTTGGGTTGGAAATCCTTGGGGGCATCCGGGCTGGATATGCTGTACACCCGGCCCTGATGCCATCCCAGCCCTACGTCGGTCACGCAGGTCAGGATATGACCTATAGGTTCGTCCGTGGCAGAAAGTACCTGTGAGTCAGGACCGGCATTGACTTTGCGCAGATCGCGGCCGATAAAGGCAACGGTCTGTGGGGGAGAGTCCAGTTCATGCAAGGCCTTTGCACCGGTAAAATCTTTGCTGAAACCGGTCCGGTCCGCATTCCAGGGCAATACAAAGTCCCAGGGTGTATTGATAAACGGCCAGTCTCCTATGTCCTGATGGGAAAGGGGTAATACCGCCCCCGCCCGCAGGGAATCTCTGGCGGCCAAGCCGCAGGGCAGGATCTTGTGTTTTTGGCCGGCATCCAGGATCTGATTCCAGACAGAGGGCAGGTCCTGGTTCCGGACAAAGATCTCAAAGCCGAACTCTCCGGTGTAGCCGGATCTGGAAAGGAGCAGGGGGGTACCGTCGCGAAGAAAGACATCGGATTTTTCGGCCTGGATATGTCCTTTACTGGAAAAGTAGGGCATGTGCTCAAAAACCGTGTCCGGTTTCTGCAAGAGGGCGGCCATGATCAATCCTGCCTTGGGACCCTGGAGGTCGATTTTTCCTACCTGATCGGTTAAGTCGGTAATCCGTGTCTGGCTGTCACGCAGATGTCCTTGGAGGTGCCCGGCTATGGTCGAGCCCATGCCAGCATTGACCACCACCATGTAGAACTGATCTTCAAGTTGGGTAATGATGGCATCATCAAGAACGTGTCCGTGGGGATTGAGGAAGACACCGTAGACCATGCGTCCAGGATGCAGAGGTTTTTGGCTTTTGCCCAGGCAGGCCGATAAATCCCGGGAAAATGTCTGCTGGAGCAGGTTTTCGGCATCTGGTCCCTGAACCAGGACAGTGGCCATGTGGCTGGTGTCAAAGAGCCCGGCCTGAGTCAAAACAGCCAGATGCTCGTTTTTGGCTGATGAATACCAGACAGGCATATCATAGCCGCCAAAAGGGGCCATATTGGCTCCTTGCTGGACATGCCAGGAATGAAGGGGCGTTTGTTTGTTGTCCTCAGACATAAAAGGCCTCGCTGAAAGTTGAACGTTTACGTGGTCAAAGGCCCTATAAGATATATGGAACTTTTAAGTTGTATCCTTTGTAGACCACAAAGGTCTCCAGGGATTGGACATCCTCTATTCTGGAGACTTCCTGGGCGTAGAATTCCTGCAGTCCATATTCTTCGTTAAAGATGACCAGGAGCATGAGATCATAGCGTCCGGTAACCACGCTGACCGAAACAACTCCCTTGACCTGACTGAATTCCTTGCCTTTTTTGAACATATCCGTGGTTTTCAGTTTCACGCCGATAATGACCAGCTGATGATGGGGAATCTGTTCGATGTCCACCTGTCCATTGATGTCCAACAGACCGGTATGCATCATTTTATTCACCCTGGAGCGGACAGTGTTTTCAGTTATCTGCAGCTGGTCGGCAATTCGTTTGAATGATTTGCGGCCTTCTCGAAGCTCTTTGATGATGGAGAGGTTGATGTCGTCGATCTTTATTGTGGACATGGTTTCTTTATTCTGCTTTTTTGGTAAACAGTAAGGATAAATCAGGAAATATGTCAATCAAAATTTGTGAAAATAGCAATAAAAGAGGAAAAAATTATTTGAATCCGAAAGATAGCCTGCTGTAGATGCTTCCCTACTTTATGCCTGCCAGGGCAGAGTGGGGTTGTGTTTTATGTTGGATTTTAGCCAAAAATTGGGCATGATGCCAAGCCAGGCATCAGCAATACAGGAGCACAAATGAATATTATTTCCCATATCCCAATGCATGATCGATTCCGCAGTATCGGTCAATGGGGATTTTTTTTGTTTCGTTCATTTCGTCGGGACCAGTGTATGCTCTGGGCTTCAGCCTTGACCTATACCACTGCCCTGTCCATTGTCCCTTTTCTGGCCGTGGCCTTTTCCATAACCAAGGGTTTAGGGTTTCAAAATACAGACTATATGCAAGAGATTCTCTTGCGTTTGAGTGCCGACCGGGAACAGGTGGTAAGTCATATCATAGATTATATTAATCGAACCAATGTGGCTACCCTGGGCAGTATGGGCGTGGGGCTGCTCTTGTTCACCGTTTTCACCTTGCTGGGGACAATTGAAAAGAGTTTTAATACAATTTGGGGCGTAGAGCGCCAGCGCAGCCTGGCCCGCAAATTTTCCGATTACCTGTCCGTGACCCTTGTCTGCCCGTTGTTGATCATCGTGGCCACGAGTTTTACCGCCTCCATGCAAAGTTCGAGTTTAGTTCAATACATCCTTTCCTACACTTTGTTCAGCACCGTATATCTCCTGATCATCAAACTCATGCCCTATCTTTTGATCAGTGCGGCCTTGTTTTTTATGTATCTCTTTATTACCAATACCCGGATCGGGCTGGGAAGTGCTGTGGCCGGAAGTGTTCTGGCCGGAACGTTGTGGCAGATCAGTCAACAGACCTTTATCCACTATCAAATCGGGGTGAGCAAGTACAACGCTATTTACGGCAGTTTTGCTCAATTGCCTCTTTTTTTGTTTTGGCTCTACATCAGCTGGGTGATTGTTCTTTTTGGGGCAGAAGTCAGTTTTTGCCTCTCCAGGTCCGGGGCAACCAAGGATGAGCATCAGCTGGGCGAGTTCAACCTGCAAAGCAAGGAACGGCTGGGACTGGCTGTCATTTTGCTCTTGGTTCGTCGTTTTTTGAATCAGGGGCCTGCCTATACCCCTGTGGAATTGGCCAAGGATCTGGATATGCCGGTCAAACCGGTAAACAGGGTGCTTGTGGCCCTGGAGAAACTGGGTTTTGCCGCTTTTGTGGCCGCCAACGGTCAGGAAGGGGTTGTCATTCTCGGATGTCCCCAAACATTGCATGTGGAGGATTTTTTGCGTGCATATCAAGACTATCGAGACTCCGGCGATTTGTCTTTTTCCGGACCGGAGCAGTTGGTGGCATACTGGGACGATCGGTTTACAGACGCAAAAACCAGGACAAGCAATATGAGCCTGGCGGAATTGGCTGAACAGGTCTTTGTATCCTGATGTCAGAATTACCGGAGGCAAAGCTGGCATATATTTTGCTTCAAAGCAGGCAAAAAAATGAAATTTGCCGGATTGATCAAGAATGAAACTTGGGGTTTAGGCAAGCAATGCGAAGCCTTAAGAATGTTCATGCGACAATTATAAGAATTTTGGACGGGTAAGAAGGTATGCGTTTTCGGCATTTCATTCTGCATTGTATCGGGCTGGCATCAGCCCTGGTTTTGACTTTGGATGTTGTCCTCTATTTGAGCCAAGCCGGAGGATTGTGCCAGACGCAGTCCTGCCAGGCTGTTGGTGAGTATGTCCGGATTGGCGAGACATCCTTGCGCATTGTGGGTGCTGCATTTTTTTGGGTCTTGTGGCTGGTCTTTTTCCTGGCTACCCGGGTAAATAAACCTATTTTTTGGCATCTGGCGGCCTTGTGGCTTTTGGGTGCCCTGGCCTTTGACGGCGGACTTCTTGGCTATCAGTTCGTGGGCCTGAAATTGCAATGCTGGCTGTGTATCGGGGTAGGCGCTGCTTTGTTTGCCAATCTGTTCAGTCTGGCCTGGGTGCGGCAAAGCTGGATGATACCCTGCATTGGGCTAGCGGTCTGGATAGGAGGATTTGCGGCCAATTCAACCCTTGTGGTGGCTTCTGAGGCTGGGCAGCCTCCCCGGTCCGGTCAAATCCAGTCTTTGGAGCGAGCCGCATACGTCAGCAGCTTGGCCCAGGGCGGCCGGTCAAATCAGGATTACTACCTTTTTTTCAGCCTTAACTGCGGGCATTGCCAGGAAGTTTTGGCCAGTCTGGCCATGAATGCGCCCTTTGCAGTGAACTGGCATTTGTGCAGTTTGGATGGGTCAAGGCAGCAACTGGCCAAGCTGGCCTGGGTCCGGAAGCAAGCGCAGATGGGGACAGATCCAAATGAGAACATATTTTATTTGACCCTGAAGGCCAAACAGGACAAGGCCTTAAAAGCTGATCATATTCCGGATCGGATCAGAAATGCTGTAGAGCAGGCCAGGGATTTTTTTGCATCCCGGGGATATCGGGGTGTGCCTTTGCTGGTAGCCAAGGAAGGGCGAGGCAGGGAAGTGGTTTTGACCGGGACCACAAACATCGCTCGATATCTTCACCAGGAGGAGGTGGTCAAACAGTGGGCACGGCCATAGTCAGCTTTGCCTTTGGCAAATCTGACATATTTTTGGGCCAAAGCGCCCAAAAATTGGAATCACAGCACCCTCCCCTAACCCGTCCCTTTACAGCTGCGCAAAGCCGCAGCAGGGAGGGGAGCCAGAGAAGACTAGGTGTATCTGTCTAATTGTTGGTGAGGGCATCAAGATCTCCAGAAGATCGGGATCCCTGAATTTTTAGCACGTACGTGGTATTTCGGTTCCCCGCCCTGGTTAGGGCGGGGACAGGGGTGGGTGGTCATGATGACAGATTCCTTATCCCACGGTTTACCTGGTTACATAGACCAAAGGTCTACGGCAAAGCCGTATGTAACTGGGTGTCAACTGTGTATAAAGACCAGCTTGGGGGGGCTTTTGGTGCGACCATTATGGGGTGTGAAGGCCCGAGCCTGGGACCAGAATCACCCTGGCTCCTCCCAGTTCAGCTCAGGACTGTCCTTTGGATTGATATCCAGTTCATAAATACTTTCCATGCAAGTGCCAACCCGGACGGCGACGGGTTCTTTGGATTTGACCGCCTTGGATGAAAACCGGGCCATGCACCTGGCTGCATCGCGGATTACTGTTTCCGGCCAGGGGTTTTTAAATTGCCGGCCCAGGGCCAATGGACCGGGAAAGGAAGCCAGCTTAAAAACCAGATCGCCCGGGGTCGTCATCTCGGCCAAGGTGTCGTTGTCCGCCTTATTTCGTCCAATGACCAGCCAGTGACCATCCGCCCAGTACTGTCGTCCCACTGTAGCCAACTGAAAGTCCTGGGTGCGAGGCGGACTGAGGAGCTCCAGGACAGGCCGGAATCGTTTGACATGCTCAGGCTCGGTGAGCAGGCATCCCCCGGCCGGGGTGGGAATCTTCGAAAGTCCGTATTCTTGAGCCAAACGCAGTTGTTCCTTGCGGCCCCGTCCTTTGATGGCCAAGAGGCGTTTCCGGTCCACAAGACCATGCTCTTCCATTGGGCTCGGGGGCATCAGCTTGGCGCTTAAAGGCCGCAGAAGCAGGCCCTGAACTCCGGCTTCCCGAAGGATAGTGTTCATGGCGTCCCGGCGTTGGGACATGGGTCGCTGGCCCAGCACCTCTCCAGTGGCCAGGAAGGAGGCATTATATTTTCCAAGGAATTCCTTGGCCTTTTGAAGCATGAGGATTTTGCAGTCAATACAGGGGTTGAGATGTCTGCCCCATCCCCATCGGGGACCTTGGGCGACTAAACGGACAAAATCCTCACTGATATCTGCGCCCAATAGATCCAGGCCGTACATTTCCTGCCATTCGGCGATCTTTTCCGGCCGTCCAAAAAAAGGGCTGAGAAAATGGATGCCCAAAGGCCGTACATTTTGGTCTTGCAGAACTTTGCAGGTCAAAATGCTGTCCAAGCCGCCGGAAAACAGGACCAAGCAATCGTATGTTCTGTGCATGGCCAGGATTCTAGCCCAGGTTGATCTCAGGAGCAAGCTGACTGGAAGGCGTATCTCGGCATATTGCCCTTGCCCGGTGGATCTGGTAAAAAAGTCTTTTGTTTGATGAAATGTTTCATCAGCCACGACAATCATCTGGAGTTGACCATGGCCCGCAAGCAGCAGCAGGGGTCTGAAGACCTGCGCAAAGAAGCCTTGAAGACCGCTTTGACCACTATCGAGCGCAAATACGGACAGGGATCGGTCATGTTTTTGTCCGATGAAGCCCATCAGCGCGTCCCGGTCATACCAACAGGAAGCATCGGCCTGGATCTGGCCTTGGGCGTGGGGGGGATACCCCGCGGCCGGGTGGTTGAAATCTATGGGCCGGAATCATCGGGAAAGACCACCTTGGCCTTGCAGATCCTGAGCGAAGCCCAGAAGATGGGTGGGACTGTGGCTTTTGTGGACGCCGAGCATGCCATGGACGTGTCCTATGCCCAACGGGTCGGGGTCAAGACTGATGAACTCCTTGTCTCCCAGCCCGACTATGGCGAGCAGGCTCTGGAAATTTGTGATCTTCTTGTCCGTTCCGGGGCAGTGGACGTGATCGTGGTCGACTCAGTGGCCGCCCTGATTCCCCAGGCAGAGCTTGAGGGCAGCATGGGCGAAACCCAGGTTGGGGGGCAGGCCAGGCTCATGTCCCATGCCATGCGTAAGTTGACCGGATCCATTCACCGTTCCAAGACCTCAGTCATCTTCATCAACCAAATCCGGATGAAGATCGGAATGACCGGATACGGCAGTCCGGAGACGACAACCGGCGGCAACGCCCTGAAATTCTATTCTTCCGTAAGATTGGATATCCGTAGGATCCAGACCCTCAAGGATAAGGACGAGGTCTACGGCAACCGGGTCAGGGTCAAGATCGTTAAAAACAAGGTAGCCCCGCCATTTCGGGAGGCTATGTTTGATATTCTGTTTGGTACCGGGGTATCCAGGGAAGGAGAGCTCCTTGACCTGGGCATTCAGCACGGGATAGTGGATAAAAGCGGTTCCTGGTATGCCTTTGGCTCGGAACGTCTTGGTCAGGGCAAAGAAAATGTTCGGGCGTTTTTGCTTGAACATACAGATATCAGACAGGCAATTGAAGATCAGCTGCTGGAACGTCTGGGAATGAAAGAACCGGCAGAGGCAGCCGAGAGTGGAGAGAAGATAGAGGACGAAGGGCAGAGGGCAGAAAATGGGGGACAGAAGGTTGAGGAGTAAAACCACTGTCCGGCACTGAAATCTGCATACTACAAATGCTTACGACCACAGGGAGTTTCATGTGATCTGCGCTGCAGAAATACGACGTTCGTTTCTGGATTTTTTCGCCCAACACGACCATCATATTGTTCCCAGTTCTCCTCTTATCCCCAAGGACGATCCTACCCTGCTGTTTACCAATGCGGGGATGGTCCAGTTCAAAAAGCTCTTTTTGGGTCAGGAAAAGCGTCCGTACCAACGGGCGGCGACCTCTCAAAAATGCCTTCGGATCGGCGGCAAACACAATGATCTGGAAAATGTCGGTCGGACCGCCAGACACCATACGTTCTTTGAAATGCTGGGCAACTTTTCCTTTGGCGATTATTTCAAAGAACAGGCCATTGCCCTGGCCTGGGAGTACATGACCAAAGCGTTGGGCCTGCCGGCTGAGAGGATGTACGCCACTGTATACAAGGACGATGATGAGGCCATTGCTCTGTGGCGAAAGGTGGCTGGCCTGCCCCTGGAGCGGATCTATCGGCTGGGAGAAAAAGACAATTTTTGGTCCATGGGAGATACTGGTCCGTGCGGCCCATGTTCGGAAGTGCACTTTGATCAGGGTGAGCACATGGCCTGCGGTCCAGACTGTGAAATCGGAGTCTGCGAATGCGATCGCTACCTGGAGATCTGGAATCTGGTTTTTATGCAGTACAACAGGGATGAATCCGGGACCATGACCCCCCTGCCTAAGCCGAGTATAGACACCGGGATGGGCCTGGAGCGGATCGCCGCAGTCTGCCAGGGCGTGTACTCCAATTTCGACACGGATCTGTTTACCGGCTTGATCCAGAGCATGGCCTACAAAGCCGGAGTGGAATACAAGGTGGACCCGGATACTGACGTGGCCCTGCGGGTTATTGCCGATCATTGCCGAGCAGTGCCCTTTATGATTGCCGACGGCATCCTGCCGGCCAATGAAGGACGGGGCTACGTCCTTCGCCGATTGATCCGGCGGGCTTTCAGATTCGGCCGTTTTCTGGGCCTGGCTGATCCCTTTCTGCATGAAATCTGTGGACAGACTGTGCGGGAAATGGGGGAGGCTTATCCAGAACTTGGCAAGACCGAGGACTTCATGGACAAGGTCGTCTTTCAGGAAGAGGAAAATTTCAGTCGTACCCTGGACAAGGGTTTGTCCATGCTGGAGGACGAGTTACAAAAGCTGACCAATGCCGGCCAGGCCCTCGTTCCTGGAGAGGCGGTGTTCAAACTCTACGATACGTTTGGTTTCCCTGTGGATATCGTCAAGGATGTGGCCGAGAAACAAGGCTTTGAGGTAGATGAACCCGGATTCGAGCAGCTGATGCAGAAACAGCGGCAGCGATCCAAGGCCTCTTGGTCCGGCAGCGGTGAGATAGATCTGGCCGCCGGTTTTTCCGATTATCTGGAGGCTGGATGGAAGACCGAATTTGTTGGGTATGATGCTCTGCAGGCCTCCAGCCGGATCGTTGGTCTTATGGGGTTGGACGGCCAGGCAATTGTTGCAGTCAATGCTGGAGAACAGGCCTATGTCATGACAGCCAGGACGCCGTTCTACGGCGAGTCCGGGGGGCAGTTGGGGGATACCGGCCATATCCTGACCGAGACCGGGATGGGGCATGTTGCCAATACCCTGCGGCCGGCCCGGGATTTCATTGTCCATTTGGTCCAGGTGGAAAAAGGTTCCTTGTCCAAGGATCAGGAAGTCAATTTGCATGTGGAGGAAGGACCTCGAATAGCCACGGCCCGCAATCATACCTGTACCCATTTGCTGCATGCAGCCTTGCGTGAGGTCTTGGGCCGGCATGTCAAGCAGTCCGGGTCCCTGGTTGGCCCGACCAGGCTCCGCTTTGATTTTACCCATATCAACGCCTTGACCCGGGACGAGTTGAGCCGCATTGAAGATCGGGTCAATGCAGCCATTCTGGCCGATATTCGTCTGAGCAAGGAAGTCAAGCCCTTTGAACAGGCCAGGCAGGAAGAGGCCTTAGGGCTGTTTACGGAAAAGTACGCGGACGAGGTGCGGGTGGTCAGTGTGCCCGGGGTGAGCAAAGAATTGTGCGGCGGGACCCATCTGGATGCTACAGGCCAGGCTGGAAGTTTCACCATCCTTTCCGAGGCTGGAATAGCCGGCGGTGTCCGGCGGATAGAGGCCGCGACCGGCTGGAATGCGCTGAAGATATACAGGCAGCACCGTCAGCACCTGGAGCAGGCTGCAGGCAGGCTGCGGGTTGTTCCGGAAAATCTTACAGACAAGATCGATGAACTGCAGGAGCAGATCAAGGGCCTGCAGAAAGAAAAAGATGCCTTGCAGGCCAGCCAACTGAGTGGCAGCGCCCAGGACGTGATGGACCAGAAAGAAACCATAAACGGCGTTCCTACCCTGGCCCTGCGCCTGGATCTGCCGCCCGGGGCGGGTATGAAGAGTCTACGTTCCATGATGGACGATCTGCGGACCAGGATGCAATCCGGGGTCATTTTTCTGGCCACTCCCAATGGAGACAAGGCCAATCTCTTGCTTTCAGTCAGTGCTGACCTCCATGATCGATTTACTGCACCGGATCTGATCCAAGACGTGGCCAAAGAGGCAGGCGGCAAAGGCGGCGGACGTCCCGACCTTGCTCAGGCCGGTGGCAATGATCCCTCGGGCATCGGCCGGGCTGTGCACAAGCTCAAGGAGATCTTGGCCACCAAGTAGGCAAAGGTATGGGTCTGGAGATCGGACCTTGGGTACTGGTGTCAGATTTGCCGGGGTGATCAATTATGAAGCGTAGGGAGCAACATGGAGTAGGGGCGAATAATCATCCGCCCTCTTATGCTTCGGCGGCCCTTATTGTCTGCCCCTACGGCTGTTACCCGGTAGGTGGGAGGTATCGTAGGGGCGTAGCTTGTCTTCGTCCGCAAGGCCGAAGCAATCTCAACAGGTAATGGACCGAGTAAAAATATATGCAGTGTTTTTTGGGAGTTAAGTTTCGAGTCCAAGGGCAGATTTACTATTTTTCAGCCCGGGAAGAAGCAGCATCAGCGCAAGTCAAGGATTGGGTTCTGGTCACAACCGAAGAGGGCCCTGGACTGGCCAATGTGGCCGTTGTCCGCCAAGAGCCGCCCCCGGGTCTGGCTTTGGAAGATATCAAGTCTGTCCAGCGTCTGGCCTGCGCTGAAGACTTTCAGACCCAGGCCCAAAATGAATGGCTGCGTAAAGAGGCCATGGCCTATTGCCGGGAAACGATTCGGGAACTCTGCCTGGATATGAAACTGGTGGACGTGGAGGTCCGCTTTGATCAAAGCAAGATCATCTTTTATTTCACTGCCCCGGCCAGGATCGATTTCCGGGAATTGGTAAAAATCTTGGTTTCCAAACACAGGACAAGAATTGAGCTGCGCCAGATCGGGGTCAGGCACGAGGCCCAGATTCTTGGGGGAATCGGCAATTGCGGTCGGGTTTGCTGCTGTCATTTGTTCATGCGCAAGTTCGAACCAGTGACCATAAAGATGGCCAAGGAACAGCAGTTGTTTTTGAATCCATCTAAGATATCAGGTGCCTGCGGCCGACTGCTCTGCTGCCTGAATTTTGAGCGAGAACAATACATAGATTTTCAGCGCCGGTGCCCCAAAATCGGCAAATGGTATGAGACCCCGAAAGGAGAAGTAAAGGTCCTGCGGGCCAATATGTTTCGGGATTCCTTGATTGTGGATGCCGGGGAGGGGGAGCGGGAAGTCTCTTTGACCGAATGGCAGGATTTGATTCATGGAAAGGCCGGTACGGCATTACGTCATGTATTTGAACCTCCGTCCGGCAATCAGCGCAATCAACGAACAAAACCGGCAGATATCAAGCCAGCTCAGTCAATCCCTGGAAATACTGAACAGCCGGAGCAACAGGTCCAATCCGCTCCAAACCCCGGGCCAAAGGAACAACCGCAATCTACCGGTGACAAGGATGGAAAGGATGGTCAGGGGCAAAGACGGAGGACGCAATCCCAACCCGGGCCGTCCAGGAGAGGGAAAGGCAAACCCGGGCCCAGACAGGTTCGGGGCAGACAGAAAAAGAAAAAGCAGGAAAAATAAGGAAAGGCTGTTGTGAACAGTTTCTATGTAACTACCCCGATCTACTATGTAAACGCCAAGCCACATTTGGGGCATGCCTATACCACTATTTTGGCAGATACAATCAATCGTTTTCATGCCCTGCTCCAGGAGCAAACTTACTTCCTGACCGGTACGGATGAACACGGAGACAAGATCGTTCAGGCTGCTGAAGCCAACGGTCAGGACCCCCAGAGTTATGTGGATACCATCAGCGGCCAGTTTCATGATTTGTGGCCCAAGCTGGGTATCGCCAATGATCAGTTTATCCGGACCACGCAAGAAAAGCACAAGGAAACAGTCCAAAAGATTTTGCAGTTGGTCTATGACCAGGGAGATATTTACTTTGGTGAATATGGTGGACACTACTGTTTTGGATGCGAGTGTTTTTACACGGAAAAAGAGCTTGTGGATGGTCTGTGCCCGGATCACCAGACCAAACCTGAGTATATCCAGGAAGCCAACTATTTTTTCCGGATGTCTCAGTATCAGGACTGGCTGCGGGAATACATTCACGACAACCCCGAGTTTATTCAGCCCAAACAATACCGAAGCGAAGTCCTGGCCATGCTTCGTGAGCCCTTGGATGACCTGTGTATTTCCCGGCCCAAGACCCGCTTGACCTGGGGAATTGAGCTTCCCTTTGATACCCGGTATGTGACCTATGTATGGTTCGACGCCTTGATCAATTATATCAGTGCGCTGGATTGGCCGGATGGGGAAAAGTTCACCACCTTCTGGCCGGCGGCCCACCATATAGTAGCCAAAGACATATTAAAACCCCATGCCGTTTTTTGGCCTACCATGCTCAAGGCTGCCGGCATTGCGCCGTATAGGGGCCTGAGGGTACATGGATACTGGAAAGTGGATGAGACCAAGATGTCCAAGAGTCTGGGCAATGTGGTCGAACCTTTGAGCATGCGGACCAAATACGGGCTGGACGGATTTCGTTATTTCCTAATGCGGGAAATGCATTTCGGCCACGACGGGAGCTTTACCGAGCCGGCCCTGGTCAATCGGTTCAATGCCGATCTGGCCAATGACTTGGGGAATCTGTTCAATCGTTCATTGGCCATGACTCATAGGTACTTCCAGGGCAGGGTGCCAGAGTGTGCTGCGCTTCTGGCGAAAGACCGGGAACTCCTCTTGCTGGGTCAGAAGGCAGTGGAAGAGTATGCAAGACATTTTCAGAAGTTTCAGGTTGCCCAGGCTTTGGAGTCTTTCTGGGAGTTTGTGCGTGGGGTGAATAGATATATTGATAGCATGGCCCCCTGGGCCCTGCATAAGTCTGGAGAAACTGAACGTCTGCGGACGGTGATGGCCGTCGTCCTGGCCTCTCTGCGGCGGATTGCCCTGGCTGTGTGGCCGGTGATGCCGGAGGCCGGGGAGAAGATGCTCGAACAGTTGGGCCAGGAGGCAGCTCCACGTCAGGCGGACCTGCTGACTGAAGGCCGCAATTGGACCATGCTCACCCCGGAAACTTTGGTGGCCAAAACATCAAATCTCTTTCCACGCCAGGAGCTGAACATAGACAAGGCAGAGGCGGATACAGATCAGGGCAAAAAGCAAAAAAAGACCCAGAAGATGACCAACACGACAGATTGCCAGACCCGGAACGCTTCGGAACCTACGGAAGTTGAGTTTTCCGATTTTCAAAAACTTGATCTGCGGGTGGGGACCGTGGTTCAGGCCGAAGCCGTGCCCAAGGCGGACAAACTGATCAAGCTGCTGGTGGAAATTGGGGAGTCAGAGCCGAGGCAGATCGTAGCTGGTTTGGCCCAGAAATTTTCTGCCCATGAGGTGCAGGGTAAACAGGTGGTGGTGGTGGCCAATCTCAAGCCGCGCAAAATGCGCGGGGTGCTTTCCCAAGGCATGGTTCTGGCCGTTCATGATGCAGAGGGTTTGCGTTTGTTGGGTCCGGAGGCCGAGGTGCAGCCTGGAAGCAAGGTGAG